>JAFMKA010000007.1 GCA_017853175.1 Steroidobacteraceae bacterium | reverse complement strand
CGAGGATCGCTTTGGCCATCTTCGCGTCGACCGGGCGGTTGAAGGCGATGATGCCGCCGAAGGCTGAGGTCGGATCGGTGCGATAAGCGAGCTCGTATGCGGCGAGGGCATCGGCAGCGGTCGCGACACCGCAAGGGTTCGCATGCTTGACGATCACGCAAGCCGGCGTCGTGAACTGGCGGACGCACTCGATGGCGGTGTCGGCATCGGCGATATTGTTGAACGAGAGCTCCTTGCCCTGCAGCATCTTTGCGTTCGATACCGAGGGGCCCCGCGGCGTGACGTCGCGATAAAACGCGGCGTGCTGATGTGGGTTTTCGCCGTAGCGCAGGTCTTGCACTTTTTCGTACACGAGCGGCAGCGATTGCGGAAACGCGGCGCCCGGTGCGGGATTTCTCGCCTGCAGATAATTGGCCACCATGGTGTCGTAGCGGGCCGTGTGCGCGAAGGCTTTCGCGGCGAGCCAAGCGCGCAAGGCGGGTGAGGTCGCACCCCCGTGAGTGTCGAGCTCTGTAAGGACGGTGGCGTAATCTGCCGGATCGACGATCACGGTGACGGCATCGTGATTTTTCGATGCGGCTCGCACCATCGCCGGCCCGCCGATATCGATGTTTTCGATCGCCTCGGAATACGTGCAGGCCGGTCGCGCGACTGTTTCGGCGAACGGATAAAGATTGACCACGAGCAGATCGATGCGCTCGATGCCGTGCAGCGTCATCACGCTTTCGTCGACACCTCGTCGGCCGAGCAAGCCGCCGTGAATGCGCGGATGCAGCGTCTTGACGCGGCCATCCATGATTTCGGGAAAGCCGGTGTGCTGCGAAACTTCTTTGACGGTGATGCCTTGCTCGGCGAGCAGACGCGCCGTACCGCCCGTCGAGAGAATCTCGATGTCGCGCGCAGCGAGCGCCTTGGCAAGTTCGATGACGCCGGTTTTGTCAGACACCGAGATCAGGGCGCGACGCAGGACGACGGGCATGAGTTCACTCCGGGTTGATGCCGAACTCGCGCAGTTTGCGGCGCAAGGTGGCGCGATTGATGCCGAGGATTTCGGCGGCACGAGACTGGTTTCCGTCGGCGTGTCTCAGCACGACGCGAAGCAGAGGTTCTTCGACTTCGCGAATCACGAGGTTGTAGAGGTCGGCGGGGGCGTGTCCGTTTAGGTGACGGAGGTAGTCTTCGAGCGCCCGCTCGGTGTGGCCGCGCAGCGGAAGCTCGCGCTTGGTTCCGTCATTGCCATCACCCGACATCGCACGCCCCTCACCGTCAATGTACTTGCGCCCAAGCGCCGAACAGCTCGTTCGCACACGCGAACTGCGACGACGTGGAGACCTCTGCCATGAGGCGGGCCCGTGCATCGGGCGCCGACTCGAGCAGTTTTGCGTACCAGCCGAGATGTTTGCGTGCGATTCGCAGGCCGGACTCTTCGCCGTGAAAGGCGTAGATGGCCTGCAAATGCGCCAAAACTATATCACGCCGCTCCGCCCGAGAGAGTGGTTCGGGCAAGACGCCTTGCGTCAATAAACCGTTGATATCACGGAAGATCCAGGGAGTCCCGTGGGAGGCGCGACCGACCATCACGCCGGCAGTCCCGGTGTACTGCAGCACGACACGCGCCTTATCGGGACTCGTGATGTCGCCATTGGCCAACACCGGAATGCGAACGGTCTCTCGGATCGCACGGATGGTGTCGTACTCGGCATCGCCCTCGTAAAAATCGGCGCGGGTTCGACCATGGATCGCGAGCGCGGCGATTCCGCTCGCCTCCGCGATCTGTGCGACGCGCACGCCGTTGCGATGTTCTCGATCCCAGCCGGTGCGGGTCTTCAGGGTCACCGGGACACCTCGGCCAGTCGCCTGCACTGCCGACACCACCGACTCGAGGATGCGACCCACGAGCGGTTCGTCCTGAAGCAGTGCGGATCCACAGAGACGGTTGCAGACCTTTTTGGCTGGACAACCCATGTTGATGTCGATGATCTGAGCACCGAGATCGACATTTCGACGCGCCGCCTCAGCCAGTGCCTCGGGGTCCGCGCCGGCGAGCTGCACTACGCGCGGTTCGGGTTCGCCCTCGTGGTTCATACGCTGCCGCGATTTGCGCGAGTTCCAGAGACGAGTATCGGACGTGATCATCTCCGATGCGGCCAGACTCGCGCCGAGTTGCCGCGCCAGAATACGGAACGGGCGATCCGTGACGCCCGCCATCGGCGCCAACACCGCGGGCGCCGGGATACGCCAAGGTCCGATGCGAAACGCCTCGCTCATGCGAGGCGCCCCGCGAGGCAGGTCCAACCTTCGAGCGCGCGCCAACGCATCAATGAAATCGCGGGAGCGTAAGCCGCGATGACTTCATCGGCCTGCTCCTCGAGCAAGCCGGCGAGTACGATTTCGCCACCCGGTGCGAGCAAGCCAATCAGTTGCGGAGCAAGTTCGCAGAGTGGGCCGGAGAGAATATTGGCGAGTACGAGTTCGACCCCGCCCTGCTGCGTGAGGCGTGTCGACAGAGTCGTTGCTTCGACGAATGACTCGATACGCTGATCGACGTCATTTGCTCGCGCGTTATCGGAGGTTGCGATGAGGGCCTGAGAGTCGATGTCATGCACGAACGCGCGTGCGGCCGGCTGCAGCCGCAAGGCGGCAATGGCGAGCACGCCCGAGCCGCAACCGAAATCGACTATGCGGTCTGGTTCACGAGCCCGACGCGCTGCCCGCATATCGAGATATTCGAGGCAGAGCCGAGTGGTCGGGTGCGTGCCCGTACCGAATGCGAGACCGGGGTCGAGGCGAACGACCTTAGCGCCGGGCTCGTCCACTTCGGCATGCGAAGGACAGATCCAGAGGTGATCTCCGAATCGCATCGGCCTGAAATCTTTGAGCCACTCGCGTTCCCAGACGCGCTCTTCGACGTCCTCGACGGCGAGACGCGAGCGCTCGCAACCGAGGCGTTCGGCTAGCGCAACGAGTTGTTCGGCGCTGGCAGATTCGTCGGGAAAGATCGCTTGCAGACGAGTGGTGGGCCAGAGTCGGATCTCTCCGGGCTTCGGCTCAAGGATGGCGTCATCGTGTTGATCAGTGAGCACGACAGAGTAGGCGCCCGCCTCGAAGCAGGCCGTTTCTACGGCGTCGGCGTCTAGCCCATCAAGATCGAGTGTCACCGCGCGCATGGGGGCGCGGGTCACTTCAGGCCGAGCCGACGCTCGAGGTAGTGGATATCGAGACCACCTTGATGGAACGCGGCGTGCGCCAGAATCTCCTGGTGCAAGGCTGCATTGGTCTTGATGCCCTCGACCACCATCTCTGCGAGTGCATTACGCATGCGGACGATGGCCGTGTCGCGATCTTCACCATAAGAAATCAACTTGGCGATGAGCGAGTCGTAGTGAGGCGGCACGGCATAGCCCGAGTACATGTGGCTGTCGACGCGTACGCCGGGGCCTCCTGGCGCGTGCCACAGTCGCACAGGTCCCGGCGAGGGCATGAAGGTTTTTGCGTCTTCTGCGTTGATGCGGCATTCGAGCGCGTGCCCGCGTAGCACGATGTCCGATTGCTTCCAGGGCAGTTTTTCACCCGATGCAATACGCAACTGGGCCTTCACGAGATCGATACCCGTGATGAGTTCGGTGACGGGGTGCTCGACCTGGATGCGCGTGTTCATCTCAATGAAATAGAACTCGCCATCTTGGTACAGAAACTCGAGTGTACCTGCGCTGCGATAGCCCACGGCCTCGCAGGCCTCGACCACGCGCTCACCCATCTTGTGCCGTTGAGCGTCGGTGATGCCGGGCGCAGGGGCTTCTTCGATCACCTTCTGATGACGGCGCTGCATCGAGCAGTCGCGCTCACCGAGGTGGATCACGTTGCCGTGATGATCGGCGAGAATCTGAAACTCGATGTGCCTCGGCTTCTCGAGAAACTTCTCCATATAGACCTGATCGTTACCGAAAGCGGCGAGCGCTTCGGATCGGGTCACGTTGATGGAGTGGATGAGTGCCGCGGGGTTATGTACGACACGCATACCGCGTCCGCCACCCCCACCCGAGGCCTTGATGATCACTGGATAACCAATATCTTTGGCGATTCGGAGGTTCTCGTCGTTGTCGAGTCCGAGCGGTTCGCCTGAGCCTGGCACGCAGGGCACACCGTGCTCTTTCATGACTTTGATGGCCGAGACTTTGTCGCCCATCATGCGGATCGTTTCGGCCTTGGGGCCGATGAAGGTGAAGCCGCTTTGTTCGACTCGCTCCGCAAAATCGGCATTCTCTGAAAGGAATCCGTAGCCTGGATGAATGGCTGCGGCATCCGTCAATTCGGCCGCCGCGATGATCGAGGGCATGTTGAGATAACTTTTGCCCGACGCCGGTGGGCCGATGCACACCGATTCGTCGGCGAGCAACACGTGCTTCAGGTTGGCATCGGCCGTGGAGTGTACGGCGACCGTCTTGATACCGAGCTCGCGACAGGCGCGCAACACGCGCAGGGCGATTTCACCTCGGTTTGCGATGACGATCTTGTCGATCACGGGTGTACGAGCGATTACTGAATGGAGAACAGCGGTTGACCGAACTCGACCGGATCTCCGTTCTGAACGAGCACGGAGGTGATCTTACCGGCGCGATCAGATTCGATCTGATTCATCATCTTCATGGCTTCGATGATGCAGAGCACCTGACCGACTTTGACTTCATCACCGATTTGAACAAACGGCTTCGCACCGGGCGCTGGTGCCGAATAGTAGGTACCGACCATGGGCGCCTGCACGATATGGTCGGCGGACGCTGAAGCAGGTACCACGGCGGACGCGGCAGGCGCTGCAGCAACCGCTGCCGCCACGGGCGCGGGCATCGGAGGCGGCGCGAACATCGCAGGCTGCGCGACGACGGCACCGGTCGACATGCGGCTGATGCGCACCGACTCTTCGCCTTCCTTGATTTCGATTTCGGCGATACCCGATTCTTCGAGCAGCTCAATGAGTTTTTTGACCTTGCGAATGTCCATGGGACCTCCGTGGGGGCGGAAAATGTACCCTATTTGTCGTCAGCTTGGAGATTTCTCCGCCCTCAGGGCGTCGAGTCGCTTGATTTCATCCCGAATCATGACGCGCGCTTGCTCGACCGGAAGCTTACCGCTGTTGATGCGTTCAACCTGATCGAGAATGAAATTCGCTTCGTCGCCATGCAGTTCGCCAATTTTTACGGCGACGATACGACGTTGTCCGTCAGCGAAAATGGTGAACGGAAAAGCCGTGCTGACACCGAAGAGGTCTGCCGCAGCCACACCGTCTTCTTCACCGATCAGCAGCGGATAATCGAGACCGATCTCTTTGGCGTACTTGATGACGTCTTCCCGAAAATCGACGGCGACGCCAACGACTTCGACGCCGCGAGCCGCGCGTTCGGCGCGCAACTGACGCAGCAAGGGAATTTCGCGACGACACGGAGCGCACCAAGTCGCCCAAAAATTCACGATGAGCGACGGTTGCTGGAAACTCGACAGTGCGCGAGGAGGTCCCTCGAGCGTAGCGAGAGAGAAGTCGGGGAGCACCTCAGGGATCGCGCGGGCGACGGAGGCCGGCGCACTGGCCGAGGCTGCCGAAGCGCCCGGCATCGGAGCGATATCCGACGTGACCGACGCAGGTGTTTTGGGTTCGAGGAAACTGCGGATCGCGACGAAGGCGATGGCGCCCGCCATGACGGCGACAGCGATGACGAGAATCGTGGATTTTTTCATGAGTCGAGAGGCCTGACTGAATTACTTGATCGTATCGGAGTTGCCGGTCGCTTCGGCTGCGACGCGCGCGAATTCATCGGCCTTCATGAAGCCGACGACGCGGTAGTTCTTTCGCTCGACGCCGTCAGGCCCCCAAAACGCGATGGTCGGTGGTCCAAAGATTTCGAAGCGGCGTAGCAAAGCCTGATCGGCTTCGTCGTTCGCGGTGACGTCGGCCTTGAGCAAAACGGCATTCGCGAGCGCGGCTTGCACTGCAGTATCCGTAAAGGTGTAGCGCTCCATTTCTTTGCAGGAGACGCACCAGTCTGCATAGAAATCGAGCATGGCCGGACGACCTTCGGCCGCTGCCGCGGCGATCACACGATCGAGGTCATCCACCGTCTTGATAACGGTGAACTGAAGTGTTTTCTCGGGTTTGGCCAGCTGTGGGATCGGTGCGAGCGGATCGCGTCCGCCTAAGAACACGCCGGCGATCAAGGCGAGTGCATAGAGCCCGAGAACTGCACCGAGACCGCGCATGACCCAGCCGGTGATCGAGCGCGTTTTGAACTCGCTGAGGAGCAGCCACGCGCCGATGCTGGCAGGTACGGCCCACAGCAACAACGACCCGCGATCTTCGACGAGGCGGCTCAACATCCACGCCGCTACCGCGAGCATTAGCACGCCGAAGAATTTTTTGACCGTATCCATCCAACCGCCCGCTTTGGGCAGCAGACGACCGGCGGAAGTGCCGATGACGAGCAGCGGCACACCCATGCCGAGTGACATGACGAAGAGCGCGCTGCCGCCGCGTACCATATCGCCGGTCTGCGCGATCACCGCGAGCGCAGCGAAAAGAGGCGGTGCCACACAGGCCGAAACGATTAACGCGGACAAGGCGCCCATCACGGCGACACCGCCGAAGGTGCCGGCACGCTGACGATTGCTGACTTCGCTCAGACGAGTTTGCAGCGAGGCGGGCAGCTGGATGGTGAAGAGCCCGAACATCGACAGCGCGAGGGCCACGAAGATCAAAGAAAAGAGCATGATGATCCAAGGTTGCTGGAATAGGGCCTGGATCTGCTGCCCTGCAGCGGCTGCGGCGACGCCCGCAAGCGTATTCATCACCGCCATACCCAGCACGTAGGAGAGCGAGAGTGCGAATGCACGGCCCGTGGTGACGCCACTGCCTTGTCCGGCGATGATGCCGGAGAGGATGGGCACCATCGGCAGCACGCAGGGCGTGAACGCGAGAAGTAAACCCAGCCCGAAGAACGTGAGAAGTACGAACGACAGATGACCCGTGCGGATGAGTTCGGCGAGTCGGTCTTGCTCTGAGACGAAGCCTTGAGCGCTGCCAGACGGCGCTCTCGCCGATGCGGATGATGCGCGGTCGGTCGAGCGATCGCCGAGGTCACCACCGATCGCCGAGTTCGTCGCCGGCAGCGACACTTTGAAACGACGCTTTTCAGGCGGGTAGCAGAGACCTTTATCGGCACAGCCCTGCAGGCCGACGATGATCGGCAGTTCGAGGACGCCACCGGGCGTACGCGATACCGGAATCGAGACGCTGACGCCCTCGTGGAACACCTGCTGGCGCCCGAAGAACTCGTCTTCCTTCCACTCACCTTCCGGAATATCGGGCGAGCCGAGCGTGGCGTTCGGGGTGCCTGCGGCCGTATCGAGGCTGAAGTTGAACCGATGCCTGTAGAGGTAATAACCGGGGGTCACCAGAAAATCGACCCGAATCATGTCGGCGCCTTGGGCCGCCACCTCGACCCGAAACGCCTGGTCGGGGGGTAGAAACTCGGATTCGCCGAGCTGGGCGAACGTCGATCCCGAGAAAAAACTCGCGATCAGAGCGAGTCCCGACAGCGATAAAGTCTTTAATTTCATTGAGTTAGCGGAGTTTTGAGGGTCCAAAAACCGGCCTGCGAAGAGCAAAACAGGATAGCCGGGTCCGCCCTTGAAATGGAACTTTCCGTCGCTATTATTAGCAGCCACATGGGGGGAGTGCTAACACCCTCCGGTATCCTTTCAGTCAACTGTTGTATTTAGGAGCGAAACATGAAAATTCGTCCGCTTCATGACCGCGTGATCGTGAAGCGCCTGGAGGAGGAACGCACCTCCCCGGGCGGTATCGTCATCCCCGACTCAGCCACCGAAAAGCCCTCGCAGGGCAAGGTCATTGCCATCGGCAAGGGCAAGATTCTCGAAGACGGCTCGGTCCGTGCGCTCGACGTCAAGGTCGGCGACAAGATCCTCTTCGGCAAGTACAGCGGTACCGAAGTGAAGGTCGATGGCGAAGATCTCCTCGTCATGCGCGAGGAAGACATCATGGCCATCATCGAAGGCAAGTAAGCCTAACTATTTCACCTAAGGAACAATCAAATGGCTGCTAAAGAAGTTCGTTTCAGTGATGACGCTCGCCAGCGCATGGTGCGCGGCGTCAACGTCCTCGCCAATGCCGTCAAGGCCACTCTCGGCCCGAAGGGCCGCAACGCCGTGCTCGAGAAGAGCTTCGGCGCCCCGACCGTCACGAAGGACGGTGTCTCGGTCGCCAAGGAAATCGAGCTGAAGGATAAGTTCGAGAACATGGGCGCCCAGATGGTCAAGGAAGTCGCCTCGAACACCTCCGACGAGGCGGGTGACGGTACGACCACGGCCACGGTGCTCGCTCAGGCGATCATCCGTGAAGGGTTGAAAGCAGTGGCCTCGGGCCGCAACCCGATGGACATCAAGCGCGGCATCGACAAGGCCGTCATCGTCGCCACCGAAGAAATCAAGAAGCTCGCCAAGCCCTGCAAGGACAACAAGGCGATCGCTCAGGTCGGCACGATCAGCGCCAACAGCGACGAGTCGATCGGCAAGACCATCGCGCAGGCGATGGAAAAGGTCGGCAAGGAAGGCGTGATCACGGTTGAAGAAGGTTCGGGCCTGCAGAACGAACTCGACGTCGTCGAGGGTATGCAGTTCGACCGCGGCTATCTCTCGCCGTATTTCATCAACCAGCAGGCCAACCAGACTGTCGAGCTCGAGAAGCCGTTCATCCTGCTCGTCGACAAGAAGATTTCGAACATCCGCGAAATGTTGCCGGTGCTCGAAGGCGTTGCGAAGTCGGGCCGTCCGCTGCTCGTGATCGCCGAAGACGTCGAGGGTGAAGCGCTCGCGACGCTCGTCGTCAACAATATCCGCGGCATTCTCAAGGTCGCCGCCGTCAAGGCGCCGGGCTTTGGTGATCGTCGCAAGGCCATGCTGCAGGACATCGCGGTCCTCACGGGCGGTACGGTCATTTCCGACGAAGTCGGTTTGCAGCTCGAGAAGGCGACGCTGAACGATCTCGGTGAGGCCAAGAAGGTCGTCATCGAGAAGGAAAACAGCACGATCATCGACGGCGCCGGCAAGGCGGGCGATATCAAGGCTCGCATCGAGTCGATCCGTCAGCAGGTCGAAGAAGCCACGAGCGACTACGACAAAGAAAAGCTGCAGGAGCGCGTGGCCAAGCTCTCCGGCGGTGTGGCCGTGATCAAGGTTGGCGCGGCCACCGAGATCGAAATGAAAGAGAAGAAGGCGCGCGTCGAAGACGCTCTGCACGCCACGCGTGCGGCCGTCGAAGAGGGCGTGGTCCCGGGCGGCGGTGTGGCGCTCATCCGCGCCACCAAGGCCCTCGAGAAGCTCGAAGGTGCGAACGAAGACCAGACGGTCGGTATTCGCATCCTCGCTCGCTCGATCGAAGAGCCGCTGCGTCAGATCGTCGAGAACGCGGGTGAGGACGCTGCGGTGATCCTCAACCAGGTCAAGGCGGGCAAGGGTGCCTACGGCTACAACGCCGCCACGGGCGAGTATGGCGACATGCTCGACTTCGGCATCCTCGATCCGGCGAAGGTCACGCGTCTTGCGCTGCAGAACGCAGCGTCGGTCTCGGGCCTGCTCCTCACCACCGAGGTGATGATCGCCGAGGCGCCGAAGGACGACCATGACCACATGCACCCGGCTCCGGGTGGCATGGGCGGCATGGGCGACATGGGCATGTAAGACGCGACTCGCGTCTCATCGTCCGATGAATGAAAGGCCCCGTCGGGAAACCGGCGGGGCTTTTTCTTTATGGCCGCGTGGACGAATTTGCGCCTTCGGGTATCGTGCTGCGGTATGACAGGGGCGGAATTTGTGACATCGCGTCGTGCTTCGCTCACGGCAGCCATTTTTTTGATGGCGACCTCAGCGATCGGCCCGGGCTTCATCACCCAGACGGCGACCTTCACTCGCACACTGGGAGCGGCCTTCGCCTTCGCCATTCTCGTCTCGGTTCTCATCGATTTCGTCGTTCAGGTGAACATCTGGCGTATCGTGACCTTGACGCGAATGCGGGCGTCGGAACTTGCCAATGCCGCGATTCCGGGCGCCGGCTATCTGCTCACAGCGCTCGTCGTGATCGGCGGATTATTTTTCAACATCGGCAATATCGGTGGTACGGGTCTCGGCTTGAATGCGCTCGTCGGGCTCGATGCGAAATGGGGCGGGGCAGTGAGCGCGCTGCTCGCGACCGGTATCTTTCTTTCTCGACGCGCGGGAATGGCGTTTGATCGCGTGATCATCGTCGCGGGCGTCGCCATGATTGCCTTGACGATCTATGTCGCAGTCATGTCTTCGCCGCCGATCGGTGAGGCGCTACGTCAGACGGTTTTCCCCGATCGAGTCGATTTCGCGACGATCACCACCATCATCGGCGGTACCGTGGGCGGCTACATCACGTATGCGGGTGCGCATCGGTTACTCGACAAAGGGATGGTCGGACCTGAAAACGTGTCTGCGGTCAGTCGTGCAGCGTTGACGGGCATTGCCGTCACGGGCGTGATGCGTTTCGTGTTGTTTCTAGCAGTCCTCGGCGTGGTGCATGCGGGCACCACGATCGACGTTTCGGGTGATCGCGCCAATCCTGCGGCGCAAGCTTTCGAGGCGGCGGCCGGTGAAGCGGGGTTAAGAATATTCGGCGCTATTCTTTGGTCAGCGGCGCTCACGAGCGTCATCGGAGCGGCGTACACGTCTGTGTCGTTCCTCACGATTTTTAAATCGAACCTGAGTGAGCGCGCCCGTAATCTCATCACCGTCGGCTTCATTGGCCTCTCACTGACGCTCTATCTCGTCATCAATACGCCGCCCGCCAAAATGCTGGTGTTCGTCGGCGGATTGAATGGATTGATTCTCCCCATTGGTTTAACAATCTTTCTCTATGCCGCGTGGGCTCGCTCCGACTTGATGGGCGGCCATCGATATCCGCGAGGGCTACTCAGTCTCGGCGTATTCGTCTGCGCACTCACGTGGTACATGGGATACAAGTCGATCGGACCGATCTTCGCGCTGCTCGACCCATAAGCTTGGAAATCAAAAAATGAAAACGATCGATCTAAATAGCGATCTCGGCGAGAGTTACGGCGCGTGGTCGATGGGGGACGACGCGGCGATGATCGATATCGTCTCGAGTGCCAATATCGCTTGCGGCTTTCACGCCGGCGACCCGGCGGGAATCCTTCGAACGCTCAAAGTCGCCGCTCAGCGTGGCGTCGCTATCGGCGCTCACGTGTCGTATCCCGACATCGTCGGCTTCGGTCGGCGCGATATGGAGATCGCGCCAGGAGATCTCATCGCGGATGTGGCGTATCAAATCGGTGCACTGAAGGGCCTTGCGAATATCGTCGGCGCGACGGTGAGTTATGTGAAACCGCACGGCGCACTCTACAACCGGATCGCGGTTGATCCCGTACAAGGCGCCGCGGTGATCGAGGCCATCAAGTCGACCGATCCCTCGCTCGCCATGGTGGGCCTCGCCAACGCACCCATCCTGGCTCAGGCCCGCGCTGCAGGCCTTCGTGCCGTCGCAGAGGCCTATGCAGATCGCGCCTACACGAAAGAGGGGCGGCTCGTGCCGAGGCGGGAGCCCGGCGCCGTACTGCACGATCCTTCCCTGATCGCCGCGCGCATGGTCCGACTCGCTGTGCACGGAACGATTGAGGCCATCGACGGCAGCGTGATTCAAATCGAGGCGCAATCGCTCTGTGTTCACGGCGATAGTCCCGCTGCCCTCGCAATTGCGCGAGAAGTACGACGCCGTCTCGAGGCTGAGGGCGTCGGCATAGCGTCTTTTCTGCCG
Organism: Steroidobacteraceae bacterium; assembly: GCA_017853175.1. Taxonomy (GTDB): domain Bacteria; phylum Pseudomonadota; class Gammaproteobacteria; order Steroidobacterales; family Steroidobacteraceae; genus UBA964. The sequence goes on along the minus strand of JAFMKA010000007.1, from coordinate 37,440 downwards.
CCGCACGTCGTGTCGCGAAGCACCTCATGACAGGGCGTTACGCCTGACGATGCGTGTTTTATCCGTCAATCGTTCGACGGTGCTCGTCGAACTTGCGACCCTCAATGATGTGCTCGCGCTACACGCGAGCCTGACGACTGCGCCACTCGACGGGATCAGCGAGATTCTTCCCGCTGCGCAGACACTCATGCTGCGTTTCGATCCCGCGCGTTGGACCCCGCCGACGCTTATCGAGGCGCTTGCAGCGCGCGATCTCACGGCAAGCAGTCGCACTCAAGGAAATCGGGTGGAGATCCCGATGCGCTATGACGGTGAGGATCTCGCCGAGGTCGCACAACTGTGCGGACTCAGTATCGAGGAGGTGATTCGGCGACACGGTGAGAGCGAATTCACGGTCGCGTTCTGCGGGTTTTCGCCGGGCTTTGGCTATCTCGTTGGCGGTGATGCAACGCTACGGGTACCGCGAAAGTCGACACCTCGGACGATCGTCCCCAAGGGGTCAGTCGCCCTGGGTGGCCTGTACTGCGGTGTGTATCCGCAAGCGAGTCCGGGTGGCTGGCAGATCATCGGCACGACGTCGATGCCGATGTGGGATCCCACTCGCGCATCACCGGCGATTCTCACGCCGGGTACGCGAGTGAAATTCGTCGCTCGCGACAGTGCTCAAATCGCCGAGACGCCCACCAAAGAAAATCCTGTCGATCGTCCCTATCTGGAAGTGATCGCTGCGACGCTCCCTGCCTTCGTGCAGGATCTCGGTCGGCCGGGTCATGCCGCGATCGGCGTCTCGGCTTCGGGCGCCCTCGATCGTGAGGCCCTGCAGCGGGCGAACGTCGTAGCGGGAAATCCGCCGAATCTCGCTGCTCTCGAGATCGCATTCGGTCATTGGGCGTTCACATGTTCGGATGACGTCGTGATCGCCTGTGCAGGCGCGCCGGTGACGATCACGATCACTCGCGCCTCGGGTGAAATCGTAGACGCTGCCATGAATACGGCGATCAGCCTGAGATCGGGTGATCTCGTGAAGCTCGGCTATCCCACGCAAGGTGTACGGACTTATCTCGCGGTACGTGGCGGAATCGACGTACGACAGACCCTAGGCAGTTCGTCGAGAGATGTGCTCGCCGCGCTCGGCCCAGGACCCGTCGTCAAGGGCTCGGTCCTCCCGGTTGGTCGCGCAGCGCACGGGTCGACGCCTGAGGTCATCACTGCGCATGCGGCGCAGGTTCTGCCGAAGGCCGGTGACGAGGTCGTGATCGATATCTCTGTCGGGCCCCGTGATGAGTGGTTCACCGAAGACGCGCTGCAACTCTTGTGCAACCAAGTATGGCGGGTAACGCCACAATCGAACCGCATCGGGTTGAGGCTCCACGGTGAAAAAACGCTGACACGACGGAAGACCGACGAGCTACCAAGCGAGGGTATGACGAGCGGTGCCATCCAGGTTCCTCACGATGGTCAGCCGGTGTTACTTCTAGCCGATCATCCCGTAACGGGCGGCTACCCCGTGATCGCCGTGGTGGCGGAGCATCACCTCGATCTCGCCGGCCAGATACCGCCATCGGCCAAGATCCGGTTTCGCGTGATCGAGCGATGATCGGGCGGGTACACTCGCAACGCATGAGTCGAGAGTACGACTACATCATCGTCGGTGCCGGGTCTGCGGGCTGCGTGCTCGCAAATCGTCTGACCGAAGATCCGCAGGTGTCAGTGTTGCTGCTCGAGGCGGGTGGGCGCGACTGGCATCCGCTCATTCATATGCCCGCAGGTCTCGCTCGGCTCGTCGGTCATCGCAAGATCAATTGGAGCTACGACACGGAGCCCGAACCTCAATTACTCGGTCGGCGTCTTTATTGGCCACGAGGCCGAGTGCTGGGTGGCAGCAGCTCCATCAATGCCATGTGCTACGTACGCGGAGATGCCGCTGATTACGATGAATGGGCGGCACTCGGTGCATCGGGTTGGCATTTCGATGCCGTGTTGCCTTACTTCAGGAAAGCCGAACATCAGCAGCGTGGCGCCTCGGTCTATCACGGTGCGGGCGGTCCGTTACACGTCGAAGATCTGCGCCACCGAAATGCTTTGAGTGATGTATTCCTGCAGGCTGCAGTCGAGCGCGGATATTCTTTGAACGAGGATTTCAATGGCGCGAATCAGCAGGGGTTCGGCGGATATCAGGCCACCCTGCGCCGTGCCCGACGCTGCAGCACCGCGGTCGGATACCTGCGGCCTGCCTCGTCGCGTGCAAATTTGCGCGTGCTCACCGGTGCGGCCGCACAGCAGTTGATACTCGAGGGCGATCGAGCAGTCGGTGTGGAGTATGAGCGTGACTCGAGGCGCCAACGCGTACGAGCTCGTCGTGAGGTATTGCTCTGCGGAGGCGCCATCAACTCTCCGCAACTGTTGATGTGCTCGGGTATCGGGCCGATCGATGCGCTCGAGTCAGTCGGAATAACCGTTCGTGTGCCGCACCCAGAGGTCGGGCGTAACCTCCAAGACCATCTCGACTACTGCACCTTGCACAAAAGCACGCGACCTATCAGCTATGACATGAATCTCTTCGAGGAAGGGCTCGCGGGTTTGCGGTACTTGTTGACGCGCTCGGGCCCCGGCGCATCGAACATCGCCGAAGTCGGTGGATTTTTCCGCTCTCGTTTGGCGACGGATTCGCGCGCAGACATTCAGTTCCATTTCGTTCCGGCGCAGCTCGACGATCACGGTCGTAATCGTATGCCCGGCCACGGTTATACGCTGCACGCCTGCTTTCTGCGCCCCGCGAGTCGAGGTCATATCGGGTTGCGGTCGGGGTCAATGACGGACGCACCTCTGATTCACGCCAATTATTTGAGCGCGGAGGGCGATCTAGAGCGCCTCATCGAGGGTGTGAAGATGTCACGAGATTTGCTGGCGGCGCGAGCGTTTGATGATGTGAAGGGCGCGGAAATCTTTCCGGGTGCTTCGGTGCGCAGCGATGCAGAGCTCGCCCAAGCGATCCGCGAAAAGGCGGAATCGATCTATCATCCCGTGGGTACGTGCCGGATGGGCAGCGACGAGCAATCGGTGGTCGACCCCGCTCTGCGAGTGCGGGGTGTCGAGTCGCTACGCGTGATCGACGCCTCCGTGATGCCGCGTCTCATTGGCGGCAACACGAACGCTCCGACGATCATGATCGCCGAGCGCGCAGCCGATCTCATCAAAGGTACGGCTTGCTGAGTGATGATCGATAGTCGTCCTTTCGAAGAATTGACGCCAGACGCCGTACTTGCCGCGGCCGAGTCGCTCGGTATCGAATGCGACGCTCGGCTCTTCGCTCTCAACTCTTACGAGAACCGTGTTTATCAGCTTGGCTCGCTGACCCATGGCACGCTGGTGCTCAAGTTCTATCGACCCGCGCGGTGGAGCGACGCGCAGATTTTGGAAGAACACGCCTTCGCTGCAGAGCTCGTCGGCGGAGATTTACCTGTCGCTGCGCCCATGACGTTTGACGGTAGCACCTTGCATCAGCACGGAGGGTTGCGTTTTGCGGTGTTTCCGCGGATTGCAGCGCGAGCCGCAGAAATCGACGCGCGCGGCTCCGCCGATCTCATCGGGCGTACGCTTGGAAGAATGCATGCGATCGGTGCGACCCGAAAATTCGATCATCGTCCGGCATTGACGAGCGAACGGCTGGGTTGGCGAGCCCGCGAGGCCTTACTCGATTCGGCGTTTCTCGCGCGGATGATCAATGACGGTGCGCTGGATGCGAGCTTGATCGACAAGTACGCCGAGGTCTCGGCAGAGTTGATCGAGCACGTGGACGACGTGTTCGCAGACTGCGGACCGGTCGGAAAGATTCGGTTACATGGCGATTGTCATCTCGGTAACGTGCTCTGGAACGAACGCGGCCCCGTCTTCGTCGATCTCGACGACTGTATGAGTGGACCGCGTATTCAGGATTTATGGATGTTCCTCTCCGGATCGCTCGATGAGCGGCGCGGGCAGTGGCAGGAACTCGTCGCGGGCTATCGCGAGTTTCATCATATCGAGTCGCAGGAGTTGGCCCTGATCGAGCCGTTACGGGCGCTGCGTATGGTGCATCACTCGGCTTGGGTGGTGGCACGCTGGGAGGATCCTGCATTCCCGCGAGCTTTCCCGTGGTTCTCGAGTCCGCGCTTTTGGCAAGAGCATGTGAGTGATTTGTGGCAGCAACTCGATGCGCTGCGGAGTCCCGATTGGATGGCGTTCGAGAAAGGCTGATGACGAGGCGAGTTCTTTTTGTCTGTATGGGCAACATCTGTCGGTCGCCGACCGCAGAGGTCGTATTTCGAGAGATTGCCAGGCGAGAGTTTCCGCAACTCCAACTTGAAGTCGACTCGGCAGGCACGCATTCCTATCACGTCGGCGAGCCGCCTGATCCTAGATCGATCGATGCGGCGAAGAGGAGAGGGTATGACTTGACGCCTCTGCGGGCTCGACAGGTAACCCCTGCGGATTTCGATCGGTTCGATTTCTTGTTTGCGATGGATGCTGACAATCATTCGAGGTTACTCGCGATGGCGCCCGCCGCGAGTGCCGCTCGAGCCGTCCGTTTCTTGGAGTTTGCATCGTATCCCGACGAGCGAGATGTTCCGGATCCTTACTACGGAGATAGCGCAGCCTTCGAGCGGGTGCTCGACCTGTTGGAGCAGGCTTCGCGCGCAGCACTCATGCAGCTTAGCGGCAAAGTTCAGCCGCGAGTCTGAATCTGTAATTCACGACGACGGTAATCGAGGATGAAGGTGTCGAGGACGCCGATCACATCCATACCGATGAGCATTGCGGGCTCATCGTTGAGGCGCCAATGCTCGAAGATGTGAAGATCAAGAAAATTGATACGCGCGTGATTAACCCGCACGCCACCTAAGCGAATCGTCGGCACCCGTAAGTTGATGCCGTCTTGCACATTGCCGGTGATGCCGATGACGTCCTCCGGATACCCCTCGACGCCGCGACGCCGCGCTTCGATGAGTGCCATGCGAAGCGCCACATTTCCGAGCGTCTGCTGCGCGCCTGTATCAATCACCGCCTTGACCTTCACCGGGCCAACCCAAGCTTCTACCCATGGCACACGCTTTGGAGCAACTTGCACCGGAATCACCGAGAAACCTGGCGGAGCGGGTTGTCCGCGGGAGCGCGTGATCTCGATTCGGTCATTACGAAACTCGGCAACGATACGACGCTCGCTGAGCGCGCCCGTTGCCAGGACGCCGTCGGCTCCGCCGAAGGCATCGTCGACGAGGACGAGTCGTTGATTTTCGGCGAGGAAGTCACCGATCTCGACTCGCTTTGCTTTGACGACGGTGGCCGGTGCGACGCCCGTCGTTCCGCGGAGCAATACTTTGCGCGCTCGGTCGACAGGTAGAGCAAGTAGGTTTGCTGCGTCGTAAGTGAGCGCCGACGTCGTGGCGCCGGTATCGAGGACGAGACGTAGAGGGCCTTGCCCGTCGATATAGACCGGTGCCCAGATTCGACCAATTCGATCACGCAGGGTCGGAGCCACATAGCGAGGCTCCGGCGCCGTGACTAGAACCTCCGTCAATGGCGGATCGCGGGCGGGAGCGCCCGCCGAGATCATCAAGCCGAGGAGGATCGCAACGCCGATGAAAACGGTATCTGAGGGCGTCGTCGCTTGCCTCGGCGCGCGAGGCTGATCATGCTGGGAGTCATCGAAGCGGAGCATGTCGCTTCTCATGGTTGAGGATCAGACCGGTGAACCATCGTAACTCGACTTTCGGGCTTTGGATCATTTTGCTGACAGTATGCAGCGCAACGTTTACCACGGCGAATTCCGCGAGTCCGCCGTCATGGGTTGCGCCGCCGCCATCGTTCGCCAACCCTGAGCGTCGCGAGCAGCTCGCGGTGGCGTTTCCGGAGATCGACGAGCAGGTTCGAGCGTTTCTCGCCCGTGAAAAGGTGCCGGGTGCGGCCTGGGGTGTCGTGATCGACGGCCAGCTCGTCCATGTGGGCGTCGCGGGCTTGCGTGACGTGGCATCGCAGGCCCCGGTGCAGCGAGATACGGTCTTTCGAATTGCATCGATGACGAAAAGTTTCACGGCGATCGCGATTTTGCAGTTACGCGATGCTGGGAAGCTCTCGCTCGACGACCTCGTCGAAAAATATTTGCCCGAGTTGCGGTCGCTCGTGTACCCGACGTCCGACGCACCGCGGATCACACTCCGCCATTTACTCACGATGTCAGCGGGATTTCCTGAGGATAACCCTTGGGGCGATCAGCAACTGGCGATTTCCGAATCGCGCTTCAATGAATTACTGCGAGAGGGCATCGCCTTCTCCAATTCCCCCGGTATGGCGTACGAGTATTCGAACTACGGTTACGCGATTCTCGGGCGAGTCGTTGCGAACGTATCGGGCCTCGGTTACGGAGAGTATGTTCGTCAGAAAATTCTCAAGCCGCTCGGCATGCGATCGACGACGCTAGAGCCCAGCGAGGTGTCCTCTAATCAATTGGCCTTGGGCTATCGACGTGAAGACGACATGTGGAAACTCGAACCGCAGCTCGCCGATGGAGCCTTCGGGCCGATGGGCGGCATGCTCACTTCACTCGAAGACTTATCACGGTATGTCGGCGTCTTCCTCGACGCGTGGCCGGCACGCGATGGCTCTTCACGATCACCGTTATCGCGATCCTCGCTGCGGGAGATGCAACAGATCTGGCGCGCGCGTCCGACCACCGTGACGCGCGATTCGACCGGTGCAATCCAATTGACGTCGGGTGGTTATGGATACGGATTGCGCATTTCGCAGACTTGCGACTTCGGACACATGGTCGCCCACAGTGGTGGCTTGCCGGGCTTCGGTTCGCAGATGCGTTGGCTGCCTGAGTACGGTGTCGGGCTCATCGCGTTTGGCAATCGAACCTATACGGGTTGGGGTGCGGTGTTCGACGAAGCGCTGATGAGTCTGCGACGTACCGGCGCTCTCACGCCGCGCCAAGTTCAGCCTGCTCCCGCACTTGTCGAGGCACGGCGTGGGGTCAACGCCTTGATGCAGCGCTGGGATGACGCGTCGATCGAACGGCTTGCGGCGATGAATTTATTTCTCGATCGCTCCAAAGATCGTCGACGTGCCGAGTTCGCCACGTTACGTGATGCGGTGGGTTCGTGCCGTGAGCGACCCGGGTTTCTCTACAGCGAGAATGCGTTGCGTGGCGATTGGGTACTCGAGTGTGAGCGCGGACTTGTTCAGGTGTCAGTGACGCTGGCGCCGACGGCACGCCCTGGCATTCAGCATCTCGAGCTTCGAAAGTGGCCGCTCGATGCCAACGTATCGGCGATGACGGGGTTGCCGCCGCAGGCCTGTCCGCGCTGAACGCCCGAAGTTTTAGGTTTGATCAGCCACCACTCGATGAGAGGAGGCGGGGCGAGAGGCCGGCTTTGGTCAATGCGGCGATCAATGATTCGGTGTGAGTGGCGTCACGCGTCTCGACGGTAAAGTCGAGATCCGCTGCTTTCGCCGGCACGTCGAGGAATAATCGGTGGTGGGTGACGTCGATGATGTTGCCGCCCGCCTCACCGATGATCGAGGCGATGCGGGCGAGGGTGCCCGGCTGATCAGCGCTCTCGAAGCGCAGTGTCACGAGACGGCGCTCGCGTACGAGTTGCCTTTGCAAGACGATACCGAGCAGACGCGTATCGATGTTGCCGCCGCAGAGCACGAGCCCAACTTTGCGCCCCGTGAATCGCTCGGGATACGCGAGCACCGCGGCAAGACCTGCTGCGCCAGCGCCTTCGGCGACGGTTTTTTCGATCGAGATCAGAAGGCTGATAGCGCGCTCGATATCCGCCTCGTCGACGAGAACGATATCGTCGACGAGTTTCGAAATGAGTTCGCGAGTGATTTTGCCGACATTACGCACGGCGATGCCTTCGGCGATGGTCTGCGAACCGAACTCGCGCGTTTCACCACGCACGGCATTGATCATTCCGGGGAAAGACTTCGCCTGCACGCCGATCAATTGGATATTAGGCTTAAGGCCCCGCGCTGCAACGGCCATGCCCGACAGTAAGCCGCCGCCGCCGATCGGGACACAAAGAATGTCGATGTCGGGATGCTCCTCGAGCATCTCGAGTGCGATCGTCCCCTGGCCCGCAATGACGTCCTCATCGTCGTACGGGTGTACGAACACCAGATTTTCTCGAGTGGCGAGGTCATGGGCATAGGCCTCGGCCTCGGCCAGTTGCTCGCCGTGCAGCACCACCTTGGCGCCGAGCAACTGGGTTTGCTGCACCTTGTTGAACGGTGTGTTGGAGGGCATGACGATGGTTGCTGGAATGCCCATCTTGGTGGCGTGATGGGCAACACCTTGTGCGTGGTTCCCCGCCGACATGGCGACGACACCGCGCTTGCGTTGTTCAGAATCGAGCTTGAGCAATCGGATGAGAGCGCCGCGCTCCTTGAAGGCCGCCGTGAACTGTTGGTTTTCGAACTTGAGATAGATCTCGGCGCCCGTGATGGCCGAAAGCGTCAAGGAGTGCCGACAGGGCGTGCGGACGACACGGCCTTTCAGCAGGGAGGCGGCCTCGCGAACAGAGTCCAGAGTGACGGTCATGTGAATATGATACTCGCCAGCCTGTACACTTCGCTGCGCAACGCAAAAATCCAATAATGAGCGAGTCTCCGAAGTCCCGTTTTCAGCGCTGGCGCGCGTCGACCCTCGCGCCGTTCCGACATCGCATTTTCGCGACGCTTTGGTGGGCCTCGCTCGCCTCGTCGTTCGGCGGGCTCATCCAGACGGTTGGCGCCTCATGGCAGATGGCGGTCATGGCGCCATCGCCCGACCAGGTCGCGCTGGTACAAGCCGTCGGCGCGTTACCGTTTTTCTTCTTGTCTTTGATCGCCGGCGCATTAGCCGACAACTATGACCGGCGCTTTATCATGCTCGTCTCGCAGTGGCTGGCGCTGACGGCATCGGTGTGTTTGGCGGTGCTCGCACTTCTTAACCTGATCACCCCGGCCTCGTTGCTCTGGCTGACCTTCCTAATTGGCTGCGGCGCAGCCGCTTTCGCGCCGGCCTGGCAGGCGAGCATCGCAGAGCAGGTTCCGCGAGACGTGATTCCCGCGGCGGTCATGGCCAACGCCATGGGGTTCAACTTGGCGCGCAGCATCGGTCCGGCGATCGGTGGCGTGATCGTCGCGGCCGCCGGCGCGGTTGCTGCGTTCATGATCAACGCCGTGTCGTATGTCGGGCTGATCTTTGTGTTGAAGCATTGGAAGTTGCCGAAACCTGAGCGATCGCTGCCCCCCGAGCCGCTCGGCACGGCCATTTCAGCCGGTATCCGTTACGTGCGTCTGTCACCGAACCTGATTGCCATCATGGTTCGTGCGGTGCTCTTCACCGTGCCGATTACGGCGGTGCCCGCATTGATGCCGGTCGTCGCTCGCGATCTTCTCGGCGGCGGTGCGCCGACGTACGGCGTATTGCTCGGTGGATTCGGTTTCGGTGCCATGCTCGGTGCGCTATCGAGTGCCGCATTCCGCGCGCGTTTTTCGAGTGATGCGCTCTTGCGAGGTTTGTGTGTGGTGGCCGCGCTAGCGATGCTCGGTATCTCGCAGAGTCCCTGGGCGTTCACCACTTTTCTGGCGCATGTGGTGGCCGGATTCGTTTGGACCTTGAGCCTTGCCACGTTCAATATCGCCGTGCAGTTGTCGTCGCCGCGCTGGGTGACAGGCCGAACGCTCGCAACCTACCAAACCTGCGCTTTCGCCGGTATGGCGGTTGGCGCGTGGTCTTGGGGTCTGGTCGCTTCCGAAATCGGTCTTCGTTCGGCTTTGGCGATCTCGGGTGTCACGGTACTGATTACGCTCGTCGTCGCGCGTTGGCTGCCGGTTCAGATTGCGCGCTCGGGATCACTCGACCCGCACGTCGCGGCGTCATTCGAGCCGCCTCAGGTGACGCCGCACGAGTCAGCGGGACCCATCGTTGTCACGCTCGAGTATCGTGTTCCCGAAGCCAACGCAGTTGAGTTCGTAGGCGTCATCAATGAATTAGGTCGAATTCGTCGACGCGACGGTGCGAGACGGTGGTCGGTTTGTCAGGACCTGGACGATCCCGTGCTTTGGACAGAGCGATTCGAAAGTCCGACCTGGATCGACTATCTGCGTAGACAGACTCGTCCGACGCTGGCTGATCAGGAGATTCGACGTCGGCTTTCGCAGCTCATCGACGGCGAGCGGGGAAAGATGCGGCGATATATCGAGCGACCGCCGGGTGCCGCACCGCTCGGAGCCGATTCGTCGCGGCTCGAACCGCTCGACGATACATTCAGTCACGGTTGACTCGTTTTTTGGGGGTGTTTCATGAGTGATTTTTCCGGCCGAACGGTTGTCGCGGATCCGATGGCCCGGGTGGCGCGCTCTCGCCATGAGTTCGGTGAGCACGGGGGCGTGAATCTCTCCATCGAAACGAGCGCGACCTTCACGGTCATGGAGGCCGGCAAGATGCCGGCGCTCTTCGAAGGGCGCGAAGGGCCGAAGGGCGGGTGCTTCCTGTACGGGCGTCACTTTAATCCCACGGTGATGGTACTCGCGCGCCATCTCGCCGCGCTCGAGGCGACGCCTCATGCGTATTGCACCGCGAGTGGAATGGCGGCGATTTCGGGTGCGCTGCTACACGCCTGTGACTCGGGCGATCATGTGGTAGCCGGACAAGCGCTGTACGGCGGCACATGGGCGTTGCTACACGACTTTTTACCGCGCAAGGCGAACGTGCATACCACCTTCGTCGATCTCTCTGATCTCAAAGCTGTCAGAGCAGCCTTCAAGAAAGAAACCCGAGTGCTCTATTGCGAGACGGTCTCGAACCCCACCTTACGAGTGGCAGATCTGCCCGCCCTCGCTGCCATAGCGCATGAGCATGGTGCGCGTCTGATCGTCGATAACACTTTTTCGCCGGTGACCGTGACGCCGGCGTTACATGGCGCCGATGTCGTCATTCACAGTCTGACCAAGTTCATCAACGGCGCCTCGGACATCGTCGCCGGTTGTGTGTGTGCCGAGGGTGAATTCATCGATGGCATGTACGATCTACATACCGGCAGCTTGATGTTGCTCGGCCCCGCGATGGACCCGCGAGCGGCATACGAGGTGGCGACTCGACTGCCGAATCTCGGCCTGCGTATGTCGGCTCATGCCGAGCGTGCCTTGGCGTATGCGCAAGCTCTCGAAGCCCTCGGCGCGAAAGTCGTATATCCGGGTCTGCCTTCGCACCCCGATCACGCGCTGTTCCGCCGTCTGGCCAATCCCGGGTATGGAGCCGGCGGATTATTGAGTGTCGATTTCGGAAGTGCCGAACGGGCGAATCGCTTCATGGAGCATCTGCAGAACACCGAAGATTTCGGGTACATGGCGGTCAGTCTCGGGTTCAGCGATACGCTCATGAGCGCAAGCGCCTCCAGCACCTCGAGTGAGCTCGATGAAGGGGCGCTACGGGCTGCCGGGATCAGTCCAGGATGGGTCCGTTTGTCAGCCGGGTATACAGGGCGGCTCGAAGATCGTCTCGCCCAGCTCGAGCGCGGCTATCGCAAGGCACTTGAGGTAAGCTGAAAACCATGAACACGTCAGATCTTTCTTTGTCCGCCAGGCCCGTCGACCGGTGGTTCAACGCGTACTCGCAAGATCATCAGCATCCGCTCAATCAGCGTTTGCATGTGTTCTGCGTGCCGGCGATCGTCTGGTCGCTGATGGCGATGCTCTACGCCGTGCCGACGCCCGAGTTGCTCGCAGCGGTCGTTCCGCCGTTCGGCGTTTTGGCAATCTTGCTCGCCGTGCTGTCCGTGGTGTTCTGGCTCTGGTTGTCGAGGCCTCTCGGTCTCGGCATCGCCGTGCTGACATTCGCCGGTTTGTGGGTCAACTCGCTCATCCTCGAAGCGATGGGTGCGATGGCATTACTCGTGATCGGCGCGCTGGTGTTCGTCGTCGCGTGGATCGGCCAGTTCATCGGCCATCACATCGAGGGACGACGACCCAGTTTCTTTACCGATCTCGTGTACTTAATGATTGGACCGCCTTGGGTGCTCGCCAAAGGGTATCGAGGTCTCGGTTTGCGTTGGTGATTTCTCGATCGGAGCTCTTCTGATGAATGGACGATCTGATTTTACGGCACGACTCGCCGTCGCCGCCGCTACGTTGACTGTCCTCCTGACGTCCGCCGTAGCGAGTGCGGATGATGCGTTGCTTAAATTGGTCGAAGCGCGTCGCGCGACCGATCGAGCTGTCGCGCTACAGCTGTGGAACTGGGCCGAAGTCGGTTATCAAGAAGAGCAGAGCAGCGCACGACTTCAGAAAGAGCTGCGAGATGCTGGGTTTTCAGTTCGTTCGGGGGTTGCCGGAATGCCGACGGCGTTCGTCGCAGAGTACGGTAGTGGTAAACCCGTCATCGCGATCCTGGCCGAGATGGATGCCTTACCCGGCGTATCGCAAGCCGCGACGCCGGAACGATCACCTTTGAAAGGTCGAATTTCCGGACATGCCTGCGGGCATCATCTCTTTGGAACGGGATCGACCTCGGCGGGCATCGCCATCAAAAATTGGTTGGTCGCCAATCGTCGCGGCGGCACGATCCGTGTGTATGGAACACCGGCCGAAGAGGGCGGTGCAGGTAAGTCCTACATGGTTCGCGAGGGCTTGTTCAGCGATGTCGATGTCGCACTTCACTGGCATGCCGGTGATCGTAATGCCGTGACCAACGAGCCGACGCTCGCCAACAAGAGTGCTAAGTTTCGATTCACCGGTATTGCCGCACATGCAGCCGCGGCACCCGAGCGCGGACGCTCCGCGCTCGATGGGGTCGAGGCGATGAATTTCATGGCCAATCTGATGCGCGAGCACATCCCCGAGGATGCTCGATTGCATTACATCATCACGCGCGGAGGCGACGCGCCCAATGTGGTGCCGGAGTTTGCGGAGGTGTTCTATTACGTGCGCCATCGCAATCCGATGGTGATGGCAGAAATCTTTGATCGACTCGTTGCGGTATCGGAGGCCGCAGCGCTCGGTACGGGTACTACGGTCAAGCACGAAGTCATTCACGGCGCATACAGTCTGTTGCCGAACGACGTGCTGGCGACGACCGTCGACGGCAATCTGCGACGCGTGGGTGGCGTGACCTACGATCCGGCAGAGCAGGCATTCGCCGAAAAGCTGTTCGCCACCCTGGGTAAGACCGACGTGGCGCTCGGTTCGGAGCGTGACGTTCAACCGATTGGCCGACGTCTCGGCATGGGATCGACGGATGTCGGCGACGTCAGTTGGGTCGTTCCGACCATCGGATTCCGCACAGCGACGTGGGTGCCAGGTACGCCGGCGCACTCGTGGCAGGCGGTGGCCGCGGGCGGCATGACGATCGGTCTGAAAGGGATGGAGAACGCCAGCAAGATTCTTGCTCTCACGGCCGTCGATTTATTCACTCAACCTGAGCTTGTCGCGCGTGCCCGTGCGGAGTTCGAGCAGCGCCGCGGCGTCGAGTTCAAATATCGGAGCGCCGTCGGCGATCGCGCTCCGCCGCTCGATTATCGGCGCTGAAGCGTCTACGGAGTCATCAGATCATGAAACTCATCAAAGCACTGATCGTATCGCTGTGCGCGGGCGTTCTCATTGCGCCTGCGGTCGCCGACGAGGGTAAGGTTCGTCGATGGGTCAGCATCGTCGATAGCGGAAATCGCGCTGGTGAAATCGTCGAGCGCTGCAAGTCGCCCACGGACTGCGAAGTCCGTTTCATTTTCAAAGATAATGGCCGTGGTCCGGAGATCAGCGAGCGTTACGCCATCGCCGAGGACGGCTCGTACACCCGATATACGGCGAGCGGCTTGACCACATTCGGCTCCCGAGTCGACGAACGCTTCGAGGCGAGCGGCGCACGCGCGAGTTGGAAGTCCACCACCGAGCGGGGACGCAGTGATCAGGCGACGGGCAAGTTGTATCTGCCGATGAACGGCAGCGCGCTGATCTACGAGCGCATGGCGAGGCTCACTGCGAACGGCCGCTCTGCCTCGATGTTGCCGACGGGCTCTGTCGTTCGACGGACTCTCAAGACGGCGACGGTGGGCGAGGGTGCCTCGCGGCGTGATATCGAGCTCGTCATATTTAATGGACTTGGGCTCACACCCGATTTTGTTTGGCTCACCCGAGGCGAAACGCCAGAATTTTTCTCGTATGTGATCGCTGGTTATAGCGTCACCGTGCCGGAAGGCTACGAGCGCGATATTCCGAAGCTCGTCGAGTGGCAGACGGCCGCTGAGGCGGAACTGCTCGCGGGGTATTTCAGTCGATTATCGACGCCGCTCGATGGCCTGAGCGTCATCCGCAATGCGCGGGTATTCGATAGCGAGCACGCGCGTTTGCTCGACGGTCTGCGCGATGTGTATCTCCTTCGCGGGCGTATCGCCGCGATCAAGCCTGCCGGGGTCGGCGTCGAGGCGACCAAAGCCGAGCGTAGTCTCGATGCTGCAGGTCGGGTGCTGCTGCCCGGGCTCTTCGACATGCATGGTCATGTCGGGCGCTGGGAAGGCGGGCTCAATCTGGCGGCCGGTGTGACCACCGTACGCGACCTCGGCAACGATAACGCCACCCTTCAGCAGATCATGGATCAGACTTCAACGGGACAGGTCTTCGGCCCGCGTATCGTTCCAACGGGTTTCCTCGAAGGCGAGAGTCCCTATTCTGCGCGTAATGGTTTCGTCATCAGCACGCTCGATCAAGCGAAAGCGGCAATCGACTGGTACTCGGCTCACGGCTACCCGCAGATCAAGATCTACAACAGTTTTCCGCGCGAGCATCTCAAGGCGACGGTCGCCTATGCCCACGAGCGCGGCATGCGTGTGAGTGGGCATGTCCCGGCGTTCCTCAGGGCGCGTGACGTGGTCGAGGCGGGTTTCGACGAGATCAATCATATCAATCAGGTGATGCTCAATTTCCTGGTCGATGACAAGACGGACACGCGCACTCTCCAGCGGTTTTATCTGCCCGCTCAGAAGACCGCAGGGCTCGACTTCGAGGGACGAGAGGTTCGCGATTTCCTTGATCTACTGAAATCACGCGGCACGGTGATTGATCCGACGCTCACCACGTTCGACTTTTTGAGGCAGCGCGATGGCGAGATGTCGCAGGCCTACGCGTCGATCGCAGAGCATCTCCCTGCGACGCTACAGCGTGGCCTGATGAGCGGTGGCATGGACATTCCGAATGCCCGTCTGCATGCGCTCTACAACACGTCTTATTCGCGCATGATCGAATTCGTCGGTCGTTTACATCGAGAAGGAATACCACTCGTCGCCGGGACGGACGCGATCGCTGGTTTCACCTTGCAGCGAGAGCTGGAGCTTTACGTTCAGGCCGGTATTTCCCCTGCGGAAACCCTGCGCATCGCAACCTGGAACGGAGCGAAATACGGTCGGGTTCTCGCTGATCGAGGCAGTATCGAGGTCGGAAAGCTCGCCGATCTCATACTCGTTGACGGCGATCCGACCCGCGATATCAGTGCGATACGGAATGTCGCACTCGTCGTGACTCAGGGCAGAAGCATTGATCCGTCGGCCGTGTTCACCGAACTTGGAATCAAGCCTTTCGTTATGACGCCACCTCGTTGGCAGGACTCCGCCGCGCGCTGATGGCAGGGCTGAGCCCTAATATCGAGCTTCGGTTGACGGTCTGTCGGCTTAGCGCTTCGGCACGCGTCGGTCGGTGCTGTTTTTCTTCTCGTCTGCGCCGGCGGGAGTGAAGGAATATTTTTGTCCCGCGAGAGCTGCCTCATACATGAGGCCACCCTTCGCAATCGTGAACACCGCAAAACCTCGGTAGAACTCACCCGTCGTGGTGGCGTCTCGTTTGCCACCGCTCACGCCGGCACTGGTGCCGGTCGTACCCGCTGTCGCGCTGGCGGCAGCTGTGATGGCGACGGCGCTGACGCCCGCGCCGAAGGTGAATTCCCCGCCGGTAAATTCGTCGAGTGCGCGTTTGTCTTGCAAAAAGATGACCTGGCTGTAGGCCTGGCCACCCGCCTGAAAGCCAACACTGAGTTGGGTGAGTCGGACATCGCCGATGTAGCGACCTTGTTCGTAAACGCGACCGCGGCCGCCCGCACCCCCGAGGCCGAGACCACCTTTGCCGATGGTCGGGAAAATGGCGTATCCGTAGCTGCGATCGAAGAACGAAGCGCTTTGACCGGCGTTACGGAAGAGTTCTTTGGTTTCAGCGTATTCGTCGGCGAAGGCCTGTGACGTCAGAGCGAGGGCCGCGAGACCGGCGATCAGAAGGCTGCGTAGCGAACGTGTCATCCGTGGAGTCTCCGTGAATCTGCGCCCGACACCGGGCGAACCATAATGCGAATGCTAACGCGTTTGTCGAACAGTTACACTCGGCAAATGAGTATCGAGTTCGGAATCGTGATGGAGGCGTCGCCCGGTTATACCGCGACACTCGCCCGGGAAATCGAGGCGATGGGATACGAAATTTTATTGTGTCCTGACACACAAAATCTGAGCCCCGATCCGTTTTCTCAGTTGGCGCTGGCGACGCAGACGACACGAACCCTGCGCCTCGGTACGGGAGTCACCAACCCGGTCACTCGCGACGTCGCCGTGTCGGCTTGTGCATTCTCCACGCTACAGGCGGAGTCCAAAGGCCGAATGATTTGCGGCATTGGACGAGGCGATTCATCGGCTGCGCACATCGGCGTCCGCAACGGCACCACGGCGCAGTTACGCACCTTCGTCGAGCGCTTACGCGCCTACACGCGCGGGGAAACCCTCGATCGCGAGGGGACGGCGTCGAGGATCCGATGGTATGACTCTCTGCCGGTGGAGCCGCTCGTGATCGATGTGGCGTGCACCGGACCGCAGACCATACGTATGGCGGTCGATGTGGGTGATCGGATCAGCTTTGCCGTGGGCAGCGCACCCGAGCGCATACGCTGGGCCATGGACGTTGCGCTCGCGCGTCTTGCCGAAACGGGCCGCCCGAGAGAGTCCATTCGCATCGGCGCCTACGTCAATTTGGTGTGTGACCCCGATGAGCGCCGAGCGATTGCGCTCGGTCGCATGATCTCCGGCATGGTCGCGCATTTCGCCGGCATGAAAGATGCGCCGCTCGATCATTTGCCGCCGCAACTCAAGGACCTCGCTGCCAAGATGCAGACCGGTTACGACATGAAGCACCATGCGCAGGAGGCGGGAAGCCATCTCGCCGAGGTGCCTGACAGCTTCGTCGATTGGTTTTCCATTTGCGGTCCGCCGGCCAAGTGTCGCGATCGATTGGGCGAACTCCTCGCCATGGGACTCGATCACGTCTACCAGCTTGGCGGTTCGCCGGTGGCGCACCCGCATGGCGCGCGTCAGGAAGCCATGGTCAGGCAGGCCGCGCTCTACGCGAGCGACGTCATGCCTCATTTTCGTTAAGCGTCGATTGAGTCGCGCGACGTCATGACCCGAAGGGACTCTGCCAGTTCGTTGTCAGCCGCCGCCGTTCTCGAGATTGCGCGACTCAACGGTGTGCCGGTCGACGACGAGGCGATGGCTGCCCGTATCGCGGCAGGCGGATCCGCGGCGGTTGCGGCGGTCAACGCCCTCCATCGGCAGATCGATGGCGCGAGGCTGAGTGATGTCGAGCCTAGCGATTATCTACCGACGCTCGAGTCGCTCGCTGCGAACATTCCTGGTACGTCATCGAGGGATGTCGGTTCTCGGGGAGTCAAAGACTCAGAGGGAGCCGATCTGGTGTCAACCGCCGAACGACTCGTCGCGGGGGAGTTGCGTAGCGCCGATCTCGTACGTACGGCTCTCGCGAGCGCCGAACGGGCTGAGGCGAGAACACATTGTTTTTTGAGTCTCGATAAAGAGCGCGCTCTGCGCGCCGCTGAACTGGCCGATGCCTTGCTTGATGATGCGAGACGATTAGGACGCGAGCCGCTCGCGCCCTTGCTCGGCATCCCGCTCGCACACAAGGACATGTTCGATCGAGTCGGTCGTGCGGCGACCTTCGGCTCCAAAGCGCTCGAGCCCGTTGTAGCCTCGCGGAACGCGACGGTGTTACAGCGTCTTGAGGTGGCGGGCTCGATATCACTCGGTACGCTCAATATGGCCGAGTTCGCGCTCGGTGCCACTGGACACAACGCCGCTTGGGGAGACTGTCGTAATGCGTGGAACCCCGACTACATCTCTGGCGGGTCTTCGAGCGGTTCTGGTGCGGTGGTGGCCTGCGGCGCGGCGTTCGCGAGTCTCGGCTCCGATACGGGTGGATCGGTGCGTATTCCCGCGTCTGTGCAAGGGGTTTTTGGTCTAAAGCCCACCTACGGCCTACTGCCTCGAACCGGGAGTATGAAACTTTCGCCCTCGATCGATGTGCTCGGCCCCATCACGCGCTCGGTACGCGATCTTGCTCTCATTCTCAAAATCGTCGCCGGCAGTGATGGTGAAGATGCGCAGTGCTCGATGCGTCCCGTTCCGAACTATGCCGACGCACTCGGTCTAGGCGTTGAGGGGCTGCGTATCGGCGTCCCAAAAAATCATTTCTTCGATCGTCTCGATCCGCAGATTCGATTCGCCTGCGAGCGCTCGCTTGCGAGTTTCGAGGCCGCTGGAGCGCAGCTCGTCGAAGTCGAAGTTCCGTTCGCAGCTCACTTGGCTGAGCTCAGTCGCGCCATCGTTTACTCGGAAGCGACAGCCGTTCACGGTGAGACCCTGCGGTCCCGCGGAACAAAGTATTCGCCTCAGGTTCGCGTTAGGGCGAGCACCGGCCTCGCTATCCCCGGTACGCACTATCTCGAGGCCTTGCAGGGCCGGATTCCGCTGCTGCAGCAGTTCGTCAAGGATGTCTTTTGTCGTTGCGAGATTTTGTTGACGCCCACGTTGCCCATTCGTGTGCCGCGTCGCGATGAAACGGATGTGGGTGCCGGAACGCGCTTGTGGGAAGTACTCGGCGATCTCGTGCGCTGCACGGCACCGTTCAATTATTTGGGACTACCTGCGATTAGCGTGCCGGCCGGGCTCGACGATCAAGGCTTGCCGATCGGAGTGCAACTCGTCGGCGCGCCATTCGACGAGCCGACGTTGCTCGCCGCTGCTGCCGCTCACGAGCTCGCTTTACCGCCACCCAAGCTTGCAAACTGACCCCTGAAGTACGCGAGCGGTGAGCCCTCGCGAGCATCTACGGATAACACTTCACCAAAGAACACGCGGTGGGTTCCGAAATCTGTCTGAGTCGCGACTCGGCATTCGAGGTAGGCGATCGCCCCGGCAATGAGTGGGTTGCCGAGAGGGCTGTCGTGTACCGAGCCGAGTCCGAGTGATGCGAGGCTCGCGAACTTATCCGAGTTGCGCGAGGCGAAATGCCTCGCGAGTTCGAGCTGGTCCTCCGCGAGAATGTGCACGCAAAAATGACCCGATCCGCTGACGGCTTGACAGGTCGCAGACTGGCGGTTGAGGCAGGCGAGCAGAGTGGGGGGCTCGAGCGTGACTGAAGCGACGGCGCTCGCCGTGATGCCCTGAGCGAGCCCCTCATGTCGGGCGGTGACGAGGGTGACGCCCGTCAAAAATCGGCTGATCGCTGCGCGGTAATCGGTACTCGAAACGTTCATGTCGGCCACGGTAGGTACTACTCCGTACATACTGCCAAGGCTTTCGGCATTAGTCTCCTATTCGTGCTCTGATCATCTTCCCCCTCCGATCAGAGCATGCAGAGATAGCCCCGCCTCGTGCGGGGTTTTTTTTGTATCCTGATGCCTCTCATGTCCCCATCTATCACCGAAGCCTATCCGCCCGAATGGCGCAATGAAGCCGCGCACGCCCTCGCTTGCAGCGACTTCGTCGCCGAGAGCCTGGCGCGAGATTCCGAGCTTTTCGTTGATCTGCTGCGCTCCGACGCCTTGCAGCGGCTACGCATCGCTGGCGGGTCGTTGTGTTGGCCCGGTGGCGAGGAGCCGCCGGCGCTCGACACGCCGGAGCCGCAGTGGCAGGCGTGGCTGCGCCGATGGCGTCGACGCGAGATGGTGCGGATCGCCTGGCGCGATCTCAATGATCGGGCGAGTCTCGAAGAGACGCTCGAGGATCTCTCGGCCTTTGCCGATGATGCCGTCAATCGTGCGATGGCCGTCGCCTGGCACAGCACCTGTGAGCGCTACGGAACTCCGCAATATGCCGAAGGGGGTGCGATGCCACTCGTCGTCGTCGGCATGGGAAAACTCGGCGGCCGCGAACTCAATTTTTCATCCGATATCGATCTCGTATTCCTTTTTCCGGGTTACGGCGAGACGATTCATGCCGCACCGGTGAGTCACGAGGAATTCTTTGCGCGCCTCGGGCAAGCCCTGCTGAGATTGCTATCGTCGGTGACGGTCGATGGGTTCGTCTTCCGCGTAGACATGCGACTTCGTCCCTTCGGGGATTCAGGGCCGCTCGCTTGTGGATTTTCCTCTTTCGAGGACTACTTGCTGCAGCACGGTCGAGACTGGGAACGTTACGCCTGGATCAAGGCGCGACCGATCACCGCGCCTGAGGCGTATGCCGAGCTTTACGACTCTGCGGTGAGACCTTTTGTGTATCGCCGTTACCTCGATTTCGGGGTCTTCGAATCGCTTCGCGAAATGAAGCAGTTGATCGAAAAGCAGGTTGCTCGTAAAGAGCTCGTCGATCACGTGAAGCTTGGGCCCGGTGGCATACGCGAGATCGAGTTCATCGTGCAGTCGATGCAATTGATTCGTGGCGGTCAAGATCGGCGTCTCCAAGGTTCGCGATTATTTGAGATCTTGCCCCAGCTCGCACGTAGTCGCCTGTTGCGCCAGCAGGCCGTCAACGAACTCGATACGGCGTATCGCTTTTTGCGGATACTCGAGAATCGACTGCAGATGATTGCAGACGCTCAGACTCACTCGCTTCCGAAAGACCCGGCCACGCAACAGAAATTGGCGCGTGCCATGGGCAAGGAGAGTTGGGAGGCCCTGCGACACGACTACGAGCGGCATGCGGCGCACGTTCATCGTGAATTTAATGCGCTCGTCTTTGCGCCCGTCGCTGCTGATGCCACGCGTGATCCTGCTTCGAAATCGTCTATCGACGGCACTGGCCTGTCGATGATGTGGGATGACACGGCAGGGGTTACGGCCCTCACCGAGGCGCTCTCTACTCGAGGGATGAGCAACCCCGCAGAGCTCGCGCAACTGCTGGTCGACTTTCGAAGCAGTTCGCAAGTGAAGCGGCTCGATGCGACGGGGTTGCGTCGTCTCGAGCTCTTAGTGCCGCAACTGCTGGCCTCGCTCGAGACCGATGACGATCACCTGGTCATGGGTCGCCGGCTTTTGCGCGTGCTCGAGGCGATCGGCGGGCGCTCGGCCTATTTTGCACTCCTCAATGAAAACCCCGCAGCCCGGCAGCGTTTCGTGCGCGTCTGTCGAGGCGGTGATTTTCTGGTGCAGCAGCTCGCAGCGCATCCGCTCTTACTCGATGAGCTGCTCGATGAGCGAGCCTTGACCGTGCCGCCGGCACGTGCAGAGTTGCTCGCCGATCTCGAGGATCGCCTCGCCCGAGTCGAGGCGGATGATCCGGAGCGACTCGTCGAGGCGCTCGCACAGTTCAAGCGGGCGGCGGTGTTTCGCGTCGCCATCGCAGATCTCTCGGGTAGTTTGCCACTCATGCGAGTGTCCGATCGCCTGACCGATATCGCCGAGCTCATTCTCGAAAAAGCGATGCAGCAAGCCTGGTCGCAGATGACGAGTCAGTATGGTGTGCCGACGTGTCGCGCCACCGACGAGGCCGTGCCTCGCGAGGTCGAGATCTGTGCTGTCGGTTACGGCAAGCTCGGCGGGATCGAGCTCGGTTACGGATCCGATCTCGACCTCGTATTCCTGCACGATTCGATCGGTTCGGTACAGGAGACCTCCGGCGATCGCCCGATCGAGAACCAACTCTTCTTCGTGAGGCTCGCGCAGCGCATCGTCCATATCCTCACGGTGCACTCGGCAGCGGGCCGCTTGTATGACGTCGATGTCCGTCTGCGCCCGGGTGGGAAAGGCGGAATGCTGATCACGCAAATCGAGGCTTTCGTCGACTACCAACATTCTTCGGCTTGGACGTGGGAGCATCAGGCGCTATTGCACGCGCGGGCGGTGGCGGGTTCACCGCGATTACGTGAGCGATTCGAGCGCGAGCGTGTACGCATCCTCGGAGAATTCGTTCGACGCGACACCTTGCGTGAAGAGGTGGGATCAATGCGCGAGCGCATGCGGCGCGAACTCGCCAAGTCGAAGGTCGGAGAGTTCGATCTCAAGCAGGATCGGGGCGGCATTGCCGATATCGAATTTCTGGCTCAGTACTGGGCGCTGCGCGAGGGCGCGCGGCATAGAGCGGTGCTGATGTTCAGCGACACCATCCGCCAGCTCGAGACCTTAGCTTCTGGAGATCTCGTGCCGCAGTCGACGGTAGACCAATTGACCGGTGCATATCGCGCGTATCGCATGCGCAATCATCATCGCTCGCTACGCGAGGAGCGCGGTGTCATCGACGCGAGCGAGTTCGTGACCGAGCGCGCCGCCGTCACCCGCATCTGGGAAGACACCTTTGCCGGTCGCGTATCGCCGGTATAATCCGCCTATGTCGACGACGCCTCTCATCCAGCCGAACGCGCAGAACAAGTACGACGTCACGTCCGAAGATCTGCCGCTGTCTTGTCCGATGCCGCAGATGCAACTCTGGAACTCGCATCCGCGAGTCTATTTGCCCATCGAGAAAACGGGCTGGGCCAAGTGCCCCTATTGCGGAGCGGAGTACACGCTGCAGCGTTGAGCGCCCTCAGACGGGGCGGTACGGCTTGTAGGACTTCTCTTCGACGATGCGTGAGCCGAGCGCCACATTGATGCGCTTCTTGACCGCGGCGCGCTCGTCGTTGGTCACGTAAACCGCTCGCGCCAACTCGATGAACTCGGCGTCGAACGCTTGTGCGAGTTCTTTGTCGCGTATTTTGTCTTCGATGTCCCACAGGGCTTCGTTCACGCGCTGCAGAGCGGCTTCGTCGGCCGCCACTTCCGGAATAGCAGCACCACTGTCGCGCCAGGTTTTTTCGAGCAGGTCGAGTTCGAGACGAACGTTGCCGACCTTGATCGCGTCGGTCATGCGCGCGGCTTTAAGACGCAGAATGGTGATTTTGTCGAGCAGTTCGCCCGGCGAAATGGGCACGAGGATGTCTTTCATGATCGAGATGCTAGCAGGGCGTCGAGACCTCTGCAGACCTCGGCGACCTCGATGAGCTCCATGACGCCGGGTTCTTCGATTTTTGTGGCCCAGGGCAGGGCATCCGGCGTGCTGTGCCTAAACTTTTGAGCGGCTCGCGGGAAGGCGTCGATACACCACTGACGCGAGAGATAGGGCCCGCTGCGCGCCGGATTGGTGGCGGCATAGAGCCCGATGACGGGCGTGCCGACCATGGTGGCCATATGAGCCGGACCCGTATCCGGTGCGAGCAGCACCGTCGCTCGTCCGAGCAGGGCAAGCAGTTGCGGCAAGGTATCTTTGCCTACCTGATCGATGACGCCCGGGCACTCTGCAGCGATGGCGCGCGCCATCGACTTTTCGGTTTCGCTGGGGCCGCCCGCCAAAATCACGCGCATCCCGTGGGTGTCGATGGCGTGGCGCGCGACGGCGGCATAGCGCTCGGCGAGCCAGTTTCTTCGTACATGGCTCGAGCATGCGCTGATCACCAACGTGCGCGGCGCTCCGTCGGGAATCAGCCGTTGTGCATACTCGATGGCGTCGATGGGAAGCGGAAGGTTCCACTCGAGTACGCGATGTCCGACGCCGGCGGCTTCGGCGAAGCCCATGAAGCTGTCGAGTACGTGTTCGCGTTGGCGCGGCGCAATGCGCGCATGGGTGACGAGCCACTGCAACTCGCGGGCACGGGCTCGATCGAAACCGAGTTTGATGCGTGCGGGTATGAGTGCAGCGACGACGCTCGCCCTGAACGACAGCTGCAAATGCAGTAGCAGGTCGAACTGCCGACCCTGCAGCGTCTTTCGGAGGGCTCTGAGGCCCGCCAAGCCGGCGCGTTTGT
The DNA here is from genome assembly GCA_017853175.1 of Steroidobacteraceae bacterium. Classification (GTDB taxonomy): domain Bacteria; phylum Pseudomonadota; class Gammaproteobacteria; order Steroidobacterales; family Steroidobacteraceae; genus UBA964. Next base: position 13,377 of record JAFMKA010000007.1, on the reverse strand, counting down.
CCACGGTGATAAACTCGACCCCCGGCAGCACGGTCATGAGTCGCGCTTCGGCACGACCGATGATCCAGGTAAATCGGGTATCCGGCCACGCACGCTGCAACGTGCGCAGCAGGGGCACGACATGACAGGTGTCGCCGATGGCCGAGAGCCTCAAGAGGCAAACGGATTCGGGCGGCGTGATGAGCGGCAGCATGGCTTCAGGCGGTGAGGGCGGAATGAACGAGGGTCGCGCACACGAACCGCTGGAGGACAGGATCCAAGTCGGCCGCTGCGTGATGCTATATGACCCCTCCCTCGTCGGCAATTTTGATCCGCGCTGGTTCGAGCCCGAGCACTGGAGCCGAACGGGTGCGTTGCGCGGCGAGGCCCCGGGCCGTGGGAGTACGCTTTTCTTCGAGGCCGAGGGGGCCGGTTACGCCTTGCGGCATTATCGACGTGGGGGCCTCGTTGCTGCAGTGCTCGGTGATCGCTATCTCAATGTCGGCGAATCGCGTTCCCGACCTTTCCGAGAGTTTCGTGTCATCCAAAGACTGCAGCGTCTCGGTCTGCCCGTCGCCCCGGTCGTGGCGGCGTTGCACGAGCCGCGTACGCTCTGGTGCCGCGGCGACCTCATCACCCGCCGCCTCGTCGGTGTCAGTACGCTCGCTGAGCGTCTCACGCGCGCGCCGGATTCGATCGACTGGTCGGGCGTGGGCGCCACGATTGCCCGCTTTCATCGGGTGGGGTTGCATCATGCTGATCTCAATGCCCACAACCTGCTCGTCGACGACGCCGGGCAGTGGTCTCTCATCGATTTTGATCGCGCGAGTTTTCGCGACCCGGGCTTGTGGTGTGATGCCAATCTCGTTCGATTACGTCGCTCGATACTCAAGATCCTCGATTCTTTGAACGCTCGACTCGACGAAGCCCTCTGGGCGACGTTGCTGCAGGGTTATCGCGAGGGCAGGTCTCGCGACGGTTCATCATGATGCGTTTTTTCTACCGAGTGCTCCTTGTGGCCGTACTGCCTTTCGCCTTCGCGCTGTTCGTCGTGCGCGGCCTGCGCGGCAATCCAGGTGAGTTACGTGGGCTCTCGCAGCGCCTGGGCTTCGGAGCTCGTCACGCCGCGAAGACGATCTGGATTCACTCGGTTTCGGTGGGTGAAGTTCAGGCGTCGGCCGCGCTCGTGCGCGCTTTACGGAACCGCTACCCCGACGTACCGATCACACTGACGACGACGACGGGCACCGGCGCTGCACGCGCGCGAGAGCTGTTCGGTGATGTCGTGGACGTGCGCTTCCTGCCGTTCGATTCGTCGGGCTGCGTCCGACGTTTTCTCGATCGCGTTCAGCCGCGCATCGCGATCATCATCGAAAAAGAGTTGTGGCCAAATTTATTCGGTGAGTGCGCGGCGCGAGGCATTCCCCTTGTGCTCGCGAGCGCGACGATTTCGGCGCGCACCGTCGATCGGTGGCGAATGTTCGCACCCTTGTTTGGCGAGGTGTTTGAGCACAGCGTCATCGTCGCTGCGCAATCTGAGATCGATGCCGATCGTTTTCGGCAGCTCGGCGTCGCGGCCTCACGGGTGCAGGTGGTGGGCAATCTGAAGTTCGATCGGATCGAGTCACCTCAACTTTCTGGGCAGGGCGCGGCGTTACGGACCGCGTGTGGTTGGCCGCAACGGCTGCTGCTCGTCGGTGGCAGCACCTACGAGCTCGAGGAATCCGTGTTGCTCGATACTCAGCGTCGATTACGTGCCGAAGGAATCGATATCGCACTCGTGCTCGCGCCGCGTCATCCCTCGCGTTTCGAGGCGGTAGCGGCTCATCTGAAGGCGACGGGTGTAGCTTTCGTGAGGCGATCTTCTTTGTCGCCGACTCCCAGTGACGCCTCAGTCGACGTACTGCTACTCGACACGCTCGGCGAGTTAATGAGTGCGTATGCGACCGCGGACTTGGCGTTCGTCGGCGGCAGTCTCGTCAGCGATGTCGGAGGACACAATGTGATTGAGCCCGCGGCGCTCGCCGTAGCGACGCTCACGGGCCCGCATGGCTATAACTCGCCCGACATTACCGGCGCGCTCGAGGCTGCGGGGGCGCTTGCCATCGTCGCGGATGCAGAAGAGTTGTTCTCTCAGGTGAGAACGCTCGCGACCCATGACGAGGAGCGAGTGCGACGCGGAGCCCTCGGTCGGGCCTTCGTCGAAGAAAACCGAGGCACGCTAGCGCGACTGCTCGCGCGTCTCGAGCCGCTTATGGCTGAGTTGCCGCCGCGGTCGTCGACAGCCAGCCGTTGACGTCCTCGAGCGTAGCGCGATCGAGCGTGCCCGAGGCGAGACGCAGACGCATCACGTTCAAAATATAGTCGTATCGGCTGCGCGAGTAGTTCGTTTGTGCAACCGCAAGACTGCGTCGGGCTTCGAGCACGTCGACGGCCGTGCGCGTACCCACTTCGTAACCCGCTTCGGTGGCCTTGAGTGCCGTCTGGCTCGACTCGAGCGCCTGACCGAGCGCATTCACTCTGGAGATTTCGCTGATCACGCCCAGGTAGGCGTCACGCGCTTGGCGCTCCGTTTGTCGCGAGACGCGTGTCAGACGTTCACGCGCTGCGCGCCACTGGAATTCGCTCTGACGAACCCGAGACTGTGCGGCGCCGCCGCTGAAGATCGGCATCGTGACCTGCAGAGAGTAGCTCTCGTCCTCGGTATCGGAGAGACGGGTGCCGACGTTGCCACTGACGAAGTTGATCGGGCTCGTGGTTTCGACTTTGCTCTTGCTCGCTACGAGATCGAGTTCGGGCAGGTGGCCGCCGAAGGCAGCTCGCACGTTGTCGCGAGCGATGTCGGCGGCGAGGCGACTCGAGACGAGAGCGAGGTTCTGCTCCATCGATCGCTCGACCCATTGAGTTTCGTCGGCAGGCTCGGGCGACTTGAGCGGCATCGCGTCGCCCGGTTTGGCGAGCGCCGAGTATTTTTCGGCAGTGATTTCGCGAAGGAGCTCTTCGGTCGAGGCGAGCTGGCGCTTGGCCGCGATGACGGCCGCGGCTGCGCTGTCGCGAGCGGCCTTGGCTTCTTGCACGTCGGTGATGGCGATGAGACCGACCTCAAAACGTTTCTCCGCCTGCTCGAGCTGACGCGAGATGGCTTCGAAGGCGGAGGACTGCGCCTCGACGGAATCTTGCGCCGCGAGGACGTTGAAGTACGCCTCGGAGACGCGAAGGATCAATTGCTGCTCGGCGGCACGGAAGTCCGCTTCGGCCTGTGCGACCTGACGGCTGGCACGCTTGATCGCGACCCAGTTGTCCCAGGAGATCAGGCTCTGGCGAAGATCGAGACTCCAGCGGTCCGTTTCCGGCTTCGCAACGCTCGAGGACAGGAAGTTGAGGACGATGGTCTGCCCGTTAGGCAATTGTTGTTCTTGAGGGAATTGACCCGAGCTCGTGGTGTCGGACTTGGTCTTGCTGGCCGAGCCTGACACCTGCGGCAGGATCGCCGCCCACGCCTGAGGCCGGGATTCGCGCGCTGCGCGGCGCAGAGCGTCAGCCTCACGGATCTGAGGGTCATTGGCGAGGGCGCGCTCATACACGGCCTTGAGGTCCTCGGCGGGCGCTGCGGTAGCCGCGAGGAGCATGCCGAGGGCGAGTACGAGTAAACGCGACATCATTCGAACCTCAATTAGTGTTATATATCACTATAACAGATAAAAGCCGAGCCCGCCAACGGGGCGCAGCGTCAGTATGGACGTAACGAGGGGTCGATGCGTTCCCCCCAGGCCAGAATTCCACCCGTCAGGTTGGCTACCGAACCAAACCCGTGGGCCTCGAGCGCCCGCGCGACCTGCATGCTGCGACCGCCCGAACGGCACATGATGATCAGCGGGGTCGTCGGGTCGAGCTCACCGACTCGGTCGGCGATTTGCCCCATGGGGATATGCCGCGCGAACGGCAAACTCGAGATGTCGAGCTCCCAGCCCTCGCGAACGTCGACGACGAGCGGCTGTTCGCCGGCATCGATGCGGGCCTTCAGTTCTTCAACGGTCATTTCCTTGATCATCGTCGCATCCTGCGCGGGGTCGATCAGAAATTGAAGCGTTCGGGTTGATGTGCGCCAACCAGTGGCTTCAGTGCAGTCTCGAAGAGGGAGGTGGACCTGAACGACTCGGCGGCCGTGCGCTCGACGAGTCGGGCCTCCATGACGAGGCCGGATCCGATCACCACGAACATTCTGCCGCCGATAGCGAGCTGTCGAGCAAAACGCTCATCCGGCAGGGGTAACGAGCCCGTGAGCACGATGACGTCGTACGCGCCGCTACCGAGTGCTTCGGGCTCGAACGCATTGCGACATTCGACGGTGACGTTGCCGACACCCGCATGCTTGAGATGACTCGTCGCCATCGACGCAAGATCTTCCCGCAACTCGAGTCCGCGCACACTGGAGGCGCGCGCAGCGAGGCAGGCGGCGAGATAGCCACTCCCGACACCGACCAACAAGACGCGGTCGGTCGGCTGAGGTGAGACCGCCTGAACGATGCGACCCGCCACTTTGGGGGCGAGCATGCGATCGCCGCCGCCGAGAGGAATTTCGATATCGGCAAAAGCGAGCTCGGCGTAGGCCGGTGGCACGAACTTCTCACGCGGTACGCGAGCGAATATCTCGAGCACGCCGGGATCGAGCACCTCCCAAGCGCGCAGCTGCTGCTGGATCATCTGGGCGCGTGCGGCCTCGGTGGCGACAGGGGTCATCGGCATCGATCGATTTCCGTCTGGTTTGAGCGAAGGGCGGGAAAAATACGGGTTTTCCCGCTCACTGCCAAGCCAGTAGAACTACGGAGCGGCAGGGGGTGGTCGCCGGCCCGGCTTTTACCGAGCCGGCGACCTGTCTCATGACGTTCGGCCAGCGCTTACTTGGCTGCCGACTTCTGGAAGTCGCCGGCCTCGATGATGCTGATCGCATCGGGCTTAATCCAGCGCTTCACTGCAGCGTTGACGTCGGCCACAGAGAGTGCGGCCACGCGCTTCTCGAAGTCCGCGTCCCACTCGAGGGTTCGATCGAGGAAGAGATAGCTCGACAGACGTCCGACGAGCTCGCGATCCTGCGAGCGGCTGACGTTGCGACTTTGCAGCCAACCGTTCTTGGCGTCCTTGAGCTCCGCTTCGCCGAAGCCTTCGGTGAGGATCTTCGCGAGCTCCTCTCGGTACGCGGCGATGAGTCGCGCCGAGTTTTCCGGGTTGTAGATCGCGAAGGTGCCGAAGTTGCCGTCCTTGTCGAGCGGATCGGCCGTCAGGAACGACGACACGCCGTAGCTGATGCCTTCCTTCTGACGAATGCGCACGGCAAGACGCGAGTTGAGGAAGCCGCCGCCCAGCATGTAGTTGGCCATGACGAGTGCCGGGTAGTCCGCGTTGTCGTCGCGCAGCTCGAGGTTGAGGCCTGCGATCATCACGGCGTTCGCTTTATCGGGCGTGTTGATCTTACGGACTACCGAGGGCACGTCGAAGAACGGCGAGACCGCGCGCTCGTACGGCATCTTCGAAGCCCATCCGGCGAGGATGGCACCGAGTGCCGAGCGCACCATGTTCTCGTCGAAGTCGCCGACGACGGCCGCGGTCGCGCGAGCCGCGCCGTAGAACTCCGCGTGGAACTTGCGCAGATCTGCTGCAGTCACGGCTCGGACAGCCGCCGCCTGCTCATCGAAGCTGAGCGTGCGACGGAAATCTTTGGCCGCATAGGGTGACGTGATGCGGTTGATCTCCTGTGCCGCAATGGCCTGCGGTTCGCTGCGCTGCTGCTCGATGGCCGCCAGCACCTCGTCGCGAAGCTTGGTGAGCTCTGCGTCCGGGAACACGGGGTTGCGCAAGATATCGCCGACGATTTCGAGCGTCGGCACGAGGTTCTCGCGGGTCGAGGTAATGCTCACGGAGACGTTTTGACCACCGCCGCCGATACCCACCGACGACTTCAACTTGTCGAGCTCGTCGTTAATCTGCTGCAGCGTGCGATTTTTGGTGCCGCGACGCAGCATGGCTGCAGTGAGCTCTGCGGTCGTCGCCTTACCCTCGAGCGAGGCGAGGCTGCCCACTCGTAGCGTCATCGTGACGTTGACCGAGCTGCCCCGCGTTGATTTGCTGAGGAAGCTGTATTCCGCGCCACCAGGGAAAGTCTCCGAGCGAGTGCGCGAGACGATATTGGCGGGCGAGGGATCGAACACCTCGGCTTGCTTGAGTGCCTGCTTGCCTTGGTAATCTTTGAGGATGACCGCCGGATCCGGTGCTTGCGGGATCGCGGCACGATCCGGGGTCGAGTCGGGAACGAACAAGCCGGTCGTTCGATTGGCGGGCTTCAGATAGGTCGAGGCCACCCGATTGACGTCGGCTGCCGTGACCTTTTCCATCTGATCGCGCGAGAGGAACCACAGCCGCCAGTCGCCTTTGGCGATGTACTCCGAGAGGCCGAGGCCCACACGATCACTGTTGTTGTAGGTCTGCTCGAAGAAGCGCAGGAACTTATTACGAGCGCGCGCGACTTCGTCATCGGTGACAGGCTGCGATTTCATGCCGTCGAGCACGGCGAGCATGGTTTGAGTCGCATCGGCAACGGGTTTGTCTTTGAGGACTTCTGCTGCGAAGTACATATAGCCCGGATCTTTGAGGCTGAACGCAACGCCACCGACGCTGCTCGCCTTGCCGGTTTCGACGAGCGCCTTGTAGAGACGACCCGAAGGTTCGTTCGTCAAGACGTCTGCGAGCACTTGCACGGCGGCGAAGTCCGGATGGCCGCCCGGCGGAATGTGATAACCCGCCGAGGTGACTTGTACGTCACCGACGCGGCGTAACACGACATGACGTTCGCCGTCCTGCACTGGCTCGACGGTATACGTCGGCTGCAGCACGCGCGTCGGTCGCGGAATCTTGCCGAAGAATTCGTTGACCCAGCCGATGGTCTTCGCTTCGTCGATCTTGCCGGCGACGATGAGCACGGCGTTATCGGGCTGATAGAACTTCTTGTAAAACGCCCGCAGGTTTTCGATGGGCACGCGCTCGATGTCTTCGCGCGAGCCGATGGTCGACTTGCCGTAGTTGTGCCAGAGGTAAGCGGTCGACATCACGCGCTCGAGCAGCACACCGCTCGGATCGTTCTCGCCGGACTCGAATTCGTTGCGTACGACCGAGAACTCGCTCTGCAGATCTTTCTCGGCGATGAACGAGTTGATCATGCGGTCGCTTTCGAGATCGAGCGCCCAGCGCAGGTTGTCGTCGGTCGCTGCGAACGTTTCAAAGTAATTGGTGCGGTCGTACCACGTGGTGCCGTTCGGTCGCGCTCCGCGCTTGGTGAGCTCTTGTGGGATGTTCGGGAAGCGGGGCGTGCCCTTAAATACGAGGTGCTCGAGCAGGTGAGCCATGCCGCTTTCGCCATAGCCTTCGTGGCGCGAACCGACGAGGTAGGTCACGTTGACCGTGATGGTCGACTTCGACGGGTCAGGAAACAGCAGTACCTTCATGCCATTGGCGAGGCGGTATTCGGTGATGCCTTCGACGGAGGTGATTTTTTCCGGCGGCGCGAGTCGGGTTGACTGTGCCGTCTTTGCGGCGGCAGGCTTATCGGCAGCTAGGCCGACGGGCAGGGCGAACACCAAGGCGAACGCGACGAACGCCGTGGTCAGACGGGAGACGATATTGCGCACGAGAGACACTCCAGGCTTCAAGGCAGAGGCGGCCAATGTATCCGTCCGCACGGCCTTTGCAAGGTCTTGCGTGAGCGCTCTCATTCTGTGCATGCCTCTCGTCCACGCCGATCCGCAAACCCTCGAGCCGGCGCCCCCCGATACTCGGGCGACGCGTCCACCACTCGACCTCTCCGTCGGTCGGTTGAACGGTTTCATGGCACCCAAGGACTGGTTTTTGCCGTTGCCCGCAGAGATCGATGAGGTGATCGTGCGTGGCCGTCGCCAGCCCGGTGAGCTTCCCTACCGAAAGGCGGTACCACAGGGCCCCGGTGGGCTGCTTTGGGGACTGCGTCATCCCACTCAGAGCTGGCGGCTCCTTGTGCCCGATCCCAACGTGTCTGTGCCTGAACGAGATGGCGACGAGCCTCGCGAGCCACCCGGAGCCCACCGGGTGCGCATCGGCGAGCCCGGAAAAATCTACTGATCGATCGTCATGATCGCGTCCGTGATTCACGACGGCGCATCGCTAAAGAAAAAGCCCCGCCTTTCGGCGGGGCTTTCAGGGAATCGACACCCTGATCGAGTCGCCTCTTAGAGCAGCGGCACGAGCAGCAATGCGACGATGTTGATGATCTTGATCAACGGGTTGATGGCCGGACCCGCGGTGTCCTTGTACGGATCGCCGACGGTGTCACCGGTGACCGCAGCCTTGTGGGCTTCGGAGCCCTTGCCGCCGAAGTTGCCCTCTTCGATGTACTTCTTCGCGTTGTCCCACGCGCCACCACCGGTGCACATGGAGATCGCCACGAAGAGACCGGTGACGATGGTGCCGATGAGCAGACCGCCCAAGGCCTTGATGCCTTCGCCCGGACCCATCAGCGCATTGATGCCGAAGGCCACGACGACCGGCACGAGAATCGGCAACAGCGACGGCACGACCATTTCTTTGATCGCCGCCTTCGTCAGCAGGTCGACGGCCTTGGAGTAGTCGGGCTTCGCCGTACCTTCCATGATGCCCTTGATCTCGCGGAACTGACGACGGACCTCGGTGACGACCGAGCCCGCCGCACGACCGACCGCTTCCATCGCCATCGCGGCGAAGAGATAGGGCACGAGACCCCCGATGAAGAGGCCGATGATCACCGCCGGATCGGACAACGAGAAGTCGACGAGTTTTCCCGCCTCTTCAAGCTTGTGGGTGTAGTCGGCGAAGAGCACGAGAGCGGCGAGACCGGCCGAGCCGATCGCGTAACCCTTGGTGACCGCCTTCGTCGTGTTACCCACGGCGTCGAGCGGATCGGTGATGTTGCGAACCTTTTTATCGAGGCCCGACATCTCCGCGATGCCACCGGCGTTGTCCGTGATCGGACCGTACGCATCGAGCGCGACGATCATGCCGGTGAGCGAGAGCATGGCGGTCGCGGCGATCGCGATGCCATAGAGACCCTCGAGTGTGTAGGCACCCCAGATCGCGGCGCAGACCGCGATGACAGGCAGAGCCGTCGACTTCATCGACACGCCGAGACCCGCGATCATGTTGGTCGCGTGACCCGTCTGCGACGCTTCGGCGACCTTGCGGACCGGGCTGTATTCCGTCGCGGTGTAGTACTCGGTGATGACGATCATCGCCGCAGTGAGTGCGAGACCGATCAGCGTGCAGCCGAACATGCCGACGAAATTATCGGGCATGAGCGAGTCGGTGATGAACCAGAACATCACGGCCGAGATGAGGCCCGAGACGATGACGCCCTTGTAGAGCGCGTTCATGATTTTTCCGCCTTCGCTCGCCTTCACGAAGAAGGTGCCGACGATGGAGGCGATGATCGAAGCGGCGCCGAGTGCGAGCGGATACATGATCGCCTCGCCGTCGGCGCTTGCGAGCATGAGGCCACCCAGCAGCATGGTGGCGACGAGCGTCACCGCGTAGGTCTCGAAGAGGTCTGCGGCCATACCGGCGCAGTCGCCGACGTTGTCACCGACGTTGTCGGCGATGACGGCCGGGTTGCGCGGATCGTCCTCCGGAATGCCGGCTTCGACCTTACCGACGAGGTCGGCACCGACGTCTGCACCCTTAGTGAAGATGCCGCCGCCGAGACGCGCGAAGATCGAAATCAGCGAGCCACCGAAGGCGAGACCGACGAGCGAGCGCAGCGCGTGATCGTCACCGACCACACCGCGCATGGCGAGGTAGTAACCCGCCACGCCGAGCAGACCGAGTCCGACGACGAGCATGCCGGTGATGGCGCCACCCTTGAACGCGACGCCGAGCGCGGCGTTCAGCCCGTTGTTAGCTGCCTCTGCGGTACGCACGTTGGCGCGCACCGAGACGTTCATGCCGATGTAGCCCGCGACACCCGACAGGATCGCGCCGACCGCGAAGCCGCCGGCGGTCGCCCAATCGAGGGCGAGACCGAGCACGATGCAGAGCACCACGCCGACGACGCCGATCGTCGAGTACTGACGGTTGAGGTAGGCCTGCGCGCCGGCCTGAATGGCGGCGGCGATTTCCTGCATGCGAGCATTGCCGGCCGGCAGGGCGTTGATTTGAGCTGCGGCGATCGCGCCGTACACCACGGCGAGAGCCCCGGCGCCGATGGCGATCCAGAGCCAGAGATTGGCATCCATGTTCTTGAGTCCCCCTGAGAAAAAACCTTAGGAATACATGCCTAAACGGCGGCGAAATATAGCACAGCACCCCCGAACGCCCGTCCGGGGGTGCGGCAAGCTGCGGCGCTAGACCTTGAAGGCCCGCAATTTCTTTTTGACAGCGACGCCTTTCAACTTCACGTAGACGGGCAAACCGTCTTTGTAGGGCGGCGGATCGCCGCCACCGATGAGCGGCAGCAAGTAGCGACGGCACTTCTCGGTAATGCCGAAGCCGTCGGGCGTGATGAAATCGCGCGGAACTTTCTTCTCGACGTTGGCGACTTTGGCGAGCGGCACGTGACCCACCGTCCAACGATAGGGGTTGGACGATTTGCGGACCACGATGGGCATGACGGCGTTGTGACCCTTCACTGCGAGTTCGACGGCCGCTTGACCCATGGCATACGCCTGCTCGACGTCGACCTTCGAAGCGATGTGTCGCGCCGCGCGCTGCAGGTAATCGGCAACGGCCCAGTGGTATTTGTAGCCGTGCGCCTCACGCACCATGTTTGCGACGACGGGTCCGACACCGCCGAGCTGGGTATGACCGAAGGCATCTTTGGTCCCGGCATCGGCTAGAAAGCGGCCGTCCGCATAGGCCGTGCCCTCAGAAACCACGATCACGCAGTAACCGACGCGTTCGACGGTTTCTTTGACGCGCTTCAGGAAAGCCTTTTGATCGAAGGCGATTTCCGGAAACAAAATGATATGCGGCGGGGCGTCACGACCTTTACCCGCGAGACCGCCGGCTGCCGCGATCCAGCCCGCGTGCCGACCCATGACCTCCATCACGAATACTTTGGTCGACGTGCGTGCCATCGAGGCCACATCGAGCGAGGCTTCGAGCGTCGAGATCGCGACATATTTGGCCACCGAGCCGAATCCCGGACAGGCATCGGTGAAGGGCAGGTCGTTGTCGACGGTCTTGGGGACGCCGATGCAGGTGATCGGGTAACCGAGCTGCTCGCCCATCTGCGCCACTTTGTGCGCCGTATCCATGGAGTCGTTGCCGCCGTTGTAAAAGAAGTACCCGATATCGTGGGCCTTGAAGACCTCGATCAGGCGCTCGTATTCGCGACGGTTTTTATCGAGTCCTTTGAGCTTGAAGCGGGCCGAGCCGAAGGCGCCCGAGGGCGTATGGCGCAGCCCCGCGATCGTCGCCTTACTCTCTTTCGAGCAGTCGATCAGATCCTCCTCGAGGGCGCCGACGATGCCGTGGCGGCCGGCATACACTTTGCCGATGGCCTTCGGGTAGCGGGCCGCGGTTTCGATCACCCCGGCAGCCGAGGCGTTGATGACGGCGGTGACGCCGCCCGATTGGGCATAAAACGCATTGCGTGGCTTGGTCTTTTTCATGGGCGGCGAGCATAACGCAGGGTTTGACCTGTCGGAATCGCCCGGTTACTGTGCCGGCCGTCATGAGAATCGTATTTCTTGGGGCCCCTGGCTCCGGCAAGGGCACTCAGGCCCAGCGCCTCATCGAGCGCCACGGTATCCCGCAGATTTCGACGGGCGATCTTTTGCGCGCGCATGTTCGCGAGGGCACCGAGCTCGGTCGTCGCGCGAAGTCGGTGATGGATGCCGGTCAGCTCGTCGATGACGCCACCATTCTTGGCATGGTTCGCGCGCGTCTCGCCGAGCCAGATGCCGTTCGCGGATTCATCCTCGACGGATTTCCTCGCACCATCCCGCAGGCCGAGGGGCTTTCGACGATGCTCGCCGAGGTCGGCAAGCCGCTCGATGCGGTCATTCTCTTCGACGTTGATCCGGCGTTGCTCGTCAAACGCATCTCGGGTCGTCGCAGCTGCCAAGACTGTGGCCGGGTGTTCAATGTTCACACCGCTCCGGTGCCGGTGCCACCGCCCTGCAATGGGCAGTGCCCCGCGCCTCGTCTCATTCAGCGTCCCGACGACGCGGAGGAGACCGTGACCAAGCGTCTCGGCGTGTACGAAGCCCAAACGGCACCGCTCGTCGGCTTCTACAAAGAGCGCGGGTTGCTCAAAACGGTGGATGCCGATGCCTCGCTCGCCGAAGTGACGGCGCGAGTCGAAGCGGCGTTACAGCGCGGCGCGTAATCGATCGGCGAGTAGTTCGGCTCGCCAACCGCAGAGCGTGTCCGCGGCATCGTCTCCACGAGCGATATCTTCGAGATCTTTGCGGGTCGCCAGCACCTCGGGGGCGATCGACAGCTCTTGTGCGGCCGCCTGCACCACTTGAGAGAGGCGTTTTGTTCTCGCGAGCAAGGCCGGATCGGGTCGCTCGCGCCGCGGAAGGGGTGGCGGCGGATGATCGATGCGCGCTGCTTCGACGAGACCCAAGATTTCGTCGCCCGAATGTTTGACGACCCCGTCGGGTATCTCCGGAACTTGCGCGAGTGCTTCGCGATCTCTCGGCACACGCTGCACGATCTCGCGTAGTACGGAGTCATCGAGAATCCAGCCGCGTGGTCGATTCTTTGACATGGCGCGTCGCTCGCGCCATGCAGCGAGCTCGCGCAGCAGTGTCATACGTCCGTCGTCCCAGCCCTGCGTGCCCTTGAACCGTTGCCAGGCCTTGTCGGGATCGACGACGAGTAGTTTCGGATCGTGCAGACCCTCGAGGTCTTCTTTGAGCCACGCCTCGCGATGGAGTCGCGCGAGTTCGCTTGAGAGGCGATCGCGAAGCGCGTGTAGATAACGCACGTCGTCGAGGGCGTACTCGATTTGTTCTGGAGTCAAGGGTCGTCGCGACCAGTCGGTTCGAGTTTGACCTTTGGGAAGTTCGCGATCGAGCAAGCGACGTACGAGTTCGGCGTAACCCACTTGGGCCGGAAAACCTGCAAGCGCAGCGGCGATCTGCGTATCGAAGAGGGGTGCGACCGTGCCGATGACAGGCGCGAGCACTTCGAGGTCTTGTCGGCCGGCATGCAGAATTTTGACAGGCCCTCCGGCACAGAGAGCGGCACGCAGGGGACCAAGATCACCGAGTGCGAGCGGATCCACGCAGACGGACTCGCGGGAGGAGGCAAGCTGGAGCAAGCACAATTCGGCTCGATAAGTGCGTTCGCGGAGGAATTCGGTGTCGAGCGCGAGCGCCTCGCCGTCGAGTCGAC
>JAFMKA010000107.1 GCA_017853175.1 Steroidobacteraceae bacterium | reverse complement strand
GGATGATCGCCTTCCCGCACCCACCCTTGCAGTGGGAACAGTGGCCGAAGATCACCCTGCCTCGCTTACCGTTGCGGGGGCAGTGTCGGAATTGCGCGCCGAAGCGCCCTCACCGACTTCCCGTTTCACCTCCGACGCGACCATCGCATCGAAGGCACCTCACGAACGGACGAGAGGCTACGCCCTCGGGCCGAGCAGAGTCAACGGAGTGGCGAGCGCTGCGTCCGCCTCGTGAGCTCTTCGGCGCGACTCGAGCCCACTCAGGAGCTGCAGGAGAGCGCGGAGCATCCAGCTCGGTGCCGCGCCCATTCGGGCCGTCGAGCGGCGTAAGACTCTCGGCCCGACTGGCGCTCGTAAGGGTTGCGTAGCACGGTCAACAATTCTTCGAGCGGCTCCAGATTGCCCTCTGTCGCCGCATCGATGGCCCGTTGCGCGAGATAATTTCGCGGCACGTAGCACGGATTATTGGCATTCATGCGACGCTGTCGCTCGCCCTTCGCCAGCCCACTCGCCTCACCCCGCCGACGCCAACGGGCGAACCACGCCTGCCATCGCGCCATGAGATCTTGAGAGAGGTCGGCGCCTTCATATAACGCCGGCCGAACCACACGCTCGATGAGACCACTCTCGTCCTCGTCGAGGTCATCGCCGAGCCCCCTAAAAAGAATGGGCATATCGGTCTCGACGGCAGCCATCAAAGAAAAAAGATCGTCTACCAACGCCGTATCATCTTCACCCTCGATGCGATCGAGACCGAGCTTGGCGGCGAGTAGGCCCTGCCACGTACTGTGATAGACGCTGCGATAGAGTTCGAGCCCCTGATGTAACGCATCGTGATCCTCGATGATCGGCAAGAGCGCCCCGGCGAGCCTTGCGAGATTCCAGAGGCCGATCTGGGGTTGATTGCCGTAACAGTAGCGACGACCCGAGGCGTCGGTCGTATTCGGAGTCCATTGCGGGTCATAGCCCTCGAGCCAACCGTAGGGGCCGTAATCGAGCGTCAGGCCGAGGATCGACATATTGTCGGTGTTCATCACTCCGTGAACGAACCCGACCCTCATCCAATGCGCAATCATCACTGCTGTGCGTCGACAAATCTCGGCGAACCACGCCGCGGGCGCGGCGGGATCGGCAGCATCGAACTGCGGGTAATGCGCTCGGATGACGTGCTCGACGAGACGACGCAACACCGCATGCTCATCAGCAGCCGAGTGGATCTCGAAGTTTCCGAAACGAATGAACGTGGGCGCCACTCGACACACGATAGCGCCGGGCTCGGGCTGCGGATGACCGTCGTAGAACATGTCGCGAACCACCGGCTCGCCCGTCGCGACGAGCGAGAGCGCTCGAGTGGTCGGCACACCGAGGTGATGCATGGCCTCACTACAAAGAAATTCCCGTAACGACGAGCGAAGCACGGCCCGACCGTCGGCAAATCGCGAATAAGGCGTGGGGCCTGCGCCCTTTAGTTGCAGCTCTTGTCGCGACCCATCTACCGCGATGAGCTCGCCGAGGGTGATGGCCCGTCCGTCACCGAGCTGCCCCGCCCAATTACCAAATTGATGCCCACCGTAGCGCGCTGCGTAGGGACGCATCCCGGGCGCGAGTGTATTCCCAGCGAGAATATCAACGGCCGCTCCGACCGAAGACGGTCGCACGAGCCCCAAACGCTCGGCGAGATCATCCGACCAGGCGAGCAATCGCGGCGTTGCCACGGGCGTCGGCGTCACAAAGGTGTATGCCGCCTCGGGCACCTGCCGTGGCACATTTTCGGTGCGAGGATCGGCCGGCAACGCCTCGACGACGGTCGATTCGAAGCGGACCTCTTGCAGCGCGCGCGGCGCAAACGTTTTCATACACCGATTGTAGCCCTCACGATCGCGATCGCAGCGCTATCATGAGCATGTGAACGCCCGAGCCCTTCGCATCCATTCGCTGCATATCTATCCGGTCAAGTCGGGTCGTGTGATCGACCTCGACGAGGCACGTCTCGGTCCGCGAGGTCTTCAGTACGATCGCGAATGGCTATTCGTCACCCCCGAGGGGCGATTCATCACCCAACGTAGTCACCCCGTGCTCGCGCGACTCACGGCCGAGCCCGATGACCTCGGCGTCACGCTCGCTCATCCCGATGCAGGCCGATTGCGCCTCGAAAGGCCGGCGCCCATGACGACGGCACCCGAAGACTGGCGCAAAGTCACCGTCTGGAAGCGCGAAATCGAAGCCATCGATCTCGGGCGCGAGGCTGCACGCTTCGCAAGCGCTGTGGTCGGCGAACCCGCGCGGATCGTAGCCGCTGGCTCGGATAACTTTCCTGATGGGTATCCCCTGCTCGTCTGTACTCGAGCCTCGCTCGAAGATTTGAACCGAAAACTACCCTCGGCTCTACCGATGAGTCGCTTCAGACCGAACATCGTGCTCGACGGTACCGACGCCTGGGAAGAAGATCGATTCAAAGAATTGCGCATCAACGACGTGCGACTGAAGCTCGTAAAAGCCTGTACACGCTGCAGCATGACTGCGATAGATCAGCAGAGCGGCCGCAAAGCGTTGAGCCCCTTGCCCGTCTTACAGGAATTCCGATTTGACGCCGCGCTACGCGGCGTCACTTTCGGTCAGAACGCTCGCATCGAGAGCGGCGCCGGCAGCCTGCTGCGCGTCGGCGACGCCGTACAGATCTCAGGTTGAGGGCGCGACCAACGACACCCGCGAAGTCACCTGGCCACGAAAATCGAGCCAAGCGTGATTGCTGTAATCGTAGAGTTTGCAACGACGCACACAGTCGAGATACGTCCGCCAGTTCATTCGATACACCTGGAACTGGTCGTTGAAACGCTCGGTGAGCAGGGTCTGGGCTCGACGCAGCGAATACATGGGGATGCGCGGATTCAGATGATGAGCGTTGTGCTCCATGATGTTGTGGAGCAGACGATCGATACCCAAGGGCAAGCGAACCTGCACGGTCGCCGTCAAATACGCACGATATTGCTGCCATTCATGGCGCTTCAGGAACCAGGCAATCTTCGGGTGTGTGTGATGCACGAACACCACGAAGCCCATCACCACGTTCCAGAGGGCGAACGGTACGATCACGCCGAGCGTGAGTAACAACCCGAGGCTCTGCTCGGTTTCGATGGCCACGAGGACGATCAACGTTACCCAGGCGATCATGCCCACGGTGACGAGCGCGCTATCCCAATGGTACTTCGCACGACTCGCGCCGATCTGCTTGCGCGTGGCGAAGTAGAGTTTTTTCCACCAGAGCTCGAGAAAATAATAGAGGCCCCAGCCGAGGCCGCTGCGGTAGATGCGCTCGAGCGCGCGGCGGTAACGCGGCAGCGCATCGAACTCGTCTTTGGAGAACGGTGCCCACACCTGATCTCGCCCCTTCAGGTTGTTGAACCCGTGATGGGCGACGTTGTGGCCGACGTCCCACAAACTAAACGCGGTCATTGACGGCAGGAAGGCGATTCGGCCGACGACTTGATTGAGCCACTTGCTCTTGAAGAACGAGCCATGACACGCATCGTGACCAATGAGAAACAGACGCACGATGCCGGCCGTCACCATAAAGGAGCCCGCCACTTTCAGCCATACCGATGCATCGACGAGCACCAGCGCGAGACCGCCGGCGAATAACGAGAGATCGATGGCCAGCGCCAAAAAAGGCTTGAGGTAACCCGCGTTTTCGAACGCGATCAGAAGCGCCTTGCGACTCGTGGTCTCGGTTGTGGTCTGCATTACGAATC
>JAFMKA010000106.1 GCA_017853175.1 Steroidobacteraceae bacterium | reverse complement strand
CGACGCCATGCCAGCGAGTCACATCTACAAGGTCATGTTCGTGAACCAGGGCAAGATCTACGAGGTCTACGCCCGCAAGGTCAATCACGGCAGTCTGTTCGGTTTCATCGAGATTGAAGAGCTCGTTTTCGGCGAACGCTCGACCGTGGTGCTCGACCCGGGTGAGGAGCGCATCAAATCCGAGTTCGAGGGCGTCAAGCGCAGCTATCTGCCCTTGCACTCTGTGCTTCGAATCGACGAAGTGAAGAAGCAGGGCGTGAGCAAGATCAGCACCTACGAAGGTTCGAACGTGGCCCAATTCCCGATGCCCGTCTTTCCGCCGCCGGCGGGTGACGGGTCTAAGAAATAGGCCTCGCCGTACCCATGCTCGTACGCGGCGCCCCCGCGCTCTCCGGTTTTCGTCTACGCAAGTTGCTGCCGCGCCTGCGCGCCCTCGTCGGCGCTATCGACGCCGTCGAGACGCACTTCGTGCATTTCGTCGATCTGTCGCGTGACCTCAGCACAGAGGAAACCCGCACGCTCGAGTCGCTGCTCCACTATGGGTCTCGTAGCGAGGCGCCCCTCAGTGACGCAAGGAATGTCGCAAGTTCGCATGCGCTTTGGGTGATCCCGCGTCCGGGCACCATCTCGCCGTGGGCGAGCAAGGCGACCGATATCGCCAAGGTGTGTGGTCTCGAGGCCGTGCGCCGCATCGAGCGCGGCATCGAATACCGATTGACGTGCAGTTCACCGCTCGACCGTGCGGCGCTCGAGGCGATTGTACCCCTGTTGCACGATCGCATGACCGAGATCGTGATCGACGAGGTCTCGAAGGCCGACGCGCTCTTCGCCGTCGAGTCGCCAAGTTCTTTAAGACGGATATCTTTGAAGACCGGTCGTGCAGCGCTCGAGACGGCGAACACTGAGCTCGGTCTCGCGCTATCGGCCGACGAGATCGACTATCTGCTCAAGGCATTTGGCGAGCTCGGTCGCGATCCGAGTGACGTCGAACTCATGATGTTCGCGCAGGCGAACTCTGAGCACTGTCGGCACAAAATCTTCAACGCCGAATGGATCATCAACGGCGAGCCGCAGAAGAAATCGCTGTTCTCCATGATCCGCAATACTCATGCGCAAGCCCCGCAGGGTGTGCTGAGTGCCTACAAAGACAACGCCGCCGTCATCGAGGGCGTGGCCCACGGGCGCCGCTGGTTCCCCGATCCCGAGACGGGCGTCTACGGTGCGCAAGTCGAGCCCATCGACATTCTCATGAAGGTCGAGACGCACAATCATCCGACGGCGATTTCGCCGTTCCCAGGGGCATCGACCGGCTCGGGTGGTGAAATCCGTGACGAGGGCGCAACCGGCATCGGTGCAAAACCGAAAGCAGGGCTCGTCGGTTATTCAGTGTCCCATCTAAGAATTCCGGGTTTCGAGCAGCCTTGGGAATCTCTGCCCGGCAAACCGGCTCCGGGCAAACCCGATCGCATCGCCTCGGCACTCGACATCATGCTCGAAGGGCCCATTGGTGCGGCCGCGTTCAATAACGAGTTCGGACGGCCGGGAATCAACGGCTACTTCCGCACGCTCGAAATTCAGGCCGCGGGTGACTCCGTCACGCGATTCCGCGGTTATCACAAGCCCATCATGATCGCGGGCGGCCTCGGTAACGTGCGTCGATCGCACATCGAAAAACGCGATTGCCCGCCCGGTGCGAAGATCGTCGTCTTGGGCGGTCCGTCGATGCTCATCGGGCTCGGGGGTGGCGCCGCCTCTTCGGTGGGCGCAGGGGCTTCGAGCGCTGATCTCGATTTTGCCTCCGTGCAGCGCGGCAACCCGGAGATGCAGCGTCGCGCGCAAGAAGTCATCGACCGCTGCTGGGCGCGCGGCGATCGCAATCCGATCTTGCTCATTCACGATGTCGGCGCCGGAGGGCTCTCCAACGCCGTGCCCGAGGCCGTCGCACACAGTGGTCGCGGTGCCATCGTCGATCTGCGCGCGATTGCGAGCGACGAGCCCGGCATGTCCCCCATGGAGCTGTGGTGCAACGAGTCGCAGGAGCGCTACGTGCTCGTCGTCGGCGCCGAGTCACTCGATGAGTTTGCTGCGCTTTGCGCGCGCGAGCGCTGTCCGCACGCCGTGATCGGTACATTGACGGATGACGGCCGGTTGCTCGTCAAAGATTCTTTGCTCAACGACTCGCCGGTCGATATGCCCATCGAGGTGTTGCTCGGTAAAGCGCCCAAGATGCTTCGAGACGTCGCCTCGGTTAAGCCACGCACGCTCGACTTCGGCGTCACGACCATCGACCCGCGCGAGGCCTTGCGTCGCGTGCTGCGATTCCCGGCCGTCGCCGATAAAACCTTCCTCATCACCATCGGTGATCGCACGGTCGGCGGCATGATCTCTCGCGATCAGATGGTCGGACCCTGGCAGGTTCCGGTCGCCGATTGCGGTGTGACCACGGCCGATTATTTTGGTCATGCGGGTGAGGCCATGGCGATGGGTGAGCGCACGCCGGTCGCCATCCTCGATTCGCGCGCGGCGGCGCGTTTGGCTGTCGCCGAGTCGATCACGAACCTACTCGCCGCCGACGTCAGACGTCTTGGCGACATTCGGCTGTCGGCCAACTGGATGGCCGCGTGCGGCGAGCCCGGTGAAGATGCGGCGCTCTATGACGCCGTAAAAGCGGTGGGCGAAGAGCTTTGTCCCGCACTCGGCATCGCCATTCCGGTCGGCAAAGACTCGCTCTCCATGCGTACCGCCTGGAAAGACGAGTCGGGCGAACAAAAATCGGTCGTCGCGCCGGTCTCGCTCATCGTGTCGGCGTTCGCGCCGGTCGGCGATGTTCGTCGATGCTGGACGCCGCAACTGCGTACCGATCGGGGTTACACCTCGCTCATCTATATCGACCTCGGTGAAGGGCGAAATCGTATCGGCGGCTCGGTGTTGACCCAAGTCTACGGCGGACTCGGTGAGACCCCCGCTGATCTCGACGACCCGCAACTCTTGAAAGGTCTTGCCGCCGCGCTCGCCGAATTGCGTGCGCTCGACGCGGTGCTCGCGTATCACGACCGTTCTGATGGTGGGCTCGCAGTCACACTCATCGAGATGGCTTTCGCGGGGCACTGCGGTATCGACGTCAACATCGGCATGAAAGATCCGAGCGAGCTTGGCAACAAGGCCGCAGCGCTCGCGGCGCTCTTTGCCGAAGAGCCGGGCGTCGTGCTGCAGGTTCACGTCGAAAACTGCGCCGACGTGCTCGGTGTGTTGTTCAAGCACGGAGTGGGGCATTGCAGCGCGGTCATCGGTCGTGTCGAGCCCAAGTCCGATCGCATCCGCATCGCAGCGGGCAAGCTCGTGATCGACGAGTCTTGGGAGGCGCTGAAGCGCGAGTGGTCGTCGACGAGTCATCGCATGCGCGCGCTGCGCGACGACCCGGACTGCGCGCAAGAAGAGTTCGAGGCCTCGACTTCGCTCGCGACATTGCCGTTACAGTCCGTGCTGAGTTTCGATGCCGACGAAGACATCGCCGCACCCTTCATCGGTCGTGGCGCACGTCCCAAGATCGCGGTGCTGCGCGAGCAGGGCGTCAACAGCCAATCCGAGATGGCGGCGGTGTTCGATCGCGCCGGGTTCGAAGCGCACGACATCCACATGACCGATCTCATCGCGGGCCGTCGTGATCTCACTGAGTTCCGCGGTCTCGTCGCCTGCGGCGGCTTCTCGTACGGCGACGTGCTGGGTGCCGGCGAAGGTTGGGCGAAGTCGATTTTGTTCAATCCGCAGATGCGCGAGTCATTCGCCGAATTCTTTGCTCG
>JAFMKA010000105.1 GCA_017853175.1 Steroidobacteraceae bacterium | reverse complement strand
GCGCCATCGTCGAGCGGCAAACCGATTTTCTCAATCAGGGCGAGGAGCACATGCGACCGATGATCCTCAAGGACATCGCCACCGCCATCAGCATGCACGAATCGACCATCTCGCGTGTCACCTCGGGCAAGTACATGCACACGCCGCGCGGCGTTTACGAACTGCGGTACTTTTTCTCGAGTCAGGTCGATGGCGGGGACGGTCAAGGCACGTCCTCGACCGCTATTCGAGCCAAAATCCGTAAGCTCATCCGCGAGGAAGACCCGGCCAATCCGCTCTCCGACAGTCGGCTCGCAGAAATTTTGTCCGGCGAAGGCATCCCAGTGGCCCGCCGCACAGTGGCAAAGTATCGGGAGGGGTTAGGAATCGAGTCCTCGGCCGAGCGCAAGAAGGCCAATTCGCGTTAACCTTGACCTCATCAGGAGGATGCCATGCAGATTTCCATCACGGGCCACCATGTCGTCGTCACCGACTCCATGCGCACCTACGTACACAAGAAGATGGACCGCATCGTTCGTCACTTCGATCACCTCATCGACGTCCACTACGTGCTGTCCGTCGAAAAGCTTCGTCATCGGGCTGAGGCCACGCTGAAAGTCAGCGGTGGCGACATTCATGCCGATGCCGAAGCCGAAGACATGTACGCCGCCATCGATGCGCTCGCCGACAAACTCGATCGCCTGGTCAAGAAGCGCAAAGAAAAGACCACAGATCACCATGCCGAGGAAGGGCGACGGGCGCGTCACTGACGCGCGCCCCGCCTTGTTTCGCTTTTGTCCGCGCCTCTGCGACTCATCTTAGTCAGCGGACTGTCCGGAGCGGGCAAGAGTGTCGTGCTGAACGCACTCGAAGATCTCGGCTATCGCTGCGTCGATAACCTTCCCGCCTCGATGCTCGAGTCCTTCGTGGCCCATATATTTCGAGAAGGCGCCTCGGGGCAAACCGTTGCGGTCGGCATCGATGCGCGCGACACCAGCGTTGGTCTCGAAGGCATTCCCACCACCATCGAACAACTCCGTCGAAGTGGAGTGCGCTGCGAGTTGCTGGCGGTCATCGCCTCCGACGCAGAACTGCTGCGCCGCTTCGGTGAAACCAAGCGGCGACATCCGTTATCTCGCGAGGGCGCCAACCTTCAAGACGCCGTGACTCGCGAGCGCGCGTTGCTCGATCCGGTCATTCAGGCGGCCGACCTCGTCGTAGATACCACTCACATGGGAGTGCACGAACTACGCGATGTCATCGTGCAGCGCATCGATCAGCGACGCGGCATGGAGCTGTCGGTCACGCTGGTCTCATTCGGCTTCAAACATGGCGTTCCCGGCGACTGCGACTTCGTTTTCGACGTGCGCATGCTCCCGAATCCCTACTGGACCATCGCTCTTCGACCGCTCACGGGGCGCGATTCCGCCGTCATCGCCTATCTCGATGAACAGCCAGCCGTCGGCGCCATGCTAGACGAGTTACAGCAGTTCATCGCAAGGCGTATCGACGAACACGGTGCGGCCCGACGTCGATATCTCACCGTCGGCATCGGCTGCACGGGCGGTCAGCATCGTTCGGTCTATCTCGTCGATCGTCTGGCCGAGCGTCTTCGAGGCAAATCGCCGACCTTGGCGATTCGTCACAGTGCTCTCACCCTTTTGGGTACGCCGTGAGCGTCGTCAGTCGCAAAGACGCACGACTCGCTGCGCTCCGAGAGGCGCTCGATACGGGCACTCTGAGACCGGCACAGCGGATGATCTCGGCGCTGCATCCCGCAGAGATCGCACTGCTCCTCGAATCCGTCCCGCCGCGGCAACGCGAACTCGTCTGGAGCATGGTTGACTCGGAGCTCGAGGGCGACGTCCTCATCGAGCTCAACGATAACGTGCGACAAGAACTCATCGAGGAGATGGAAGCCGAAGAACTCGTCGCCGCAGCCGAAGGACTCGAACTCGACGACCTCGCCGACCTGGTCGGCGATCTGCCGGAAACCGTCACCCGTCAGGTGTTGCGCTCGATGGATCAACGAGACCGCGAGCGTCTGCGTACCGTCTTGTCGTGGCCCGAAGACAGTGCCGGCGGTCTCATGAACACCGATACCGTGAGCGTGCGGGCCGACGTCACGCTCGAGGTGGTGCTACGTTACTTGCGCATGCGCGGAGAGCTACCGCCGCGCACCGACAGCCTGTTCGTCGTCGATCGGGACGATCGATATCTCGGCACCGTTCCGCTGACTCGCATCATTACGGGAGACCCCGAAGACACCGTCGGCGAAAGCCTCGATACCGAAGCACCGCGCATCGAACCCGAGACGGCGGCACACGAAGTGGCACAGCTCTTCCAAGATCGCGACCTCGTCTCTGCCGCGGTCGTCGGTACCGAAGGGAAACTGATCGGGCGCATCACCGTCGACGACGTCGTTGACGTCATCCGCGAAGAAGCCGAGCACTCGGTGCTCTCGATGGCCGGTCTGCAGGACGACGAAGACCTTTTCGCGGGCATCGTCACGTCCACGCGGCGACGTTTACTCTGGCTCGGCATCAACCTGATCACGGCATTTCTGGCTGCAGCCGTCGTCAAAAATTTTGAGGGCACCATCGAGAAGGTGGCTGCTCTGGCCGCCTTGATGCCGATCGTCGCCTCGATGGGCGGTATCGCCGGCACCCAAACCGTCACGCTCATCATTCGGGGCCTAGCGCTCGGTCAGGTCCAATGGTCGAACGCACGATGGCTCTTGTTCAAGGAAGTCGCGGTGGGCGGTGTGAACGGCCTGCTTTGGGCACTCGTCGTCGGCGCCGTCACCGTGTTCTGGTTCGATACCTGGCAGATCGCCATCATCATCGCGGCGGCCATGCTGATCAATCTATTGGCGGCTGCAGCCGTCGGTGTATTGGTGCCGCTCGCACTGCGTCGATTCGATATCGATCCGGCGCTCTCGGCCGGCGTCATCCTCACGACCTTCACCGACTGCATCGGCTTCGCGACGCTGCTCGGACTCGGCGCGATCTTCTTGGTGTAAGTCAGCTCGTCGCGACCAGTCGTCCCGACTGATAGTCGCGAATCGCCTGGTCGATTTCCTCTCGCGTGTTCATCACGAAAGGTCCGTACTGCACGATCGGCTCACCGAGAGGCGCCGCAGCGAGCACTAAAAATCGCGCACCCGCCTTCCCGGCCTCGACGACGAGAGTCTCGCCCGCTCCGAGGACTCCACCGTGACGCTTCGGTAACGACGCGATGCCTCCATCGGACGCAGCGATCGAGAGCTCGCCCTCGAAGACATACAGATACGCACTGTGCGAGACCGGAAGACCTTCGGAAAATCTCGCGCCTGCCGCGAGCGTTACGTCAAAGAAAATCGGCTCGGTCGTGACGCCGGTCACTGGACCCTTGAACGTCTTACCGCCGCGCTCGATCGACCCCGCGATGAGCTTGATCGTCTCGCCATCGGTGGAGATCGTCGGAATGCGCTCGGCCTCGATATCTTCATAGGCGGCGGCACACATCTTCTCGCGCGCCGGAAGGTTGATCCAGAGTTGGAAGCCTCGCATGAGACCGCGCTCTTGCTGCGGCATCTCGGAATGAATGATGCCGCGACCGGCCGTCATCCATTGCACGCCGCCACTTCTCAGGTGCCCACGGTGACCGAGATGATCTTCGTGCAGCATGTGACCCTCGAGCATGTAGGTCACGGTCTGGAAGCCACGATGAGGATGCGACGGAAATCCGGCGATGTACTCCTCGGGTCGATCGCTACCGAACTCGTCGAGCATCAGGAACGGATCGAGTCGCACGAAGGGCGACTGGCCGAGACTGCGGTACAGCGTCACCCCCGCTCCGTCGGAGGT
>JAFMKA010000104.1 GCA_017853175.1 Steroidobacteraceae bacterium | reverse complement strand
AGGGAAAACATCAACACCATCATGATGAATGCCAGCAGCGGGTCGCGTGAGTGCAGACCTTTGTAGTGATCGAGTTCGTCGGCCTCAAAGCCTTTTCGACTCACCAATAGCATGACGCCGAAGGCGCCCAGCGTCGTGAGGACATAAGCGATCGTGTAATAGAGCGCCGCCTCGTAGCCCTGCTCCGTTCCCGCTACGAACCCGAACAAGATGAACCCGACGTTGCCGATCGCCGAATAGGCGAGCATGCGCTTAAGGTTCGTCTGCGCCACGGCAACCACGTTGCCAAGCAACGCCGACAGCAGCGCCACGATGACCAACATTTGAGTCCACGTCTCAGAGATGTTTCCGAGCGCACCGGAGAGCAGGCGGAACGCGAGCGCGAAGGACGCAATCTTGGGTGCCGTGGCGATGAACAAGGTCACGGAGGTTGGCGCACCGTGATACACGTCGGGCACCCACATATGAAACGGAACCGCCCCGAACTTGAACGCCACACCGACCACGACGAACACGACGCCCATGATGAGACCGAGGCTCGGTTCACCCTGAAGCGCCGCGGCCAGCTCTCCGAGCAGTAGTGTTCCGGTCATACCGTAGATCATCGACATTCCGTACAGCAGGCAACCGGAGGCAATGGCGCCCAACACAAAGTATTTCATCGCCGACTCAGCCGCTACGCCGGAGTCTCGATCAAACGCGACGAGCGCGTAGAGCGAGAGCGATAGCAACTCGATACCGATGTA
Source organism: Steroidobacteraceae bacterium (assembly GCA_017853175.1). Classification (GTDB taxonomy): domain Bacteria; phylum Pseudomonadota; class Gammaproteobacteria; order Steroidobacterales; family Steroidobacteraceae; genus UBA964. The sequence continues at coordinate 3,237 of JAFMKA010000104.1, read as the reverse complement.
TAGGGTGAGCAGACTTCCCGCCGAAATGATGACGAAGATACCCAGCATCGCGGTGAGCGCGAGCACGTAGTACTCCCCCTTCAGGATGCCGCGAGCATCGAGGTAATGCCGCGAATAGAGCAGCGCGACTGCGACAAAGAGCATCGTGAAGAGTTTGAGAACCGTGGCGAGCGGGTCGGCGAGATACATACCGGAGAAAATTTCTACGGCGCCTTGCACTTGCGAATAACCTAGGGTCAAGGCTGCGCCGACCGCGATCACGAGTAAGGTGAGCGTCGGAGTGATTCGGCGCGCAGAGGCGCCGGCGAACACGTCGACGAGCAACACGAGGCAGATCGCGGCCGTGAAATAGATCTCCGGCAAGGCCGGCATGATCGAAGCGAGTGTCAGGGTATGGGTCATGTCAGGGTAACTTGCTGATGACGATCTGCTCGACGAGATGTTGAACGGACGGCTGCATCACCTCGAGGAGCGGCGCAGGCCAAACTCCGAGCAACAACACGCCCACCGCAAGCACGGCGAGCACCAAAAACTCACGAGCGTTGAGATCTTCGAGTGCAGCGACATGGTCGTTACCCACCGGACCGAAAATCACGCGCTTGACGAGCCACAACGTGTACGCAGCACCCAAGATGAGCGTCGTTGCTGCGAGGAAGGCGTACCAGAAGTTCGCCTTGAAGCTCGCAATGATGACGAGGAATTCGCCAATAAATCCCGACGTGCCGGGAAGGCCCGCATTCGACATGGCAAAGAGCACCATGAACGCGCCGAAGATCGGCATGCGGTTGATGACTCCACCATAGGCGCTGATTTCGCGGCTGTGAACACGGTCGTACATCACCCCGACACAAAGAAACATCGCCGCCGAAATCAGGCCGTGAGAGACCATTTGCACCATCGCACCGTCAATACCCATGCCCGCCCCCGCCAAGGAGCCGGTCTTGCCTTCGATATCGAATGCCAGAAAGCAGCCGAGCGTGACAAAACCCATATGGGCGATGGACGAGTACGCGATGAGCTTCTTCATGTCCGTCTGCACCAGGGCGACGAAGCCGATGTACACCACCGCGACGAGCGACAAGACAATGATCAACATGTCGAGTTCTCGAGCGGCATCAGGCGCGATCGGTAGCGCAAATCTCAAAAAGCCGTAGCCACCCATCTTGAGCATGATCGCAGCCAGCACGACCGAACCGCCCGTCGGCGCTTCGACGTGGGCATCCGGCAACCAGGTGTGCACGGGAAACATCGGAATCTTCACGGCAAACGCTGCGAAGAACGCGAGGAAAATCCAGAACTGCTCGTTAAACCCGAGCGGGAGTTCCTGCAGCGCCACGATATCGTAGCTACCCGCCTGCAAATACATATAGATGAGCGCGACGAGCATCAACACCGAACCCAGGAAAGTGTAGAGGAAGAACTTGATGGTCGCGTAGACACGTCGAGGACCGCCCCAGATGCCGATGATGAGAAACATCGGAATCAACATCGCTTCCCAGAAGAAATAGAACAGCAGCGCATCGAGCGCCGAGAACACGCCGACCATGAGCCCTTCCATGATCAGGAAGGCTGCAAAGTACTGAGCGGGTCGTTCCGTGATCACCGTCCATGCGGCAATCACGACCGGCACGGTCACGAAGGTCGTGAGCAAAACGAGTGGTAACGAAATCCCGTCGAGGCCGAGATAGTACGTCGCGTTGAATGCCGGGATCCACGGCCACTGCTCGACAAACTGAAATGCCGCTGTGGTGGTGTCAAAGCCCGTATAGAGCGGAATCGACAGCGCGAGCGTCGCCAAGGCCGTCGCAAGCGCCACCCATCGAGCGAGCACGACTCGACGATCACCGAGTGCGAGTACCGCAACGCCTCCGAGGATCGGAAGCCAGATTAACGTGGAGAGCAATGCTGCCTGCATGGTGAGTCTCGTCGAGGGTCAGGCGCTGAACAGGAACCACGCGAGCAGCGCAGCCAACCCGATCATCATCCAGAACGCGTAAGAGTAGAGATAGCCGGTCTGCACTCGACGGACGATCTGAGAAATTGATCCGACGAGATGCGCGGAGCCATTGACCAAGGCGCCATCGATGACCGCCTGATCGCCCGCCTTCCAAAACACTTGACCGATCCCGCGACTACCCGCCGCGAGAATCTTTTCATTGAACCAATCGAAGTAGTACTTGTTGTCGAGCACGGGGCGTAACGGTGCAAACAGCGACGCCAAACGATCCGCCGTCGCCGTGCTCCTCAAAAAGAGGAACCAAGCCGCAACGACACCCGCCAACGCCAACCAAAACGGAGGATGCTTGAAGGCTTCGAGAGCGAAAGACACCGGGTCGTGGAAATGCGCAGCCAATTCACGCAACACATCGTTAGCCGGCAACACCTGAATCGCCTCACCGAAGTAACCCCCAAACAGCACCGGCTGTACCGTGAGGAAACCGATCGCGAGCGACGGAATGGCCAGCAACACGAGCGGCAACGTGACCACCCAAGGGCTCTCGTGCGGAGTCCCGCCGCCATGTCCATGACCGTGATCATGATCGTCGTGCGCAGGATGATCGTGTGTCTCGTGGCCCTGCTCCCATCGTGGCGCGCCGTGGAAAGTCATGAAGACCATGCGGAATGTGTAAAACGCGGTGACGAATACGCCGATCAGTACGCACCAGTAGGCGTAGGTCGCACCCCATCGATCGGATTCGTGAACGGCCTCGATGATGAAATCTTTGGAGTAGAACCCCGAAAGAAACGGTGTGCCGATCAGTGCCAATGCGCCGATCCAGCACGTCGCCGCAGTGATCGGCATGACCTTGGCGAGCCCACCCATCTTGCGCATGTCCTGCTCGTGGTGCATCCCGATGATGACCGATCCTGCAGCGAGGAACAGCAACGCTTTGAAGAAGGCATGGGTCATGAGATGAAAAATCGCAGCGCCATACGCTGACGCGCCCAATGCGACGGTCATATATCCGAGCTGCGAGAGGGTCGAGTAAGCCACCACACGCTTGATGTCGTTATTGACGATGCCAAGGAAGCCCATGAAGAGCGCGGTCGTCGCGCCGACCACGAGCACGAATGACAGCGCCGCCTCCGAGTGCTCGAACAACGGCGAAAATCGCGCCACCATGAAAATGCCGGCCGTCACCATCGTCGCGGCGTGAATCAGCGCCGAGATGGGCGTCGGACCTTCCATCGAGTCGGGCAACCATACGTGCAACGGCACCTGCGCCGACTTACCCA
>JAFMKA010000103.1 GCA_017853175.1 Steroidobacteraceae bacterium | reverse complement strand
CGTCCCACTCCGACTCGACCTGCGAATCGTGCACGATCCCGCCGCCGATGTCCCAACGAGCTTCGGCTCCACGTGACTGCAAGGAACGGATCACGACGCTGAACTCGGCGTCGCCATTCGGCTCCACCCAGCCCAGAACTCCGCCGTAAAGCCCCCTCGGACCCTGCTCGAGCTCACGGATCATTCGGCAGGCCTCGATCTTGGGCGCCCCCGTCATCGAACCCGGTGGAAAGGCCGCGGCGAGCGCATCCCACACATCGAGCCCGGGACGCAGTGTGCCGCGGACGGTGGACGTCATCTGCGCCACGCTCGCGTAGCGCTCCACCTCAAAGAGTGAGTCGACCCTCACGCTGCCTGGTACGCAGACGCGACCGAGATCGTTGCGTGCGAGATCGGTGATCATGACGTTTTCGGCGCGATCTTTGATGGACTCGCCGAGCTCACGAAGCGCGTGCTCGGCCGCAACGCCCTCGAGTCGACGCGTTCCTTTCATGGGACGCAAAATCGCCTCGCGATCACGAATCGACAAAAATCGCTCTGGGCTAGCCGACAGCAACTCGAAGTCGGGCAGACTGACCCAGGCCGCATGATCGACCGGGTTTCGCGACAAGAGCGACGCGAATAGCGTCGCCGGATCTTTTGGAGGCGAGAACCGTACCGGGAATGTGAGACACAGTTGATAGAGACGACCCGAGGCGATCGCCTCGTGAATCTTCGCGACCGCCTGCGCATGCCAATCTTTAAGCTGCGGCGACTCGAAAGCCTCTCGCGAGTCGAGCTGCAACGATCGATGCGGACCACCCCAAGCGCCTCCACTCTCACCTCCCGAGGTGCGCAAGACCGAGCCCGCCGACCATAGCTGGATACGCGGCAAACCGAGCCAGTCCTCGTGCACGGGAATACGATCAAAGCAGGCGGCCGCTTCATGGGTGAGAAGCACGAGCAGGCCTTGCGCACCACGGTCGAACGCGCGATGCGAAACCTCGCGAAGCGTGTTTGAAATATTGCGAGAGCCAGAGAGATCCGCAGGCGCGCGCCACTCGAGAGAAAGCCGGCTCGCCATCAGCGATCGGCGACCGAGATCGGCATGGCCACGCGCCGAAACCAAACACGCGAAGGGCTCATCTGCCGCGCGGGCTCGTTCGGCCGCTTCGCGCAGGTCGGCGAGCGAACTCGTCGAACTCACCGTGCTTCTCGGGCGTGAAGATCGAGCAAGGTCGCGCGCCAGCGCTCGGCTTCCGCGACGGCGCTCGGCAAAGCACAGCCATCACAACCGCGGATCGCCATCGCCAAGCGTAAAGCGCTGATCAGCATAAGACCCTCGACGCGCGTCGGCGACGCGGGCGCAAGTCTCTCAACCGACAGCGTCCCCGATTCAATCGGCATACCGGCACGCCGTAACGCATTGAGCGTTACGCTCTCGAGCACGTCGGACGAGTCGTGAACGAACCATCGACCGTTCGATTTCCACGCGATGGCGCCCGTCGCGCCCTCCTTGATTTCGCCGTCGCGAACGAGCAGCGCTTCGCTTGCGCCGCGCGCCAAGGCTTCGTGTCGAGCCGCGAGAGACCAGTGATAACTCGTCGATTTTCCGAAACGCCCTAATCCAGGGTGCGCGAACGAGGCGATGACGACATCGATACCCTGCTCGAGCGATGAGGCGGAGGACCGATGCTCACTCCACTCGCCAAGCGCTTGCCAACCACCCGCATGAGCGTCACGTCGTGACTCATCACGGGCGAGTACGAGACGTAGTCGACCCGACGGATATTCCGAAAACCTCGAGGCCATGGCCGCAAGACAGCGTTGCGCGGCATATCGAGCCGGATCGACCTGATCGGAGCCGCAGAACTTCGAGATGGACTCGGTCAGTCGATCGAGATGCGGCGATAAGAACATCGGCCGCCCAGACTCGACACGCAGTGTCTCGAACCAGCCTTCACCGGAGGCGATGAGGCGGCTCGATGGCGCGAACGCGAGCTCACCCGACGCGAGCCAATGCCCGTCGAGACAGTAGTCGAGTCGGTCGACGGCCATCAGCCGACGAGCAGGTACGCCACGAACGTCACGAGGCCCAGTCCGCCGGCCGTAAGCGCTTTGCGACGGTAAGTCGGCACATTCCAAGCCATCAGGAGACCCGAGAGCAGGATGAGTACGAGCCCGATACCCCAAAGCACCGAGATGCCCTTGGCGATATCGCTACCCTTCGCCTTATGCAATTGCACGAGATGACGCCAAGGCGTGGTTTCTTTGATGACGAGCGTGGCACTCAACGGATCGGTGGAGGGTTTCAACACGACGTCACGACGTACGCCCGTCCATTCGAGCTCAAATGAGCCTCCCGCTTTCTTGATCGACGCGGCGCCCGAAGGGTGCTCCACACCCGCTTCGTCGAGGGCGCGCTCGACGACTCCCGTCAGCACGCTGAGCTCCGGTGAAAGCGGTTGCGTCAGCTGGACCGACCGAGTCGTCTCTTCGTAACTCCCCTTTATTGAGATCGTGTAGAGCGCGCCCGTCGAGGCAAACATCACGGCGATCGGAAAGAAAAACGCGGCCAACCAAAGATGGATCGAGATCAGGGTTTTTTGCATGTCGGTCTCCGGTCACGGGCTCGAAATCGTAGCTTAAGCGGCGGAGTTTAAACCCTACTGCGAGGCGCTCAAAGTTCCTGCACCAGAAAGTGGCAGCTGTCGCACGCTGCAGTGGTCTATCGCGGAGAATGCGTATTGCGCGGTTTAACCCGCGGCGGAGGATGAGGATGTCCTAATCAGTCGAAAGTTACGGAGATCCTCATGATTCGTAACGTCAGCGGCGACCTGCGACAGAGCAAGGCTGCACTCCTCGCCCACGGTGTTGCGCCGAACGACAATTTCGCTCAAGGCCTCGCGCTCTCGCTGCGCGAGAACTGGCCCGCCCTCTACAAAGATTTCCGTCACTATTGCCAGACGCGTCACCCCAAAGCCGGGTAAAGCCACGCTCGCCAACGTGAACCACGCCTTACGCGCACTGCACAAAGTCATCGAAACGGAAAAAGTGAAATCCGTTGCGCTACCGCGCCTCGCCACCGGAGTCGGCGGACTTCAATGGGCAGAAGTCAAACCGCTGATCGAGCAGCATCTCGGTTCGCTCGACGCCGATATCGAGGTGTATGAGCAGTACGTACCGACGCCGACTCAGCCACGCGGCTGATCGGTAGCCGCGCAGCTGATGAGCGGTTCGACCACGTCGCCTCGCTCAAAGAATCAAGTGCCAGCGAGTCTGCCGACCCGCAAGGTACGTCACTCGCTCGCCATCGAATAGCGCGCTCTGCTCGAGTTTCATTTGCACGAGTTGACCGCCCCACTCGGGCACCGCCTGCTTGATGTTCCCTTCGATGGCATAGACGGTGCTCGGGTGGATGGGCCAGTCACCCTGCACAGGCGTCGGTCCTTGGTTATCCCACATGCCGATGGTTGGTCCGGGCGCGTGCCCGAACATGCCGAGTGCATGGGAGTACACACTCGCCGTGATGCGTGCTTTGGTCGCCGCGGCGCGAGTCAGGGTTAACACCTCGTTACCGGTACGGCCGGTCGCGAAATTATTGGTCAAGAGATCTTGCCAACGATTACCTGTTTGCATCGCAGCCTGCAGACCCGCCGGGACCTCCGTCTCGCCGAGTCGCGCGACATACCCCATTTCTTGGGTGTCGGTGCAAAGTTTGAGATAACAGATACCGACATCCGTATGCAGCACATCGCCCGGCTCGATGACGCCACTACCACCGCAGAACGGAGCGTCGGCTTCACATGCGACCCCTTGGCGCTGACGGTTTACATCCGGAAAAAACCAGATGGGCAGACCGAGACTTTCGAAACGCGTGCGGATGTACCACGCGACATCTTGCGTCGTGGTGACACCCGGCGTGATGACGCGAGTGCTGAAAGCTTCGGCGATCACGCCGCGAGCTATCGCGACGATCTGCGGGTAGACGGTCAGCTCTGACGC
>JAFMKA010000028.1 GCA_017853175.1 Steroidobacteraceae bacterium | reverse complement strand
TCGAGGCCGAAGCGGCGATGCTGGGCCAACCCGTCACGATGCTCATCCCGCAAGTCGTGGGCTTCAAACTCACCGGTCAATTGCAGCCGGGCGCCACCGCCACCGACCTCGTGCTGACGGTCACCGAGATGCTTCGCAAGAAGGGCGTGGTCGAAAAGTTCGTCGAATACTTTGGCGACGGCCTCGCCAACCTGCCGCTCGCCGATCGCGCCACCATCGCCAACATGGCGCCGGAATACGGCAGCACCTGCGGCATCTTCCCGATCGACGAAGAGACACTGCGATATCTCGAACTCTCCGGACGGCCGAAGGCGCAAATCGATCTCGTCGAAGCCTATGCCAAGGCGCAAGGCATGTGGCGCTACAACGGAGCGCCGCAGGCCGATTACACCGACGTGCTCGAGCTCGACCTCAGCACTGTCGAACCCTCCCTCGCCGGCCCCAAGCGCCCGCAGGATCGCGTGCCAGTTCGCACTTTGAAGCAGGTTTATCAAAAGACCCACGCGCAGATGGCCGAAGAGCGCACTAAGAAAAACCCCGCTGCGTCGGGCGTCGGCGCCGTCAAGGATGGCGTGTCCTACGAAGTGCGTGACGGTGCGGTTCTTATCGCGGCGATCACAAGTTGTACTAATACTTCCAACCCCTCGGTCATGCTGGGCGCCGCCCTGCTTGCACGCAACGCAGCGCAACGGGGTCTCAAAGCGAAACCTTGGGTTAAGACGAGCCTATCGCCGGGCTCGAAGGTGGTCACCGACTACCTCACGAAAGCACAACTTCTCGATGACTACGCCGCCGTCGGCTTTCACGTCACGGGTTATGGCTGCATGACCTGCATCGGCAACTCAGGACCTCTGAAGCCGGAGATCTCGGCGGCGGTTAAATCGGGCGATGTCATCGCGACATCGGTGCTCTCTGGCAACCGAAACTTCGAAGGACGAGTGCATCCGGAAGTGAAAATGAACTTCCTGGCCTCCCCGCCGCTCGTGGTCGCCTACGCCCTCGCCGGTACGACGAACATCGATCTCAACACCGAACCGCTCGGCACCGGATCTGACGGCAAACCAGTATTCCTCAAAGATATCTGGCCGAGCCCGAAGGAAGTGGCCGATACGGTGCGAGCCTCCATCGACTCGAACATGTTCCGCGGAAGCTATGGCGATGTGTTCGCCGGCGATTCGAACTGGCAGGCGATCAAAGTTCCGGCGGGCAACCTCTACGCTTGGGACGATAAATCGACCTACGTTCGTAACCCGCCCTACTTCGACGGCATGAGCATGCAGCCGGAGGCAGTCAAACCCATACAAGGCGCCCGCGCGCTCGCGCTGCTCGGCGACTCGGTCACCACGGACCACATCTCGCCCGCCGGCGACATCGCCAAAGGAAGTCCGGCAGCGAAGTACCTCGAGTCGCACGGCGTTCAAAAGGCCGACTTCAACTCCTACGGCGCACGTCGAGGCAATCACGAAGTCATGATGCGCGGGACCTTCGCCAACATCCGCTTGAGAAACCTGCTGGTTCCCGGAACTGAAGGTGGAGTCACGCTGCATATTCCGTCCGGCGAACAAATGTCGATCTACGACGCTTCGATGAAGTATCAAGCGGCTGGCACTCCGCTCGTGGTGCTCGCAGGCAAGGAATACGGCACGGGCTCCTCTCGCGACTGGGCGGCCAAGGGCACCATGCTGCTCGGCGTGAAAGCCGTCATCGCTGAGAGCTTCGAGCGTATCCACCGCTCTAACCTGATCGGTATGGGCGTACTGCCGTGCCAATTCACGAATGGTCAGAACGCCCAGAGCCTCGGCCTCACCGGTCTCGAAACCTTCGATTTCGGCGATCTGCAAAACGCCGAGGCTCGAACGGTTTCGGTGACGGCGACGCCTAAGGACGGAGGCAAACCGATCGTGTTCGAAGTTCGCGTCCGTATCGACACTCCGAAGGAGCGCGACTACTACCGTCACGGCGGCATCCTGCAGTACGTCCTCCGTCAACTCGCGCAGGGGCGCGGCAAGTAACGCGGGAGGCTCGCGTGGACGACCTCGAACATCCACGCGAGCCCGCTCCCCGGCTTGTTTTCTTTGATCTCGACGGCACGATTTCCCGTCGAGATACGCTCTTCGGCTATGTCGCGGGTTTCGTGCGACGACATCCCTTGCGAGCGCCGAGATATCTTGCGGTGTTGCCGACTCTTGCCGGCTTTGCGCTCGGTATTCGCGATCGAGGCGATCTCAAAGGGGCTCTACTGCACGCCGTGATGGGCGGCGCCCACCGAAGCGAGATACAAGCCTGGACCGATGAATACGTTCCGAAACTCATCGCCCGGGGTGCATTCAAAGAAGCCCTGGCCGCAATCCGCAAACATCGGGACGCGGGAGACCATCTCGTTCTGATGACTGCGACGGTCGACCTCTACGTTCCGGAGCTTTCCCGGGCGCTGGGGTTCGATGCCTACCTTTGCAGTCAGGTGTCTTGGAAAGAAGACCGTCTCGAAGGCTGGCTCGCGAGCCCCAATATGCGCGATGAAGAAAAGGCCTCGGCGCTGCGACGGACCGTCGCGAAGTTCCCGGGCAGAAGGCTAGTCGGTTACGGTAACTCGGCTCCTGACCTGCCACACCTCAAACTCGTTGACCAAGCCATCCTTGTCAACGCCAGCAAATCTTTGCGAAAAGCCGCCTCGGGACTTCCTGTAGAGTTCAAGTATTGGCTTTGAGCGTCGACCTTCAAGGAAGAAGTTATGAATCGATATCACGACCCCTCGATTCTGCCGTCCGAGATTCCATCGGAATCCGAATACTTTGATCGACGTCGCGTCCTCGCGGCACTCGCCGCCTCAGCGGCCATGATTGGCGGCGGAATTGACGCCGCAGCTCAGACGGGTCGTCCAGCGGTACAGGCTCGACCGGCACCGCGGTATACCCGCAATCCCAAGTTCTCGACCAATGAACCCCCCAATTCTTGGGAAGACATCACCAGCTACAACAACTTCTACGAATTCGGCTTCAACAAAGAAGACCCTTACGAGCGAGCTCAGAGCTTTCGTAGTCACCCTTGGAACGTCGAAATCGACGGCGAAGCAGAGGTTCGCGGACGATTCACGCTCGAGGACATTTTGAAACCGCATGCGCTCGAGGAGCGCATCTATCGATTCCGCTGCGTCGAGGCATGGTCACGCATCGTGCCGTGGATGGGCTTCCCCCTGGCAGATCTCATTCGTCGATTCAAACCCACCTCGCGTGCGAAGTTCGTAGAGTTCACCACCCTTCTCGACCCGAAACAAATGCCGGGTCAACGTACGAGCGTACTCGACTGGCCGTACCGTGAAGGCCTGCGTATCGACGAAGCAATGAATCCGCTGACCATGCTCGTCGTCGGCGTGTACGGCAAATGGTTGCCGAATCAAAACGGTGCGCCGCTGAGGCTGATCGTGCCATGGAAGTACGGCTTCAAGAGCATCAAGTCGATCGTTCGCATACGTTTCACCGAGCGGCAGCCCACCACCAGTTGGAACCTATCCGCCCCCGACGAATACGGATTTTTCGCCAACGTGAATCCTGAGGTGGACCATCCGCGCTGGAGCCAGGCGAAGGAGCGGCGAATCGGCGGGAATTTCCTGACCTCCCGGATCGACACGCTACCTTTCAACGGCTATGCCGCCGAGGTTGCCTCGCTTTATCGCGGTATGGATCTACGGCGATTTTATTAGGCAATGACCGCGCGTAACGTGTCGGCACGTTCCAAGGCGGAGCGCGCGCTCAAGACCCTGGTGTTCATCGGGGCCTCGATTCCGGTCGTGCTGCTGCTCGCAGGTATCGCAGGCGTTGCGAGTCAATCACTCGGACCTAATCCGATCCGGGAGATACTCCATATCACCGGAAAAACCTCGCTGAATCTGCTCATGATCACCCTCATGGTGACCCCAACTCGAATTGTGACAGGCTGGGTCGCCCTGCAGGCCGTCAGGCGCGCTCTTGGTCTTTTTGCGTTTGCCTACGCCGTGCTGCATTTTTTGATCTATGCCGTGCTCGAACTCGATCTCGATTTCAGCGACCTCTCGAGAGAAATCGTTCGCAGGCCATTCATCATAATCGGAATGATCGCGCTGCTTGCCCTCATACCGCTCGCCGTGACGTCAACGAACCGGATGATGCGCCAGCTGGGTCGTCGCTGGCAGACCTTGCATCGACTCATCTATCTCATCGCGATTCTGGGTGTTTGGCACTACTACTGGCAGGTTAAGGCGGACATTCGCGAACCGTTGATTTACGCCGGGATACTCGCGGTGCTCCTTGGATATCGGATCTGGCTCAGACGCCGACGCGTCTCGCCCTGACTCTCACGCAAAGACCCAGCCCGGCACGCGCTTCCATCCCTGACTAAGTTCGCGATCGAGTCGCCTCCAATCGGGGCAATGCTCCGCGACCGCAGTCCAATACGCCGCGGAATGGTTCATGTGACGCGTATGCACGAGCTCGTGCACGATCAGGTAGTCGAGCACGGCCGGGTCTTGAAATACCACGCATACGTTGAGGCTGATCACACCACGGCTCGAACACGAACCCCAACGCGTACGCTGGCGTCGCAGTTGAAGACTTCGAAATCTAAAGTCGCCCCGAATTGCGGTGGTCCGCAATCGCTCTTCTAGCGCGACGCGCGCGTGCTCCGTAAGCCAAAAGAGTAAGGCTCGCCTCGCCGCAGCGGGCGTCGCACTACCCCACGCTCCGCGAAGCGATAACACCCCTCCGCGAATCTCCGCTCGCAGTCGTCCCCGCCCTCCGGCCAGATGCACGCGATAACGCTCGTCGAGCGCGGGAAGCGAAATATCGGTCGGTGGGAAAGGCTCGGGCGCCGCCCGAGTAGGCCGAGCGGCGAGTTTCTGACTGACCCAATCGCGATGTCGCGTCACGAAAGCCTCGACCGCAGACATCGTGACACCACGCGGCACGACGACCTCCACCCGTCCATCGAGATGAACGCGTAATGCCAACCGACGCGCTCTCAGGCTTCGGCGCAGCATGAGTTCAGGGCGGCCTGAGCCCTTGGCTTCACCCTCGATCGGTAGTGCGATTTGGTCGAGCACCGAAGGATGATGCCATGCCGATCCGTCGCGGGTTGGAGTACGATTCGCGCCCCATGGCGAGATACTTCAAAAGCGACAACACCGCCCCAGCGGCCCCGGAAATGCTCGAGGCCATTGCGGCAGCCAATCATGGCTATGCCCGGGGTTACGGCGACGACGAGTGGTCGACGCGTCTCGACGAGCGATTCTCGGCACTTTTCGAAAAGCCCGTCCGGGTGTTTCCAGTCTCCACCGGGACCGCGGCGAACACCTTGGCGCTCGCGACCTGGATTCCGCCCTACGGCGCCGTCTTGACCCATGAAGAAGGCCATATCGTTCGTGACGAATGCGGGGCACCGGAGTTCATGACGGGTGGCGCCCGTTTGATCTTGATGCAAGGCGATGGAGCCAAGGTGACACCTCAGGCGATCGAGAGTGCGCTCGCTGCAAACCCGACGTCGGTTCATACCGTCCAACCGAGAGCCTTGTCGATCACGCAAGCGACGGAGCTCGGCACGGTGTACACACCGAGTGAAGTTCAAAGTCTGTCCAACATCGCCCACGCTCGCGGACTCGCCGTCCATATGGACGGCGCTCGGTTTGCCAACGCTGTGGCCTCGCTCGGCTGTACCCCCGCAGAGATCACCTGGCGCGCAGGGGTCGATGTGCTGTCGTTCGGCGCAACCAAAAATGGCGCGTTGACGGCTGAGGCGGTCGTATTCTTTGACCCTCAGCGAGTGGCCGACTTCGAGTTTCGACGTAAGCGCGCGGGCCATCTGCTTTCGAAGATGCGTTTTGTGTCGGCCCAACTCCTAGCCTATCTCGACAATAACCTGTGGCTGCGCCTTGCCTCGCGCGCGAACTCACTCGCGAAGCGACTGGGTGATGCCGCGGGTGCTGCGTTGATGCACCCTGTCGAGGCTAATGAAGTATTCGTGCGCATCGGCGAATCTGGTGCGGCGACGTTACGAGAAAAAGGTTTCGAATTCTACGATTGGGGCGCGGTCGGCTCCGGCGAGGCTCGTCTCGTCGTGTCCTGGGACCAATCGGAAGAGGACGTCTCGGCCCTAAGTGCAGCGCTCATTGACTTGCGACAGAAAGGCTAAGAGCCGTGAGCCTCGAGTTGGTCGACATCGGGATCAACCTGACCCACGACAGCTACGACGCTGACCGGGAGCAGGTTCTTCGCCGGGCTCTCGATTCAGGCGTTGTTCAGTTCGTCGTGACCGGCGCCTCACTCGAGGGCAGTCAAGCGGCTCTCGCTCTCAGTCGCGCATCACCACGCATCATGCGAGCGACCGCGGGCTGCCATCCGCATCACGCCGTAGATCTCGACGACGCAGCCTTTAGGGAGTTGTCGTTGATCGCCGAAGACCCCTTGGTGGTCGCCGTTGGAGAGACGGGCCTCGACTATCACCGAAACTTCTCAGCACCCCGAGAGCAGCGGCTCGCCTTCGAGCGACAGCTCGAGCTGGCAATCCGACTTCGAAAGCCGCTCTTCTTGCACGAGCGCGACGCCCATCAAGATTTCATCGCCATCCTGCGATCACATCAAAAAGAACTCCCTCCCGCGGTACTGCATTGCTTCACGGGCAACGGTGAGTCGCTCGAGGCCTGTCTCGACTTCGGGCTTCATATCGGTATCACGGGATGGATCTGCGACGAGCGTCGCGGTCTGCATTTGCGTGAATTGGTAGGAAAGATTCCGATCGGACGCCTGATGGTGGAGACCGATGGTCCTTATTTGCTGCCACGAGACCTCGTGCCGAAGCCCGAGTCGCGTCGCAACGAGCCGATGTATCTGCCTCACATCGCGCAGGTCGTCGCTACTGCTCGCGGTGAGACGCTCGCGGCCCTCGCCGAACACACCACGGCGACTGCCAGGCGCTTTTTCGGTTTGTCGACTTTAGCGTAGCCGTCAGCCGCGAACGCCAAATTCACTCGGCGACAAGGTTTCGCGCAGTCTCTGCCAATCTGATTTCCAAACTTCGATCAATTGTTCGGCCTGCGTCCGATCACCGAGCGGGAACTCCGCCTCGAGAGACTCCTCGCGCAGGGTTAGACGTGGCAAGCCCTTCGGAAATGACGAGCCACTTCCGAACATCACTCGTCCCTCGATCGGCAGATCTCCGACGATCGCTTTGAGTGCTGCAATACGGTCGTACAATGGACCCTGCGGATTGGGAAACGTTTGGCGCCGACCCGCATGCATGACCGTCCACTCGATCATCGGGTCTGAGCCGAATACGTTGCCCACTACATCTCGAACATCCAGCAACAGCACGCCACGGACCGTCAGCAAGACGTAGTCGATGTGAAGCAAGCCCCCACTTCCATCGGGAACCGCAACATTACGCAAGTGATCGATGGAAACGGCCTCGATCCGGCGCTTGCGACGTAGGCGCTCGCGTCGTCGGCCGTACCAACGCCACAATAGTGTGACCGCGACGCCAATTAGGATGCCGAGCATCACGGCGGCGGCGACGAGCGTCCACTGCTCAGATCGGAAAGCGGTGATCATCTTTACTTCAATTTTCCTTTGAGCGTCTCGAGCGAGGCATCGATTTCTTCGAAAACAGACGGCCTATCGAACAATCGTGCCAACGTCTCCGGGATCGGTACACGCATTCCGATTAGCGGCTCGACGATTTCCGGAAACTTTGCCGGCGATGCCGTCGAGACCACGCACCAGGCCTCCGCACCCTTAAGCTCCGCAGGCATCGTCGTCCAAACTTCAGCAGCGACCGCCGTATGGGGACACCAGATCTCGCCGAAGCGAGCGCGGTCTTCGCGGATACGGGTTCTTATTGCCGAATCGTCGACGCTGATCGCACTCACGGCGTTTCGTAACCCGCCATGATCCGGAAAGAGGTCCCGCATACGCTCCATGTTCGACGGATTGCCGACATCCATGGCCGAGGCAATCGTGGCAATGCTCGAGCGCGGAAGCCACTCGCCTTGAGATAAGAAATCGGGAACGGTGCGATTGGCATTGTGCGCCAAGACCACTCTCCCGATCGGCAAACCCATCTGCCTCGCCCAAAGACAGGCGACCGCATTACCGAGATTCCCGCTCGGAATGATGAACGACAGCGGACGTCCTCGTTGTCGGTACCACGCGAGACTGGTGGCTGCGTAATACACGGCCTGCGGCAGCAAGCGACCCAGGTTGATGCTGTTGGCCGACGAGAGCTGCTGCGCATGCTGGAGCCCCACGTCACCGAATGCCTCTTTGACCATGCGCTGGCAATCGTCGAAAGTCCCCTGCACGGCGAATGCGCGGACGTTATCTCCCCAACAGGTCAGCTGATGCTGCTGCGTCGGCGAAACCAAACCCTTCGGAAAGAGAATGGTGACCGCCATTCCGGGCCTGCCGTGGAACGCTGCGGCGACGGCTCCGCCTGTATCGCCGGATGTCGCTACCAAAATATTGACCGTAGCCGCGTCTGGCTTTCGAATTCTCTGAAAGCATGCTGCGAGAAATCTGGCGCCGAAATCTTTGAATGCCGCTGTCGGGCCGCTTGAAAGTTCGAGAACGGTCAGAATTTCGTTGTCCGCAGTCCCTCGAACTTGCCGAAGCGGCGCCGGAAAGTCGAACGCCTCATGAGCGATCTCTCCGAGTTTGGGCGCCAGAGCATCGCCCTCGACGAATGGCGCGAGAAGTCGCTCGGCCACCTGCGGAAGCGTCTCCGCGCCATCAAAATCGGTGACGGAAAATCGAGGCCAGACTTCCGGCACGTATAACCCGCCGTCTGCGGCGAGCCCGCGCCACAGCGCTTCGGAAAATCCGCGATGCTCGTCCCGGCCGCGGGTACTAAGAAACCTCATCGGCTGACCATCTTAAGCATGATCCATTACGCGACGACGCGGGCGCCGTCGGACTCAACCGGCACGACCCAGTGATCGGCCGCTACGCCGTTTCGCGCAAACTCGGCGACCATCTGCTCGCGAACCGTCTGCGCGTGACTCGCCAGCGCCCACGCGAACATCGTCGGGCCGGCGCCAGAAATCGAGCAGCCGAGCGCACCCGCAGCGAGCGCGGCGGAGCGAACGGCAGAAAATCCCGGGATCAGCTGTCGACGCTGGGGCTCGATCACGACGTCGTTGAGCCCCTCGCGAATGAGCTCGAGATCGTTGGTGTAGCAGCCGGAGATAAACCCCGCAAGATTGGCGGTTTGCCAGACAAAATCGGCCATCGCCACGTCCCGCTTCAGAATGGCTCGTGCCTGACGGGTCGAGAGAAACATGTGCGGGTGCGCGATCACCGCGGTGATGCCAGGCGGAACAGGAATGCGCTTGACTCGCGGATTATCGATGCCGACCGTCAATACCAGCCCGCCAAAAAGCGAGGGCGCGATGTTGTCGACGTGCAAAGAGCCGCTGGCGACGGCCTCGCCCTGCATCGCAAATTTCAACAGCGCGAGTCGATCGAACGGTTCGTCAAGGAGCGCGTTGGCGGCGACTACGGCACCGACGGCCGATGCCGCCGATCCGCCCAAGCCGGAGCCCAGAGGGATCCCCTTCTCGATATGCATCTCGAAACCAAACGCCGGCTTGGCGGCCACGTTGAGCGCCATCAGCGCGCGCCCTGCCGTATTTTTCTCGGGCTCGAGCGGCAGGTCGGTCGCGACGCCCGAGCAGCCGGAGATACGGATCCCAGGGCGTTCGCTGCGCGACACCGTGATGCGATCGCCAATCGCATCGACGGCGAAGCCCAAGATATCGAAGCCGATACCGACGTTGCCCACCGACGCCGGTGCAAACGCAGTCGCTCGAGTCAGTCCTCGCGGCTCCGACATGGCGTTCACAGCCGCGCTCCAAGATAGGCAGACAGGCGGAGTAGGTCGGCAAAGATCCCGCCCGCGGTGACCTCGGGTCCCGCGCCCGGCCCCTGAACGATGAGAGGATTAGAGTTGTAGCGGGCGGTGGCAAATCGAACCACGTTGTCGGTGAGCGCGATGTTGGCAAACGCATGCTTGGCGTCGAGCTCGACGACACCGACCGTTGCTTCACCGGCTGCCGTCAGACGACCCACGTAGCGCAACACCTTGCCGCGGGCGCGGGCCGCCTCGAAGCGGGCCTTCATGGCGGCATCGTGCTGAGGCAATCTCCCCAGGAATTCATCGATGGACCCCTGCTCGAGCCCAGACGGAACGAGACTTTCGACTTTGACGTCGGACATCTCCAGCGTCAGCCCCATCTCACGACCGAGAATAATGAGCTTGCGCGCAACATCCATGCCGGAGAGATCATCGCGAGGATCGGGTTCGGTATACCCCCGCTGCTTCGCGTCCACCACAATCTCACTGAACTCTCGCGACAAGTCGTACACATTGAAAAGATACGCGAGCGTGCCGGAGAAGATGCCCTCGATGCTCGTCACATCATCGCCCGTTTCACGCAGATCGCGAAGTGTCTGGATCACCGGAAGCCCAGCGCCGACGGTGGCTTCGTAAAGATAGTGCGTTCCACCGACCCGCCGCGCGTCACGCAACGCCCGATAGAAATCCATCGGCGCGCTATTGGCTTTCTTGTTGGGTGTGACGATGTGGATCCCCGACGCCAACCACTTCGGATAGTGCTGCGCCACCTCACCACTTGCCGTGCAATCGATGATCACGCGGTTCGGCAGGTAATCGACACCCACATGCGCCGCGAAGGCGGTGAGATCGGGAGCCGTGTCCGAAGCGGAAAATTCAGCCTGCCATCCGCCGAGAGACACGCCCTTATCCGATAACAGCATGCGTTTCGAGGACAACACGCCGCGAACGCGTAAATCCAGTTTGAAATCGCGATGCAATCGTTCACTTTGCGAGGCCATCTGCTCGAGAAGTACGCGGCCGACGGTGCCCGGGCCGATGATGCCCACCGAGACGGTGTGCGCCGAGAGATAAAAGCTCGAGTGCACGGTACGCAAGGCACGGGTCGCCGCCTTCGCCGGAACGACCACCGAGATATTTCGCTCTGAGGCACCCTGAGCGATCGCGCGGACATTGACTCCAGCCGCTCCCAACGCGCCGAATACTTTGGCCGAAATACCGGGAATACCCGCCATGCCATCACCGACCACCGCCAAGATGGCGAGCTCATGATCGACTTCGACCGACTGAATCTGTCCGTCATTGAGCTCCGTCGAAAACGCCGTGCGGACCGTCGCGACGGCGCGGTCTGCCTGATCGCGGGGCACTGCGCAGCAGATGGAATGCTCCGAACTGCCCTGTGAAATCAGTACGACCGAGATACCTTCTTCGCGCAGTGCACCGAAAAGTCGCGAGGCGGTACCGGGCACGCCGATCATGCCGGCGCCTTCAAGATTGAGCAGAGCGATATTTTCGATCGTCGTGATGCCCTTGACCGCGAGCGCGGACTGCGGTCTTGCGCAAATCAGCGTGGCAGGATGGTCTGGCGCGAAGGTATTACGAATCCAGATGGGAATCTCGCGACCCACCGCAGGCGCCATAGTCTGCGGATGGATGACCTTCGCGCCAAAGTATGCGAGCTCCATTGCTTCGTTGTACGACAACGAGTCGATGACTTGCGCGTCGGGTACGCGACGCGGGTCAGCCGACAGCACGCCGTCGACATCGGTCCAGATATGGATCTCCGCAGCATCGAGTAACGAACCGAAAATGGATGCCGAGAAGTCACTACCGTTACGACCGAGTGTCGTTTGCACGCCGGTCACGTCGGTCGCAATGAAGCCCGTAATCACGAGAGTGCCGACGAAGTCGGAGGGCACCAGACTCGACAGCCGACGTCGCGACTCGTCCCATTTGACGAACGGGCCCAACGGCCCCCACTCCACCACCACGACTTCCCGGGCGTCGAGCCAACGAACCGCACCTGGGCGACACGCCGCCGTCTCACTACGACTCTCATAGAAATCGCGAAAGAGACGAGTTGACCAGATCTCGCCGTATCCGGAGATCAGATCGGTGATGTGGCGCCCCGCAGAACGCGTGAGCCGAACGGCCTGCAGAATCCCTTCAATATCGTTGCGGTCGCGATCAAAACCTTCGAGATAACGCGTCGCAACTTCGGCGGAGAGCAACTCGCCCGCGATCCGGGCATGACGCTCGCGAATCGCGTCGAGGCCGGAATGGAAGCCCAAATCTTGGCGCTCCGCCTGGGCAACGAGCGCCAGCAGAGCATCGGTCACCCCCTTGCATGCCGACAGCACGACCCCCAGTCGATTCGTCGACTGACGATCGAGTATGGCCGCGACGCGACGGAAGCAGTCCGCGTCGGCGACGCTGGAGCCGCCAAATTTGTGTACCGCCCAGGGGGAACCCGTCATGGGTGTCAATCCGTGCTGACTAAACAGTTAACTCTATCGGCGCCCACCCTTCGAACGCAAGAAAAGGCCACTGGAGCGCCGCGCTCGCCTAAACTGCCGCACCCATGGATATCGCCGCCGATCCGCTCTCATTCGCTCTGTTGGCGGCGATCCTCGCCGTAAGCGGCTTGGTCGCAGGGTTGATCGCCGGCCTCCTCGGGGTCGGCGGCGGCATCGTCCTCGTCCCGGTACTCGAGTACTCCCTTCGCTTTGCGAATTTTCCGAAAGAATGGTGCATGCATGTGGCGGTGGCGACGTCACTCGCCACCATCATTCCGACGGCCATCGCCTCGTCTCGGGCGCACAACCTGCGAGGCGGAATCGACTGGGGAATCGTCAAAGCCTGGGCGCCGGGGATGATTCTTGGCGGCCTCGCCGGCAGTCTACTGGCTGCTCGAGCGAGCGATGTCGTATTGACTGCGGTGTTCGGCTTCATCGCCGCGCTCGTCGCGGCAAAAATGTTCCTGCCACTCGAGCACCTGCGCCTCGCACGAGAAACTCCTCGAGGGTTACTCGGCAACATTCTGGCGGCCTCGATCGGGGGAGTGTCGTCAATGATGGGGATCGGTGGCGGCACGCTGTCCGTTCCCGCGATGACGATGACCGGGAGCGCCATACACTCTGCCGTTGGCACCGCGGCGTTTTTCGGGCTGCTGCTCGCAGTTCCAGGAACGATCGGCTACTTGTTTGCCTCACCCGACGCTGCATTGCCTGGGCTCACGGTCGGACTCGTGAGTTTTGCGGCTCTCGCCGTGATTGCACCGATGTCGATGTTGACCGCCCCCCTCGGCGCGAAACTCGCGCATTCTCTTGAACGAAAGACGCTATCCCAAATTTTTAGCGCCTTCCTTTGTATCGTAGCCATCCGCATGCTGATCAGGACGTTCTCATGAAAGTCGCTGGCCCCTACTTCGAGGACTTCCATCACGACCTCGAATTCGACGCACCGGCGGTGACACTGACGGCAGGCCATGCCGCCCTACACCAGGCGCTATTCGGCGATCGCCTACGCTTGCCACTCGATCACGCCACGTCGACTCGGATCACGTCCTCACCCGCACCGCTTTGCCATCCTCTTCTCGCGATCAATATCGCGATCGGGCAATCCACCTGGGCCTCGCAGAGAGTTAAAGCCAACCTCTTCTACCGCGGCCTCGTGCTTCGACGACCCGTGTTTCTCGGCGACACTCTTTACACCCGCACTCGAGTCGTTGGGCTTCGTCAGAACAAGCCTCAAGCCGGTCGCGCGGCGACCGGTATCGTCGCGCTCGAAATGACGACGACCAACCAGCATGGTGAGACCGTTCTGCATTTTTGGCGATGCCCCATGATTCCCTGTCGCGATCCCGAGGCGCGGACCGGTCATGTCGATGATCTCGAGACGATCGGCCAAGGCGTCACGCTCGATGACGTACTCACTGCCGTACCGACTCATTGGGACATAACACCTGCTTCCGGATGGCTCGGGATGCGCGCCTCGAACGTCGCTCCAAATCAGCGTTTCGTCATCGAATCGCGCGACACGATCACTTCCGCCCCCGAGCTCGTGCGTCTATCGCTCAACATGGCGATGGCCCATACCGATGCGAGGCTCTCTTACCTCGGCGAGCGACTCGTCTTTGGGGGTCACACGATCTTCATGGGGTTTGCACAGATCACGCGCGGCTTACCCAACTTGCTCACCGTCTTGGCGTGGGAAAGCTGCGATCACGTCGCGCCTGTTGTCGAGGGCGATCGTTTACGCACCGAGTTCACGGTGACTGACGTGAAGCCCGTCGACGCTTTGGGTGCCTCGTTACTGCGCATCGACGCCGAGTGCTTTTCGGCACGAGGTGCACCCGAAGAAGAAACGCGCGTGCTCGACTGGAAGTTCTGGGCGCTCGGGGTCTAGTCGTAATTTTGAATTTGAACCGCCGTCGGGCCGGTTTTGATTACTTCGCCGACTTGCCCTTCAAGGCATCCATCTCTTGCTGCAAGAGACGCAATAGTCGTGCGATGTACTCGATCTGCCACCGCCCTCGCTCTTCGGCTGCCGACGCATCGGGACGATAGGCGTCAATTTTCGCGCGGTCGAGTAACTGCCGCTCGGAAAGCAGCCGCTCGACGGTATCGAGACGCTCTCGCGTGACGGCGAGCTCGCCCGCCAAGGCCCATACGATGGTGAGCAGCCGGTCGACGTCATGATCTTCAAAGAAATGTGGTCGCTTTCCGCTGGCGGCCGCATTGATGAGTTTTTGTAGTTCCAGATCGTTCATGCGTCGTATCCGCACGCATACCACATGCCACCCCGGCCGTAGTCTTCGACCTCTGACGAGACTTTAGGCATCTCCTCTTCGACGAGCGCATGGATCTCCGTCTCGAAAATCTTGTCTTTCGCGACTCCGAGCTCCGCCATGAGCTCCGGTAATCGTGTGTCGTGCAGAGCGCTCCAGAACGGCTCGTTGTTGTACTGACAATCCCAATCTCGAAGGAACTGCTCGAACGCACCCATTCCCCGATAAGGAGGTTGCTCGAGGTGAACCTGCAGACCGCCCGGAGCAAGCAAGCGCTTCGCTTCGCAAAGGATGTTCCGGAGCGCCGAATGGGAAGTCTCGTGCAAGAACATGGCACTGAAAATGAAATCGAAGTGTCCATCTTCGAAAGGCAGCGACTCAGCGTTCGCCTGCTGAAAGATCACATTCTTGATTCCCATACCGATCGCCCGAGCATGCCCGTAACGCAACATGGGCGCCGCAAGATCGACCGCGATGATCTCCGCTTCGGGGAAGGCTCGTGCCACCGGTACCACGTTATGGCCCAGACCCGAACCCAGATCGAGAATACGCTTCGGCGTCCACCCGGGTCGTCGACGCCGCAGCCACTCGACCGTCCCGCGTCCCGCACCGTCGAGGTAGCGACCGAAAAGCCCCGTGGTGGTCGCGAACATCCCCGCATCGTAATTGGCCGCTGCAGAGACATCGCCGTCAATGTATTCGGCGTAATAGCTACCGGGCATGCAGTGATTATCGAGTTCACTTTGATATCGGGGCACCGATATCGACGAGTCGAGTCGCAAGGTATCAGGATGCGAAGCGCTCAGCGCCTGCGCTCGATCGCGAAGGGATCGCATCTGACGCAGCACGAGTGCGCGCCCGGCCTGCTGTCGCATCTCCATGCCCGTACGGCGCAAAGAACTCCACATACGGTAGTAGGCATCCTCACGCATCGCCTCACGGATCTCTCGACGTGTGTCAGGCGGCGCTCCATGAGTCGCCAACCATTGCGGGGCCGCACGCTCGTTGAAGGCGATCGAATTACCCGCTACGACGACACCGGCCATGTACTTATTGAAGTTCGCAAGAAAATTGAATCGTGCGATGTCATCGTGCGTAGCCACGGGAGACATCGCATGCTGTCCGGCATCGCTCCAAGGCGGCGCACATCCAGGCCGTGTGGCGTCTGTCATGCTCAAAATTGTAGCATCGGGCTTCACATGAACTCGCTCAACGACATCACGCACCGCCTCGTGGAACGATCGGTCTCGACCCGTTTCTCGAATCTCTCACCCAAGGCCGTCGAGTCGGCCAAGACCTTCATTCTCGACTCGATCGGAGTGGGTCTGTCGGGATCCCGCGTCCCACTCGTCGAAGACCTCGAGGCGGTCGCGGCCCACTGGGGCTCCGGCGCGGCGGCCCGCGTTTGGGGCTCTGGGCGTCGCGTCCCGGCGAGCACCGCCGCGTTCATCAATAGTTATCAAATTCACAATCAGGAATGGGACTGCCTGCACGAGGCCGCCTTGGTTCACCCGATGGCGGTGATTCTCGGCTCCCTCGTGGCCTGGTGCGATGCACGCGGCGGGGTTCGAGGCTCGCAACTCATCGAAGGATGTTCGGTCGCCGTTGATGTCGCCACAGCGATCGGGCGCTCCGCCAAAAATAAACTTCGATTTTTCAGGCCAGCAATGTGCGGCGCTCTCGGTGCGACGGCGGGCATCGCACGCATCGAGGGCCTCGATGCGGTGACGACCCGCAGTGCGCTCGGCCTCGCCTACAGCCAACTTTCCGGCACGATGCAGGCCCACGTCGAAGGATCGCCGATGCTGCCGATGCAGATCGGCTTCAACGCACGTATCGCCCTCGATGCCATCGTCATGGCGCATCGAGGCCTTCGCGGGCCGATCAATTTCCTGGAAGGTCCGTTTGGTTACTTCACGCTCATCGACCCCGAATGGGATCCGAGCGCTTTCGACGATGTCGATTCGCGCGAGGCGATCACGGAGCTGTCGCACAAGCCTTTCCCGAGTGGCCGCGCGACTCACGGCGGAGTCGACGGCGTACTCAGTTTGCGCGAGCAGTACGGGTTTGCGCTCGAAGCCATCAGCGAAATTCGTGTTCTCGCACCGCCGCTCATCCTCCAACTCGTCGATCGCCCGCCCTCGCCCACGATGGCGCCATCGTACGCACGACTCTGTCTACCCTACGTGGCTGCGACCGCTCTGCTGCACGGCGACGTTCAGGTCACCGATTTCGATCCGAGCGCGCTTATCGATCCTGCACGGCATGCCTTGGCCGCGCGCATCCGCATTATTCAAGACGACAATCCGGCCGTGAATGTGCTCGCACCGCAGCGCGTCGAGATCAGCCTTCGCGACGGCACCGAACTCGCCATCGACTTGCCGGCGGTACTTGGCGCACCCGCGAGACCGCTCGGACGCGAACGTCACCTGGCCAAGTTCCGCCGAGCGGCCTCCTCCGGCCTGCGGCCGATCAGCACGGCGAACGTGGAACGCCTCATCGACCTCGTCGATCATCTGGAGCAACTCGACGA
>JAFMKA010000102.1 GCA_017853175.1 Steroidobacteraceae bacterium | reverse complement strand
ATCGAGTGGTACGCCGAGCGAATCTTTGACGTGCTGCGAGTCACCTGCAAACTCGACTATCGAGTCGAGGGCCTCGAGAATATTCCTGACGAACCGCATATTGCTTACTGGAAGCATTCCTCCGCCTGGGAAACTTTCGGTCAGTTTCTAGTCGGGCCGCCCAAAGTCATCGTGTTTAAACACGAACTCATATTCATTCCGTTCGTCGGCCTCGGACTCCGACTTCTACGCTCGATCGCCGTCAAACGCGGGGCGGGTGCGTCGGCGGTTAATCAGGTCGTCAGCCAAGGTCGTAGTCGTCTCGCAGACGGGCTTTCCATTCTTATTTTTCCCGAGGGCACTCGCGTTGCTGCGGGCGAGACTCGTCGCTACGGTGTGAGTGGCGCCTTGCTGGCGAGCCGGACGGGGTGCAAGGTCGTACCGGTTGCGCACGATGCGGGCTACTACTGGCCACGCCGAGGTCTGATCAAAAAGCCTGGTACCGTTCGTGTCATCGTCGGGCCACCGATCGACACCGCCGGGCGCGAGCCACGCGAGATCAACGAAGAGGCTCAAGCGTGGATCGAGACAACAATCAGGCGGATACGAACGGAAGAGCACCCATGAAGCGTCGACAGTTCCTCATTTCGGCAGCCGCCGGATCGGTCGTGACCAGCACGG
Organism: Steroidobacteraceae bacterium; assembly: GCA_017853175.1. Lineage (GTDB taxonomy): Bacteria > Pseudomonadota > Gammaproteobacteria > Steroidobacterales > Steroidobacteraceae > UBA964. The sequence goes on along the minus strand of JAFMKA010000102.1, from coordinate 3,327 downwards.
CTTCTGCAATATCTTCGACACGCGTGGAAGAGCGATCCCGATCGAACGACTTCGATCCCGCTGAGGCCAGCATCGCGCAGCTTCAACGCCATTTGAGTTCGGGGCTGACCTCTGCCGCGCTCGTGACCGCTTACCTCCGTCGTATTTCGGCGTTGGATCAGCAAGGTCCGACCTACCGATCGATCATCGCCATCAATCCGGATGCGCTCGACATCGCTCGAACGCTCGACAGAGAGCGCCGCGCGAATCGACTACGCGGCCCTCTGCATGGCATTCCTATTCTCATCAAGGACAACATCGAGACCTCCGACCGAATGCCGACGACCGCAGGCTCGCTAGCTCTGGCCAACGCCTTCCATGCGAAGGACGCGCCTCTTGTCGCACGGCTTCGGGCGGCCGGAGCCATCATCCTCGGCAAAACGAATCTCAGTGAGTGGGCGAACTTTCGCTCCACGTTCTCGAGCAGCGGATGGAGCGCCGTCGGAGGACAAACCGGCAACGCCTATAACTCGAAGCGTAATCCCTCGGGTTCAAGCTCGGGGTCGGCTGCCGCCGCCGCGTTGTCTTTCGCAGCCGCCGCCATAGGAACCGAGACCGACGGCTCGATTCTGTCGCCTTCATCCGTCAACGGGTTGGTGGGATTCAAGCCCTCGATCCGGGCCGTCAGCGGACAAGGCATCGTCCCATTGTCGCCCCGACAGGATGTCGCGGGCCCGATGGCCCGAACCGTTGAGGACGCACGGCTGCTCGCTAACGTTATCTTTGATTCACCGCGTCGAACGCCCGCCGGCGGTGTCATGCCGTCGGGTGATTGGCGTGTGGGAGTCGTCCCGGCTTCAAGCTCCATGCGCGCCGAGGTGGCCACGCTATACGCGCAGGCCATCGACGTCTGGCGGCGGGTCGCCTCCTCGACGATTGATACACCGCTACCCGCCAGTCTGCGGGAAGCCGGACAGGCCGAATACACCGCGCTACTCTTCGAATTCAAGGATTCGATCAACGCCTATCTTGGAGCTCTCCCGCCTGGTCTGTCCGAAACGCACACGCTGGAAAGCTTGATCGCGTTCAATCGCCGTCTCAAAGATCGCGAAATGCCGTTTTTCGGACAGGAAATTTTTGAACTAGCTCAGGCGAAGGGGTCTCTTGACGACCCAGAATATCTCGAGTCGCTACGTCAGTTACGACGGCTCGTCGAAGTTGACGGCCTCGAAAAACTCTTCCGTGAATTACGCGTCGATGTCATCGTCGCCCCGGGCTCCGGCCCCAGCGGACTGATCGATCACGTGCTCGGCGACCGCGATGACCTCGGGGGCTCTGCTCTCGGATCTGCCGCTGCAGTCGCAGGCTATCCGAGCGTGACCTTGCCCATCGGGCTCGCTCGAGGCATGCCTGTCGGCATGACGGTGATCGCAAGGCGTTTCGATGACGATCGGCTGCTCGAGATCGCAGCGCTGTTCGAGCGGACCGGAAAGCTTCGGGTTCCGCCCTCCGATCAGGGGGTCTGAAGCGAGCGGTCAGTCAAGCGCTAGCGTCTCGCGCTGATCGGCTTGTGCTCGGCGATTTCCTCGTCGGTCAGTCCGACGAGCTCGTGGGGAAACACCAGCCACTGATCGGTGGCATGCACGTACCAATCGGGCTTGAGCGCGCTTCGATTGCGCGACGGCTTGAAATAGACCGTTGCGATCTTGATCTCTTTCGGGTGGTTGGTCGGGCAGCGCCGTCGCAGTTCGGCGAGAACAGCTTCGATACTCCGCCCTGAATCGAATACATCATCGACGAGTAGCAATCGATCCTCGCTCGTAACCTTCGAGACGAGGTAGTCCATCGCGTGCACGCGCACCGTTTTGTCCGCTTGATCGATACCGGTATAGCTCGAGGTTCGTACGGTGATGTGGTCCGTTCGTAAGCCTCGATACTCCAACCACTCCTGCACGGCGATGCCGATGGGTGCGCCACCACGCCAGAGCGCCACAAGGAAGGAGGGACGATAGCCACTCGCCAGTACTTTGGCTGCCAGCTCGAAGGAATCAGCCAATAAGGAGTCCGCTGAAATGAATAGTTTGTCCGTCATGAGTCAAAACGCCTCTACTCGGAGATCATCTCGATGAGTGGCTACACGATTTTCGTCGCCGACACGCGGCATGCCACTGTATTAGAACTCACCCAGCCTGGCGCGCCCCCGCGTGCACTCGAGACGCTGGAGAATCCGTTCACAGCTCGACATGATCGCGATCTCGGAGCCGACGCTCCCGGAAGCGTCGTGATGCGAACCGGGCGCGACGGAGGCGGTGCTGGCTCGAGAAGAACGAGTTTCCAGGCTCGTCGCAGCCACAAACAGCATGCCGTCGAACAGTTTGCGCGCCAACTCGCAGAGCGCATCACGTTGGCCGCCCGCGATAACCACGGGAAAGGTCTGGTGCTGGTCGCGGCGCCGCGGTTTCTCGCCGAAGTGCGTAGTCATCTGCCGAAATCAGCCCAGCAACATATCGTTCGAGAAGTGCCTCGCGACTTGGCTGGCTTACCGGCCGCAGCTTTGCAGCATCGACTCGCCGAAGCACTGCAACCGATGAACGACTGAATTCAAGGAAGCCGCGTGGGGTCGCGATCGAGCAATCCCGCTTCGCCGTAGACCTGTAACTTCTCACGCGTATCGACGATGTCCATGTTACGCATCGTGAGTTGGCCGATGCGATCGTTCGGGGTGAACATTCCCTCGCCTTTCTCCATGGTGAGGCGCTCGGGGTGATAACTCAGTTGCGGCCCAGTGGTATCGAGAATCGACCAGTCGTTACCACGCCGTAGTTCAAGCGTGACCTCACCCGTGATCGCGCGCGCGATCCACCTTTGGGCGCTCTCGCGCAACATCAGGCATTGGGGATCGAACCAACGCCCTTGATAAAGCAGACGGCCGATGCGTCGTCCGTTGTTTCGATATTGCTCGATCGTATCTTCGTTATGGATTGCGGTGACGAGACGCTCGTAAGCAATGAACAATAGCGCCATTCCCGGCGCCTCATAAATGCCGCGGCTTTTGGCCTCGATGATTCGGTTTTCGATCTGATCGCTCATGCCGAGCCCGTGCCGACCGCCGATGCGATTGGCTTCTTCGAAAAGGGCCAGGTCGTCGGAAAAACTTTGGCCGTTGATGGCGATCGGTCGGCCAGCCTCGAAACGCACAGTCACCGTTTCACGTTGAACCATGACCTCATCGCGCCAGAATGCGACGCCCATGATCGGCTCAACGATTTGGATACCTCGACTGAGCAGTTCGAGATCCTTTGCCTCGTGGGTCGCTCCCAAAAGATTCGAGTCGGTCGAGTACGCCTT
>JAFMKA010000101.1 GCA_017853175.1 Steroidobacteraceae bacterium | reverse complement strand
GTCGAGGTGTCGGCCGATAAGTCGGCGGAGCTCGGCGTCAACTGGCTCATTGACGGCTCGAACTCCGATCAGGCGGTCGGCGGATTCATCGAGCCTGTTGGCGGCACCAGCATCTTTGATCTCGTGCGAGCGGCCCGTGATCCGTCATCGATCACCGGAGCCCCTCGCGGCACTACGGTGGGCGTCGGTCGATTGGCCGACACCGGCGTCAACTTCGCCGCGGTGCTGCGCGCGCTGCGCGGCGACTCGACGACGAACATCATTGCGACGCCTTCGATCGTGACCATGGACAACCAGGCCGCCGAGATCAAGGTGGCGCAAGAAGTGCCCTTCGTCACGGGCCAATTCACGAATGCGGGCGGCAACGCGGGTAACACGTTGAACCCTTTCCAGACGATCCAACGTCAGGAAGTGGGCACCATCTTGAAGATCACGCCGCAGATCAACGAAGGCGATGCTGTGATGCTCAAGATCGAGCAAGAGAGTTCGAGCATCGCCGCAAGCAGCAGCGGCGCCGTCGATCTCATCACCAACAAACGAACGATCAGCACTAACGTGCTCATTGAAGACGGCGGTACCGTCGTGCTCGGCGGACTCATCCAAGATGCGCAGACGGGTGGCGAGCAGCGAGTGCCCTTCCTCGGGCGCATCCCCGTGATCGGCGAGGCTTTCCGTACGCGTAGCGCAAAGAAAACCAAAACCAACCTGATGGTGTTCATCCAGCCACGTATTCTTCGCGACGGCACCGATGCCACCTTCGAGACCAATCAAAAATACAACTACATGCGTGATCAGCAGCGCGCTCTCGGACCACAGCGCGAAGCGCTGCCGCTGTTGCCTGGCGAACGTCGAGCAATCCTGCCGGAGATCCCGGCTGCGCCGGTGAAGGGGCCGACGCCCTCCGAAGGCGTCGCGGAGCCCCCCAAATGAACGCTCAGTCGGGCGCGATCGCCGCCCCGACGCCTCTGCTGCCACTCGCTTTCTGTCGCCGACATGGCGTGCTGTTGCGCAGCCTCGAGGGCGGTCAACTTCAACTCGTCCTGCATCCCGATGCGACTCCGCTCGCGATCGCCGAGGCGCGTCGGCACGTCGGTCGGCCCGTGGCACTCGATCGTGTTGACGCTGAGCGTTTCGAAGAACTGCTGCGTGAGGCCTATGCCGCCGGCAGTGATGCCCAGACGGCTGCAGGGGGGCTCGAAGACACGACGGACCTGAGTTTTCTGGCGCAGGATCTTCCCGAGCAGGCCGATCTGCTCGAGAGTGAGGACGACGCGCCGATCATCCGCCTCATCAACGCCCTACTCACCCAGGCGATCAAAGATAACGCCTCGGATATCCATATCGAGCCCTATGAAAATCGCCTCGTCGTACGACTGCGTGTCGACGGCGTGTTGCGCGAAGTGCTACAGACCCGTCGTGCCGTCGCTGGCGCCGTGGTCTCGCGCATCAAGGTCATGTCCAAGCTCGACATCGCCGAAAAGAGACTTCCACAAGACGGGCGTATCAGTCTGCGAGTCGGTGGTCGCGCCGTCGATGTACGCGTATCGACGATTCCGTCGGGCCACGGCGAGCGCGTCGTGCTGCGCTTGCTCGATAAACAGGCGGGCCGACTCGATCTCGGCGAGCTCGGCATGGAACCCCAGATCGAAGCCCTGCTCGATCGCCTCATTCACAAGCCGAACGGCATTTTGCTCGTCACGGGTCCAACGGGCTCTGGAAAAACGACGACGCTCTACGCCGCGCTCTCGCGGCTCAACGACGCGACACGCAACATCATGACGGTCGAGGATCCGATCGAGTATTACCTCGATGGTATCGGTCAGACACAGGTGAACACCAAGGTCGACATGAGCTTCGCCCGCGGACTGCGTGCGATCCTGCGACAAGATCCGGATATCGTCATGGTCGGTGAAATCCGCGACCTCGAAACGGCGCAGATTGCCGTACAGGCCTCGCTCACCGGCCACCTCGTACTCTCGACGCTTCATACGAATACCGCCGTAGGCGCGGTCACCCGACTGCGCGATATGGGCATCGAGCCCTTCCTGCTCGCCTCGAGTCTGATCGGCATCGTGGCGCAGCGCCTCGTCCGTACGCTCGATCCCAACTCGCGCGAACCTTTCGTGGCTGGCGAGCTCGAACGTCGACAACTCGGACTGTCAGTGGGCGCGCCGTCACCGACCTTGTACCGACCGACGTCGAGCGGCACGGGATATCGCGGACGCACCGGAATCTACGAACTCGTGCAGGTCGATGACGATCTGCGCACGCTGATTCACGACGGCGCCTCGGAGGCCGATCTCGAACGACACGCGAGGCAGTCCACCCCCTCCATCCGCGACGATGGCCTCGCCAAAGTATTACGCGGCGTGACGTCGCTCGAAGAAGTGCTGCGCGTCACGCGCGAGGACTGAGCCCATGGCCGCTTGGGATTACGTCGCTCTCGATGCCTCGGGTCGCGAACAACGTGGCGTACTGGAGGGCGACAGCGCGAGACAGGTGCGACAAACGCTGAGGGAGCGGGCGTTGCTCCCCGTCAGCGTGGAACCCGTTCGCGAATCGGCTAAACGATCATTCGAGTGGCTCGGTAGTCGTATTAGTTCGTCCGATGTCGCACTCCTCACGCGTCAACTCGCGACACTCGTGCGCGCCGCCTTGCCGCTTGAAGAGGCCTTACTCGCCGTGTCCCAGCAAAGTGAAAAGCCGGCGGTGCAGCGCATCGTGGCGGCCGTTCGTGCTCGAGTCGTCGAGGGGGAGTCGCTCGCCGAAGCCTTACGCGGCTTTCCACGCGTATTCCCCGAAATCTTCCGGGCGACGATCGCAGCCGGAGAACAGTCGGGCAAGCTCGATACCGTGCTCGAGCGGCTCGCCGACTACACCGAGAGCCGCGACCAACTTCGCCAGCGCGTGCTGGGCGCTCTGCTCTATCCCATCGTACTCACGGTGATGTGCATCGCCGTGATCTCGGGCTTGCTGAGTTTCGTGGTACCAAAAGTCGTCACGGTGTTCGAATCGGGCAACGCCGAGTTACCCATGCTGACCCAGATGCTCATCGTGACGAGCGACGCCTTGCGTATCGCGGGCCCCTGGATCCTGTTGGCGCTCACCGTGGGCACAGTCCTGTTCCTACGCTGGGTACGTGCCCCCGCAGCTCGGCACCGAGTCGATGGCTGGCTACTGCGCCTGCCGCTCGCCGGACGGCTCATCCGGGGGTTCAACTCTGCGCGATTCACCCGCACCTTGAGCATTTTGACCGGCAGCGCCGTGCCCGTGCTCGAGGCCCTCAGGATCGCAGCAGGAGTGATCTCTAATCTCCCGATGCGAGAGGCCGTGGCGGCGGCGGCTGAGCGAGTACGCGAAGGTGCTCCGATCGGTCGCTCGCTCGCGGCCAGCCGGCTCTTCCCGCCCATGACGGTGCATCTCATCTCGAGTGGCGAGACCAGCGGACGTCTCGAGGACATGCTGTCGCGGGCCGCCGACAATCAGGAACGAGAACTCGACGGCATGCTGACCGGGCTCGTCGGTCTACTCGGCCCACTTTTGATCGTCGGCATGGGGCTCATCGTCCTCGTCATCGTGTTCGCCATGCTCATGCCGATCTTCGAGATGAACACCCTCGTACGCTGACGCACCGGCAGGCCCCCTCCCCCCGTTGCAAGATCGCTCGGTACGAAATAAATTTCGCGCGTCTGGGGGTTCACGAGCATGAGCGAAAGACCAGAGCAAGACGACTTCGGCGAAGAAATCGATCTCGAATCGGGCGAAGACGTGGATCAAGTCATTCGAGACTTCGACCAGTCGCGTCGACGCAGCCCACCGAAGGGCAGCGGCGATCCGGCTTGGCGGCGCCTCGAGCAGATGCGCGAAGAAAAGCGCACGGCAGATCTCATCAGCGACTTCGACGACTACGACATCGGCGATGACGAAAGCAGACCAGCGCGTGGCAAACGCACCGGTCAACACTGACCGTCGCGCTTGATCGTCACACGCGATCGTCACGCCTAGCGGAAGTCCCGCGAACGCGTTACCAACCGCCCGAGCAAACGGCTGCGGTCGTAGAG
>JAFMKA010000006.1 GCA_017853175.1 Steroidobacteraceae bacterium | reverse complement strand
GTGCAGACTCGCTCGACACGGTCGAGTTGGTCATGGCTCTGGAAGAAGAGTTCGAAACCGAGATTCCGGACGAAGACGCTGAGAAGATCACGACGGTCCAACAGGCCATCGATTACGTCTCTGCGCGTCGCAAGTCCTGATTCCGACGTCGGTCATCGTCGAGGCCGGCTTTCCGCCGGCCTCGACTTTTTGATCTATCTGAATCGCATCGCGTGAGGCTCCCGTGAGCAAGCGTCGCGTCGTCGTCACCGGCCTCGGCATTGTTTCCCCGGTCGGCAGCACCATTCAAAGTGCTTGGGATACCGTACTCCGCGGAGAAAGCGGTATTGGATTAATCACCCGTTTCGATACCAGCGCTTACGCCACCAAGATCGGTGGAGCCGTGCGCGGTTTCGACGTGAGCGAATACATCACGCCCAAAGAGGCCCGTCGCATGGACGAGTTCATGCATTACGGCATGGCCTCGGGCATCCAATCGGTAAATGATGCGGGCGTCGATTTCAATGCGCTCGACACCGAACGCTGCGGGGTGATCATGGGCGCCGGCATCGGCGGTCTTGCGACCATCGAGGCCGAATACGAGTCGATGGTCGAGGCCAAGAGTCCCCGTAAGATTTCGCCGTTCTTTATTCCCGCGACCATCATCAACATGATTTCCGGGCACCTGTCGATCCGTTACGGCCTCAAGGGGCCGAACCTTGGCGTGGTGACGGCCTGTACGACCTCCACCCATGCCGTGGGGCTCGCGATGCGCGCCATTCAGTACGGTGACGCGGATCTCGTCATTGCCGGCGGCGGCGAAATGTCGACCACCCGTCTGGGAATCGGCGGTTTCTCGCAAGCCAAAGCGCTATCTCAGCGAAACGATCGCCCGACCGAAGCATCGCGTCCTTGGGATCGCGATCGCGACGGTTTCGTGGCCTCTGATGGGGGCGGTGCGATGCTGCTCGAGGAACTCGAACACGCCAAAGCGCGCGGGGCTCGTATCTATGCCGAGCTTGTCGGTTTCGGCATGAGCGGTGATGCCTATCACATCACGGCACCCCCCGAGAATGGCGCCGGCGCAGCCCTCGCGATGCGTAATGCCTTACGCGATGCGCAGCTTGATCCTTCGGCAGTCCAATATTTGAACGCCCATGCGACCTCGACCATGCTCGGCGATCGCGCGGAGACGGTCGCGATCAAACAAACGTTCGGTTCGCATGCTTCACGGCTGGCGGTGAGTTCCACCAAATCTATGACGGGACACTTACTCGGTGCGGCCGGCGTAGTCGAAGGGGTCCTCAGCGTCCTCGCGCTGCGTGATCAGGTCGCGCCGCCGACGATCAACTTAGATCACCCCGATCCGGAGTGCGATCTCGACTACGTGCCGCATACGGCTCGGCAGATGACCATCGATGTCGCGGTCTCCAATAGCTTCGGGTTCGGTGGCACCAACGGAACCTTAGTGTTCCGTCGCTTCAACGGCTGAAGAGCGCCCCCGCGGTAGGTGAGGGCGTTGACCCCCTCAAAGGGTTAGACTTTCAACGTGCGCGCCCTGCGAAATCTTCTCATCCTGGTTGGAGTGTCCGTCGTCGGGCTCGGCGCCGTCGCGGTCTGGTTGTCGTCCGCGGTGAGTCAGTCCGGTCCCCATCCCGAGCCCGTACGAATCGACGTTCGTCAGGGGGAGAGCGTCCGATCCGTTCTCATCGATTTAGAACGTGCCGGCGCCATCCGCGACGCGTCAATCACCGAGTGGTGGGCGCGTACGCTCGGTGACCTGCCGCGGGTGAGAGTCGGCCGATATGAAATCGCCCCCGGAGTTTCGGCAAAGGAGATCCTCCGACAACTCGACGAGGGTCGAGTGCTTCTCGAAGCCTTGGTCGTGATCGAGGGAACTCGCTATGCGGATTTTCGCCGCGCGCTCGCCGCTCACGAAGGCGTAAAGCAAACGCTTGCGGAGGTGAGCGACGCAGAACTCATGGCGCGTCTCGGTCAACCTGGCGTACATCCCGAAGGTCAATTTTTTCCCGACACCTATCGGTTTGCATGGGGCACCTCCGATTTCGATATTTTGAAACTCGCCCATTCCCGTCTGAAGGACCGTCTTGAGGCCGCGTGGACGGCCCGCGCACCCGACTTACCGTTATCGGGGCCCACCGAGGCGCTGATTCTGGCCTCGATCGTCGAGAAGGAATCCTCGCTGGCCGAGGAGCGCCCTCGGGTTGCTGGCGTCTTCGTTCAAAGATTGCGCAAGGGGATGAGACTGCAATCTGACCCGACTGTGATTTACGGCCTTGGCGATCGTTACGACGGCGACATTCGCACTCGTGATCTGCGTACCGACACGCCATACAACTCGTATACCCGCAAGGGACTTCCGCCTACGCCCATTTCATTGCCGGGCGAAGAGGCTCTGCAAGCGGCGACTCGACCACTCGAGAGTGGTGAGCTGTTTTTCGTCGCAACGGGCCTCAGTGACGGATCGCATACGTTTTCGCGGACTTATGACGATCATCGCAAGGCCATCAAAGAGATGCTCGAGAGGCAACGCGCCTCCTCGGCGACGAAACGGGAGCCTCCTGCCACATGATTCGCGGCAAGTTCATCACGCTTGAGGGTATCGAGGGGGCGGGAAAATCCACCATTGCGGCCGCGCTCGCGAACGCGCTGCAGGAGCGCGGCATTTCGGTTCGTCAAACGCGAGAGCCTGGGGGTACGCCACTCGCCGAGCGTCTACGACAGCTCGTGCTGCATCGTGGTGAAGAATCACTCTCCGCCGAAGCGGAAACCTTGTTGATGTTCGCGGCTCGCGCGATTCACCTCGATAACTTGGTTCGTCCGGCACTCGAGCGCGGAGAGTGGGTGATCTGTGATCGATTCACCGATGCGACGCGGGCTTACCAAGGCGGCGGTCGAGGCGTTGACGCCGCGCTAATCGAACAACTCGCCGTCTCGGTGCATCGCGGTCTCGAACCCGATCTCACCGTGCTGCTCGACTTGCCTGTCACTATCGGTCTCGAGCGAGCTCGTGCGCGTCGGCAAGCCCAGGGTGAGTCGGTCATCGACCGGTTCGAAAGTGAGACCGTGCAGTTTTTCGAGCGCGTGCGAGCCCGTTACCTCGAGATCGCTCGCCGAGATTCGCAACGTTGCCAGATTATCGATGCCTCGGCTGATCCAGACTCCGTCAGGGCAGCCGCCATGTCGGCATTGCAACGGTTAGGTTCATGACGGAGATCGAACGCCACACGTCGAAGGGGATGCTGCCGCTCGATACGAAGATTCCCTGGCTCACGGGGCTGCAGCAATCCTTAAACGACGCCATCGAAACCGATCGACTCGGACACGCGGTGCTCATTCAGGTCGATCCGGGCCTCGGTGGCGAGTGGCTCGCGACTTGGCTTGCAGCGCGGCTATTTTGCTCGGCGCCCTCGGCAACCAAGCCCTGCGGAACCTGCCTCGACTGTCGTCGGGTGGTATCGGATGAACAACCCGATCTGATGCGTTTGAGCCCCATCGAAGAGTCAAAAGAAATTCGGATCGATCAAGTTCGCGAGATGGCGGCCGAACTGGCGTTAACCGGACATGGCCGTGGCCGAAAGATCGCCGTCATCACCCCCGCAGAGCGTCTGAATCGCAACGCGGCGAACGCCTTGCTCAAGACGCTGGAGGAACCGGCGGGAAGCTCGCTACTGCTGCTGGTGACGGGTGAGCCCTCGCGATTGCCCGCGACCGTTCAGAGCCGATGCGCCCGCGTCGGCATTTCCGTTCCTCCGATCGAAGAACTCGAGGACTGGCTGCGTGCCCGAGCGGGCAACGGGATCGACTGGAAAGCCGTCATGAGCGCCATCGGACCTCGACCCTTTCTGGCGTTGCAGGCTGAAGCCGAAGCGATCGCGGATTTGCAGCGGGAGACGGCGAGAGCTCTCGATCAAGTCGCCTCCGGCGCGCTCGATCCTGTAGAGACCGCGGAGGCCTGGGGCAAAGAGGACTTCGCACTTCGCATCAACTGCATCGAGAACTGGCTGGTCACGCGGATACGCGACTGGGCGACCGGCAAGCGTCAGGCGCAAGCCGAAGCGCTGTTCGCTGCGCTCGACGATGCTCGAGAGGCGCGCCAATGGGCTGAAACGCCCATCAACAAACCGCTCGCACTCGAACGCTTGCTGTGGCGGCTTAACGCAATAGCGACCAGCCGGCGTCCGGCTTGAAACGATCGCCGTAGCGCGCTGAAAGTTCTTCGAGACGATCAATGCAGCTTTTGATGCCTCGCGTCGACGCATCCTGCAGCGGACCTCCACGGAACGGCGCAAAACCGCAACCGAAAATCACACCGGCGTCGATCATGTCTTGCGACTCGACGAGGCCCTCGCGAAGGACGGCCACGCACTCGTTGATTAGACCGAGCATCAGGCGATCTTGCAGATCTGCGCGGGACGTCGCATCGGGACGTCTCGTCACCCCCGGAACGGGCGCTGCGGACTCTGAGTCACGCACCGGACGTCCTTTGTCCCATCGATAAAAACCGGTACCGGTTTTGCGACCCAGCTTTTTCTCAGCGATGCGCAGATCGAGTGCAGAGGTGTCCGCGACGGGGTGTCCGAGCGCGTTCCCAACGATGCTGCCGACGTGCCGACAAACATCGAGCCCGACCATATCCGAGAGTTCCACCGGGCCCACGGGCATTCCGTAATCCGTCGCGGCGCGATCGATCTCGTCGAAGCTAAATCCATCCTGGGCTGCGTACATGGCTTCTTGCATATACGGCACGAGTACCCGATTGACGAGAAAACCCGGAGCGCTGTGGCAGGGCAGTGGAAGCTTATCGATTTTTCGGGCGACGGCCGTTGCGAGGGCCATCGCCTCCGGCGTGGTCGCGGCGGTATGGATGATTTCCACCAAGGGCATCAGCGCGACGGGGTTGAAAAAATGTAATCCGACGAGTCGTCCGGGATGTGCGAGACCCGAGGCGAGTTGGTCGAGGGGAATCGATGAGGTGTTGGTTGCGAGAATCGCGCCCGCTTTCATGCGCGGCTCGATCGAGGCATACAGCGCACGCTTCGCCTCTGCATTTTCGATGATGGCCTCCAGCACCACATCAGCGTCGCCAACGCCTGATCCGTCAAGATCACCTTGCAGTCGCGCCGCGACCGCGGCCCGCTTTGCTGCGTCCTTCACTCGCTTCTCAAAGAATTCGTGCGCCCTCGCTATACCGGCGTCTATGAAGCGCTGTTCGCGATCTTGCAGCGTCACCTCAAGGCCGCGGAAGGCGCACCACGCGGCAATATCGGCGCCCATGACACCCGCGCCCACGACATGAACTTTTTTCGGTGTGCCGCCAGTACCCTTGCCCTGCGACTTGAGCGCATCCTGCAACATGAACACGCGGATGAGATTACGCGCCGTCGGGGTTGCCGCCAGAGCTGCGATCGAATCCGCCTCGGCCGAGTACGCATCGCGACCCTTTCCACCGTGACGAACCCAAAGATCGATGATGGCGTAGGGTGCCGGGTAGTGGGCTTTACGCACCTTTTTCGCCACCTGCGATTCGAGTTTCGAGCGCAGCAAGGGCCGAATGAGAGCGAGCCCCGCCAAACGCTGCATGAACGGCGGTCGATGTGCGCCGGGGTTCTTTCTAATCAATTCGCGACAGGCGGCGAGGGCGCCATCGTGGCTATCGGCGAGACGGTCGACGAGACCGATCTTGAGCGTCTTACCGCCTTTGATATTGCGCCCGGTCAGCATGAGGTCGAGCGCCGCCAGAGGCCCGATCGTTCGAACGGCGCGCACGGTGCCGCCGAACCCCGGATGAATGCCAAGCATCACCTCAGGCAACCCAAGTGTGAGACGGTCGTCATTCACTCCGACGCGGTATCGACAGGCTAGGGCGAGCTCAAGCCCGCCACCCAGCGCGAACCCCTCGATGAGTGCCACCGTAGGGCAGGGTAAAGACTCAAGATCCGCGAGGACGCGATGACCGCGCTCGACGAGTGCCCGCGCTTCGTCGACGGTTTTGAGTGTGGTGAATTCCTTGACGTCGGCACCCAATACAAAACCAGAAGCCTTCCCCGATCGCAGTACCACGCCACGCGGTGATCGAATCGCGAGATTGGCGACGAGTTGCCCGAGTTCTTCGAGAACCGGTGAAGACAACGTGTTGACCGATGCATCGGGTTTGTCGAGCGTCAGCCAAACGATGCCCTCGGCATCGGTCTCTTCACGCCAGCAGCGAGGTTCTTGTGCGGTCGTCACGTTGAGCAATCTCCGTCGGGGTCAACACTTTAAAATCGCAGATGACAGGGCGATGGTCCGAATGCTGAACATTCGGCACGCGAAAATCGATGAGTTCGATCTCTCGGCTCACCAGTACGAAATCGAGTTCGAATCGCGGGATGCGGGCAGGGAACGAGGCCAGACCTTTGAGGTTGGCGCTACGAAGACCCGTGGCTCTCATAAAGAGATAGAGCTCGTTGGTGCCCGAGAACGTATTGAAGTCACCCGCAACGACTACCGGCTTGTGCGCTGCAAGCACGAGATCGTGAAGGTGGCGTAGTTGTTCCTGCCGATGTCGATATTTGAGCGAGAGATGCACTAGAAACACGCACACGTCATCGAGCTCCATCTCGATGATCAAGCGCTTGATGCCGGTCGGGAAGTAATGGAATCGCTCGCCCGTAACCCGCGGGGCCGCCAAAATGGCGTTGCCTTGCTTGCGCACGATCGGCAGCTGATTGTTGATCGATGCTGCACCGTACTTGCATTCGTAGACGGTGTAATGCCCAAGGTGCTGAGCGATGTACTCAGCCTGATTCACGAGCGCGCTGCGTACGGATCCCGTATCGACTTCAATCAACCCAACTAGATCGGGATCTTCACCACGAATGAATTGGGTGATGTCATCGAGCACGCGTCGACTGCTGCGCAGGTATCCCGCGCCGGGCAACGGCAAATGGAACGCCGGACCGGTTCCCGTGGCGTATCGGATGTTGTAAACGAGCAATCGCAATGGAGACTCCGGGCGTCCGCGCCCAGGGACTTCAGTTTACGCCAAGCGAGCCGCCGCCGGATGGTAACGCCGATCCTGTGATGGACGTCACGGTTGCGATACGCAAGACTTTAAACGCGCGGTGCCCAACGTACGATGACTTCGCATGGACGCCCAGTTATCAACGATGCTTACCATCGCGCTCGCACGCGCACTGGAAGCGCGGCCCGTGGGTGCCGCCTTAACGCCGCGAGTCGGCGTGCCGGGCGCCACCGAGCAATCCGCGTGGGTGTCACCGCGAGTCGCGCCTGTAGTGCCTCGCGGTCTCGAGGCCGTACGGAGTTCGTCAGCGGATGAGTCCTTGGCAGTTGAAACCGCGGAGAGCGCGGAGGCATTCATCGGCGGAACCCTCGACATGGTGGCCTATGGGCGTCAGCAGGCCGATGCACTGGTGGAGTATCCAGCCGACCGTGATACGGTGCCGTAGCGCCGGGATGCGGCCATAAGGGCCCAGCCCAGAGTGCGCATAATGTATATTATGTAAAGTTAAAGAATGAATCTGATTCTGTCGGCAATGCCCGAGGAACTCGAGGCGATTTCAGCTACTTTGAGCCACCCCGCCACCCATCACTCAGGAAGCCGTGACGTCCTCCGTGGGACGATCTCGGGCCAGCCGGTGGCGTTGGCATTCTCGCGTTGGGGAAAGGTCGCTGCGGCCTCCACGGCGGCGCACCTGATCACCGCGCTTCGTCCCACGCGGGTCATCTTCACGGGCATCGCCGGTGCGCTAGTCGACGACCTCGCCATCGGTGACATGGTGTTCGCGCAGGAGCTCTTCCAGCACGATCTCGATGCCTCACCCTTCTTCCCGCCGACCCATATCCCGCTCCTCAATCGATCCGGGTTGAAGACTGACGGGGTGATGACCGAGCGCCTGCGGGACGCGTTGCGACGCGCGCTCGGCGAACGGGCGCCCCGTACCTGGCTCGCCGATATCGCGACCGGGGACCAGGTGATCGGCCGTCCGGGTCAGCGCGAGCGAGTCTTGGCAGCCGTGCCGAACGCGGTATGTGTCGAAATGGAAGGCGCGGCGGTAGCGCAGGTGTGCCACGAATTCGACATCCCGTTCGCATGCGTTCGGATGATCTCCGATCGCGCCGACGAGTCTCTGGCACCGTCTGAGGTTTTTGCGCTGGCTCGAAAGTCGGGGGAGTACGCCGCCGCCATGTTTCGAGAGTGGCTTGCCGGGGAGCCCAACTAAGGCAGAACGCTCGCCCACCCTGCGACCCAAACCCCACCAATCCATTGTATTCGCTGGGTGACCGCCCTCGCCCCATGAATCTTTGATGCGGCATTCATCGCGATTCGAAAGAGCGCGAACGGCAACACGACAATACCCCAGTGCACTTCGCCCGCGACGACCGGAACTCCGAGAGCGACGAGTGCCAAAGTATTCGCAACTCGGTAGAGCGTTGCCGAACTCGATGACGACGATGAGTCGACCAAACGCACACTCAAGCCCCACATGATCGACGGCACGAGGATCAGCAAAGCAATAGGCGGCACCGCATGGAAGTCGCCACCTCGCGCCGCGACGAGCGAGAGTGCTGTGAGCGCCGAAAGGCCGAGCTCGACGAGAGGAGTCCACCGAATGACGAAGCGAGTGGACATGACAGCTACCCTCAGCGTGCGGACTTCGCCTGAGCGTGAATCCATTGTTCGGCGGTGGCGCGATCGATGACGTCGGCATAGCGGCGGCCGACGTCGCGCATCGTGTCATCGTGGGGACCCTGCTCCGCATCGCCACAGCAATCTTCAATCACCTGAACACGGAAACCGTAGGAGAACGCGTCGACGATCGTTGCCCTAACGCAGCCACTCGTCGTGCATCCGGTGACGAAGACCGTATCGACGTTCTCTTTCACTAACCAGGTGATGAGGGGCGTTTGAAAAAACATCGACGGTGCATTTTTGCAGTACGTGAAGTCCGAAGGATCGTAAATCTTCGGATCCATCTCCGTGCACTCGTGCCCGTAGAAAAACTCGCGCCTAACGGCGGCGACTTTCCAAAGCGGCATATCCTTCTGACTGCAATAGGCGGTGTAGCACGCCGCGACCGGAATACCGGCAGCCCGCGCGCTCTTCAATAGCAGCGCCGTGTTGTCTCGAGCGGCATGTAGTCGAGGGAGTCCGCCGAGTTCGAATCTCGGGTCCGTAAACGCGAGCTGCCAATCGACGACGAGTACGGCAGCTCTTCGGCCCATGCCGATCTTCGCCGACGCATAGCCCACATTGACGTAGGTATCACTCATGACGATCTCCAAAAAAAAGTCCCCGCGCCTCGCGGTGCGGGGACTCGTGCCCGTTACCCTTGGGGCTCCGAACTCAGGCGGCCTTGATGCCCTTCTTGCGCATCATCGCTTCGGCAGCAACCGCGGCCCACTTCGTGAATCGCGGTTGAGCCGGTGGATCGAAGCCCGTCTCCGCCTTACAGCGCCCCTTGAGTTCTTCGATCGACTCGAAGCCACGATCAAAGATTTTCTTCGGGCCACGCTTGGCGCGCATCTTCGCACGCAGCGACTCGGTCGCCGCTTCGTCGACCTTACCGTCTTCGTCACACACCACACCGTAGCGCTTGGCGCCCGCCGCCGTCACGAGGCCCGCCGCTACGTCGAAGCCCACCTTGGAGGTTTCGCGTTCGAGCGGATCGCCCCAACCACCGCCACCCCAGGTGTCGGCGAGCAGAAGATCGCCCGCCTCGACTTTGACGTGATCGATCTTGGACGGCAGCAACTGCTCGGAGCCATCTGCGCGAACCAGAGTCTTACGGCTGCGAGCACCGGGCTCACCGCCGTTGGCACCCCACGGGTAAGTCAACCATCGGTCATCGTGAATGGAGATCTCACCGGGCTCGAGGAAGCGATAGCCGATACGAAGTCCGTTACCGCCTCGATTCTTACCGGCACCCCCGGTATCTGCGATCGTTTCGTAAATGTCGATGCGCAGCGGGAAGTAACTCTCGAGGAACTCGTTGGGAACGTTGGTGAACGAGGGCCAGAGCGAGTGTCCGTCCGGACCGTCGCCGAACGGCTTGCCCGGAATACCACCGAAGGTGATTTGGTAGAGCTGATACCACTCTCCGTTCTTGTCGTAGCCTGAGTACATGAAGTGCGGACTGTCGGAGAAACCCGCGCCGCACATGAAGTCGGGGTTACCCTGACCGAGCAAGCCCGCGAGGATGTCGAAAATGCGCCCGAGCGCATGAGTTCGGCAAGACAGCGCGGCGGGCTTGAGCGGCTTGAGCAACGTTCCGGGCGGAATGCGGACTTCCATGAGGTCGTAGAACCCGTCGTTGAACAAGATCTGCGGGTCGAACACCATGATCATGTAAATGCCCGCAAACATCTTGAACATCTCTTCGTTCAACAAGAAGTTGATCGAAGAAATCGACTGCGGATCGGTACCCGTGAAGTCGAAGATGCACTTGTCACCTTCGCGCCACATGCTGCACTTGATCCGGTACGGACCCATATTGAGGCCGTCATCGCAAATGTAATCTTCGAAGTGCTGCTTGGTCTCCGGAACGTTTTGACGAATCAACGCGCGCATCGCCCGCTTGTTGCGATCGAGCATGGCGTCCATCGCCGAGTAGAACACGTCATCACCGAATCGCTCGGCGATTTCGACGCATCGAGCCGCCGCCGTGCGCAGCGCCGCCGTGATGGCGTTGAAGTCCGAAAGGTTCCACTCGGGCAGTCGACAGTTGTGCAGCACGACCCGTAAGACGTCTTCGTTGAGCTTGCCGCCTTTGAAGATCTTGACCGGCGGGACGACGATGCCATCTTCGTAAATCGTGGTGCCGTCAGTCGGCAAAGACCCAGGGACTTTTCCGCCGACGTCGGTCATATGACCGAACATGGCCGACCAAGCGATGATGCGGCCGTTGCGGTAAACGGGCATCAACATCAACCAGTCGTTGGCATGGCTGATGGCGCCGTTCACAGAGTACGGGTCGGAGGTCAAGAAGATATCGCCCTCCTCGACCGTGCCCTCGTACCCTTGCATGAAGCCCCAGATGAACGAGCCGAACTGACCGACGACCATCTTGCCGTCGGTGTTGGCGATCATGGGGAATTCGTCGTGCTGCTCGCGGATGCCCGGCGACATGGCCGTGCGGAACAGCACCGTATCCATCTCGTAACGCGCATTGCGAAGCGCGCTTTCGATGATGTCGATGGTGACGGTATCGACTTTGACCTTCTTGAAGGACTTCTTGTTGCGCTGAACGATTGTTGCAGGCATGGGTGTGTTCCTCGAGATTATTTCTTGCCCGACTTTCGCGAGGCGCCCTTCTTGGGAGCCTTGTAGTTGTCGGGATAAATCAGGATGCAGCCAGACTTGTCGACGTGGCCGGTGTGCTTCGGCAGGATGACCGTCGTGGAGTCCATCTCCATGACGATCGCCGGTCCCGCGATCTTGTTCCCCGACTTGAGCTTCGCTCGGTCGTAGACGATTGCGGTCACGTCTTTGCCGTCCATGAACGACTTTTGCTTGCCGACAACGGCGGCCTTCGGACTCGAGCCCCCCTTCGCGAGCGGCTGACGCTTGATCTTGATGCCCTGGCCCTGGACCGCGGCGCGCAGGGTGACGAGTTCGTGCTCGAGCGGCAACGCAAACGTGAAGAGACGCTTGTGCTCTTCGTCGAACTTGTCGGAGATCGACTTGAGTCCCTTCTTCTGAAGGTCCGCCAAGTTGACTTCGACGGTCAATCGCAGACCCTGTCCGTGGTAACGAAGGTCGACCTGATACGAGGTCTTGATCTCTGACTTCTTGACGCCTTCTTCTTCGAGACCTTTCGACGCGTCAGCCGCGAGGCTCTTCAAAATCTTGTCGATTTCTTTGGCGCTCGTTTCACCGAATTTTCGCACGTAGGTACGGGCTCGTTCGTCACGCACTGCCGTGGTGGCATCACCGAGTGCGCACAGCACGCCCGGACCCGGCGGAATGATCGACGGCCAAGACCCAAGGAGTCTCGAGAGCGCGTTGGCGTGGATCGGGCCCGCGCCACCGAAGGCGATGAGCGCGTAGTCACGCGGATCATAGCCCTGCTCGACGGAGACGAGTCGAAGCGCACCCACCATGTTTTCGTTGACGATGTTGTAGATGCCCTGCGCTGCCTGCTTGACGTTGAGTCCGAGTGCATCGCCGACCTTCTTGACGGCAGCGTGGGACAGCGGACGGTTGAGCACCATGTCTCCGCCGAGCTTTTGCATCTCGGGGAGATAACCGAGAACGATGTTTGCATCGGCCACGGTGGGTTCAGTGCCGCCTCGGTTGTACGCCGCAGGACCCGGATCGGCACCCGCGGATTGCGGACCCACACGCAGTGCCTTGGTGAGCTCGGGAACGTGAGCAATCGAGCCGCCGCCCGCGCCGACCGTGCGGATATCGACTGACGATGCACGCACCGTCACGTCTCCGACCGTCGTTTCGCGACGAAGACGGGGCTGACCACCCTGGATCAGCGCCACGTCGGTCGATGTTCCGCCGACGTCGACGGTGAGCAGATTCGGAAAGCCCGCCTGCACGGCCACCCAGAGCGCGCCCGTCACGCCACCGGCGGGACCGGACATCAGCAGATTGACCGGATATTCGGCCGCCGACGATGCAGAGGCGAGACCACCGTCCGACCGCAGGATGTGCAACTTCACATCTTTGGCGACCTGGCCCAGCTTCGCTTTGAGGTTGTTGACGTATCGGTCGACGCGCGGACGAACGTAGGAGTTGGCCACCGTGGTGACGGTGCGTTCGTACTCCTGCATTTCAGGAACGACATCGGACGATATCGACACCGGAGTTCCGGGCATCTCTTCGTGCGCAATTTCGCGGACACGGCGTTCGTGCGCCGGATTGGCAAACGAGTTGATCAAAGAAACCGTGAGAGCTTCGATATTTTGCGCCTTCAATTTTCGAAGGCTTGCACGCAGCGCCTTTTCATCGAGGCGCTTGACCACCTCGCCCTTCGCGCTCACGCGCTCGTCGGCTTCGATGGTGCAAGACAGAGGC
Source organism: Steroidobacteraceae bacterium (assembly GCA_017853175.1). Classification (GTDB taxonomy): domain Bacteria; phylum Pseudomonadota; class Gammaproteobacteria; order Steroidobacterales; family Steroidobacteraceae; genus UBA964. The sequence goes on along the minus strand of JAFMKA010000006.1, from coordinate 40,235 downwards.
GCCATCGGCAGAGACTTGTTGTAGATGATCCAGCCACCGAGACCGCCCGGGACGAACGAGCGCGCGATCTGGAGCACTTGTTTGTATCCCTTGGTGGTGACGAGACCACAACGCGCGCCGGTACCCGTAAGCACCGTATTCGTGGCGACGGTCGTGCCGTGCATGACGTGATCGATCGCACTCGGATCGATGCCCGCTCGCTCGCAGACGCGCTTGATTCCATTGAGTACGCCAATCGATTGATCGGCGGGGGTCGAGGGCACCTTCGCAGACCAAGTCTGACCGGATTTTTCGTTAACAAGCAGCAGGTCCGTGAACGTGCCGCCGACATCTACACCCAAACGATATGACATGCGCCCTCCGGGGCCTCGTTTAATCGGGAACGAAAACGATTACCAAGTATCGGACCACCCCGCCGGCAGCGCAATCGGGCATCGTTAGAACCCGATCTCGACTTCCATCAGGCGGCTTTTGCCTCACGCGGCGCAGGCGGAAGCCGGTTTCGGGAAATTACCCGCCTTGACGAGCATCCCCGGCACGGATCGGCCTAGGGTCTGCTGCAGCCACTCGGTCGTCGCAACCAGCTTGTCGAGGTCGATTCCGGTCTGAAACCCCGACCGGCTGAGCATATAGACCAAGTCTTCTGTCGGGATATTTCCGGTGGCCGCTGGCGCGAAGGGGCAACCACCGATGCCACCGACACTGGAATCGAGGGCCGACACCCCGGCATCAACCGCCGCATAAGCATTAGCGAGGCCCGTGTTACGGGTGTTGTGAAAATGCGCCCGCAGCTGAACGGTCTTCGGCAACACCTCTCGGGCACGTCCGATGATTTCACTGACCTGAGCGGGTACTCCGACCCCGATGGTGTCGGCGAACGCGATTTCGAACGGCTCTGCTTCGGCGACCCGCTGCGCAACCTCGAGGACTCGCGCGACGGGCATCTCGCCCTCGAACGGACAGCCGAACGCCGCCGAGACCGTGACCTGAGCCCGAACGCCCGCGGCCTTCGCTTCTCGTGCGATGGCAAGCCAGGCCGCAATCGACTCATCGGTCCCCACGCCCTGATTCCGTCGGTTGAAGGTGTCGCTTGCGACGACCGCCATGCCAACTTCATTGCAGCCCGCGGCGAGTGCTCGCTCGAATCCTTTTTGATTGAGGACGAGTCCGATGTAACGAACGCCATCACGCTTGCGAAGACCGGCGAGTACGGCTTCCGCATCGGCCATCTGAGGGACCTTTTTAGGATTCACGAAACTCGTGACTTCGAGCCGGCGTAAGCCGGCATCGGTGAGCCTCTCGATGAGCTCGATTTTGGCGGCGGTCGGCAACACGCCTGGCTCGCTCTGCAAACCATCACGCGGGCCCACTTCAACGATTTCTACGGGTCGTGACATCTCGCTCTCCTGGCCGATCGCCGGACTCTGGGTCGGACCTGGGGATTCTATCAATCGTGGCGCCAAGAACGGCTCGTCCTTGACCCGCAAGAGGACCGTCGGTACAAGTTCGCCGGTTCCATCACATCCGCACGACCGAGGGTTTTGCATGTCCGGTGATTCAACGTTCAAACGGGGTCCGCTTTCCGATCTGCGCGTATTGGAGCTCGGAACGCTCCTCGCGGGGCCCTTTTGCGGCCAACTGCTGGGTGACATGGGCGCAGAGGTGATCAAGATCGAGCCGCCGGGCCAAGGTGACCCAATGCGAGTTTGGGGTCGTCAGAAGGCCGGCGAACCGTCGCTCTGGTGGCCGGTGGTGGCGCGTAACAAGAAGGCCGTGACCCTCGATATGCGTCAAGAAGAGGGTCAAGCGGTTTTTAAAGACCTAGTGAAAAACGCGGACTTCGTGCTCGAGAACTTTCGGCCGGGCACCATGGAAAAATGGAACTGCGGCTACGAGGCGCTTTCCAAGATCAACCCGAAACTCATCATGATCCGCGTCTCCGGATACGGTCAGAATGGGCCGTACTCGCATCGAGCGGGCTTCGGCGCCATCGGTGAGGCGATGGGCGGCCTGCGTTATGTGTGCGGTGACCCCTCCACTCCGCCCTCGCGCATGGGTATCAGCATCGGTGACGAGCTCGCAGCGACCTTCGCCTGCGTCGGCGCGTTGGCTGCGCTTCATCATCGCGAACAGACGGGGCGCGGCCAGGTCGTCGATTCAGCCCTGTATGAAGCGGTACTCGCAATGATGGAGTCGCTGATCACCGAATACGACAAGACGGGCTACATCCGCGAACGCACCGGAGCAATTCTGCCGAACGTTGCCCCGTCAAACGTGTACAAAACGAGTGATGGACTCGTGCTCATCGCCGCTAACCAAGACACGGTATTCGGTCGGCTCTGCGAAGCGATGCAGCAACCCACTTGGCCGACGGATCCCCGGTTCGTCAACCACCAGGCGCGAGGTACCAATCAGAAATTACTCGATGGGCTCATCGAAGCATGGACTCAGACGCTGACGACCAAGAAGGCGCTCGAGATCATGGACGAATATGGTGTGCCTGCCGGACAGATTTATCGCGCACCCGAGATGATTGACGATCCGCATTTCAAGGCGCGTGAGGCGATCATTACGACGAAACACCCCTACTTTGGCGATCTCAAGATGCAGAACACCGTGCCGAAGTTCTCGGCGACACCGGGAGGCGTTCACAGCCCCGCCCCAACCGAACTTGGTCAGCACAACGACGAAGTACTGTCCGGTCTGTTGGGCTATGGCGCAGAACGTCTGGCGCAGCTGCGCGCCGCGAAAGTCATTTGAGCCTCGCCGACGATGGGTGAATCACTCGGAGACAATTACGCCCGAGGCGGCTTCGGTAAAGCGCTCTCGCCCGGCGCCCGGCCCGCCTTGTTGGTGATCGATTTCGTTCGCGCATATCTCGTCAAGACCTCACCGCTCTATGCGGGGGTCGAACAGGCGCGCAGCGATTGCGAGACGCTGCTCAAGGCTGCACGGCGTGCTGCGATTCCCGTGATCCATACCAACGTGGTGTATCAGCCAGGTGGCCGCGATGGTGGCGTGTTCTTTCGCAAAGTGCCGGCGCTTCGATGTTTCGAGGCGGGCGTGCATCCGGAGCTGGCTGCGTTCGCAGAGGGCCTCGAGCCGATCGCCGGTGAAACGGTCATCTCAAAGCAGTACGCGAGCGCGTTCTTCGGTACGACCTTGTCGTCAACGCTGACCGCTCTCGGCGTCGACACCGTCCTCATCGCAGGGCTTTCGACAAGTGGATGCGTTCGCGCGAGCGCGGTGGACTGCTGTCAGCACGGTTTCGTGCCGATCGTGGTTCGTGAGGCCGTTGGTGACAGAGCGCCGGGTCCTCACGAATCAAATCTCTTCGATCTTCAGGCGAAATACGCCGAGGTCGTTTCGTTGTCCGATGTCTTGGACTACCTCGACAACCTCAAAGTACGAGCCTGACCATGCCCTCTATCGGCCCAATCTCTTGCGTCACGATTGCTGCACCCGAATTGCAGCACATGATCGATAGCTATCGGCTCTTCCTCGGCTATCAGCTCGTCGACCACGGACGACTGAGCGACGAACTCGCCCGCTTGTGGGGACTTCCTAACCTCACCGGTCGTCGCTACGCGCTCATGCTGCCCGAAGGCGAAGGGCAAACCTTCCTCAGATTCATCGAGAGCAAACCGGCTTCCGATTACGTCCCGTTTAAACACATGGGATGGAACGCCGCGGAAATCATGGTGCAGGACACCGATCAAGCAGCCGCGCGCCTTGCGGGCTCTCCATTTCGAATCATCGGTCCGCCGGCGAACCTGTCGATCTCCGACAAAATACGCGCGGCGCAGGCCCTCGGCCCTTCGAGTGAGGCGCTCTACCTCACTTCTTTTTCTGAAAAGCTTCCGCAATTCGATACACCTGAGGCCAAACATTTCATCGATCGCGTGTTCATCGTGATCTTGGGTGGCCCTTCGGTTCAGGACGTGAACGCCTTCTACGCCACGCATTTCGGCGTTGCCGAGGCGGCCGTGGTGCCGTGCGTCATTTCCGTCCTCTCCAATGCGCATGGAATCCCTCCGGACACCAGGCACGATCTTGCCGCCCTTCCCTTACAAGGACAGTCCTATATCGAAGTCGACCGGATGCCTGAGGGGACGCTGCCTCGTGAGGCGCGACAGGGAGAACTTCCGCCCGCGATTTCGATGGTGAGCTTCGGCGTCACCCAACTGCCTACCAGTATCGACTGGATCGCCCCTCCCCGAGCGCTGCCACAGGCGCCCTACCACGGCAGGAAGGCGGGGCTGTGCCGCGGTGTCGCTGGAGAACTCATCGAGGTGATTGAGACGGGTGGCTGACGCGTCGCGCTAACCACCTTTCGGACACCGTAACTGCGGCGTGCAGCGCCGAAACCCCCAATCGGTAGGATCGAAGCAGTTCATCTGCAGTGCGGAGTGACCGCGATGCCCGTTTTCAATCGACATGCGATGCAGCCTGTTCCCAATCTCGACGAACAGGCGCGGCAAGACTTCGTTTCTTCGTTGCGCGCTCATCTCTCAGGTCGACTGATGCCGGGCGCCTACAAAGTCTACGAAAATCGGGTGGAACCCGGATTCCGCGCGGCAAACGGCCGCCCGCCTCATGATCACGATGAAGTCCGAAAGGCCATGACCCAGGACCCGTTCTATCAGTTCTGGAGCGCGATGCAGCGACGCAGTCAGGAATTGCTCTGGGAGTCGGTCATCGATCCGACTGAGAGACAGCTTTCGAAACTGATCGAAACCTCCAAGGCGATCACCCGCAATGCCGGCGGCGCCGGCCGTGGAACCTTACGACTCGATCCCTCGCTTCCACTGCCGCGTTATCACGCCGCAGTCGACATTCACCTCCAGCCCGGCGGATATCACACCGAATTCGCTGAGGATGATGTCGCGGCTGGCGTGGTCTACGACAAAGGCATCAACCTCTACATGGGTGGTGCCCTCGGCGCTGAGAACAATCTGATGGGCGACATTCTGCTCGCCTACCTACGCGAGAAGCATCCGGACTTCAGACCTAAAAAAATTCTCGATCTTGGCTGCGCCATCGGCAACAGTTCAGTGGTTTGGGCGCGGGCGTTTCCGGAAGCCGAGGTATATGGAGTCGATGTGGCGGCTCCGGTTTTGCGCTACGCCCATGCACGCGCCGAAGCGCTTGGCGTTCCTGTTCACTTCAGTCAACAAAATGCGGAGAGAACCGATTTCGCGGAGGCCTCCTTCGATCTCGTTCTATCGCATATCGTGCTGCACGAGACTTCGAAATCGGCCCTTCCGCGAATACTAGGTGAGTGCCACCGATTGCTCTCCGTCGAGGGTCTCATGCTGCATCTTGAGATTCCGCGCGGCAAAAGCATCATCGAAAAATTCATGCACAACTGGGAAAGTTACAACAACAACGAAACCTTCAGTCGTTTCATGACCGGGATCGATCTCAAGGCTGAGGCGATCAAGGGGCATTTCGCACCGGAGCGCATCGTCGTCGATGAGTTCGCCCCGAAGTTGGACGTCGCGCAAATGAACTACGCGGAAAACTTTTTCTGGAAAATTCTGGCAGCGCGCCGATGAACGACCCTATGAATAAACCCACCACCCAGGCTCGCCTCGCACGGGTCGCAAAAGGAAAGCGGCCTCAATATTTCAGCGATCCAGCGACCGACAAGCTGCTCTCCATGACCATGACACTCATGGAGGAGCTGTCTGTGACGAGAGAGCGTCTCGATGCCCTCGAGCGCCTGTTAGCGTCCAAACAGGTGGTAGCCCGCAATGAACTCGAGGGTTGGACAGCCGACGCCGAGGCCAATGCGGAACGTGCCGCCGCGCGCGCCGCCTACGTCGAACGAATGATGCGCGCGATGCATGCTGAGCTCGACGAAATCACTCGGCGAGGCTCACCGCAGACGGACATCGACCCACTGGATGCCGTCGGCTCGTAAGAGAGCGACCAACGCGGAGCGGACTACCTCGTTCGCAGCGTCCAGAGCCGGGCGAGTCGCTGTAGGGTCTCGTCTCCCTTAACGGCCGCGAACGTCGCCGCAGCAGCCTCCTTGTTTCCCGCCTTCAATTGAGCAATGCCAAGATTGAGGCGCGCCTCTTCCGGATTTCGGATGTTTCCCTTCGATAAACCGCGCTCATAAGCGAGTACTGCGCGCTCAAAGTCACCATAGCTCAAAAATGCCGTCGCGATTCGAGCATCAACTTCGCCGCTCTTTCGGCCTACCGCTTCCTTATCTTGAGCAAGAAGGGTCGGCTTGTCGGCCGTCGCCTGCGCCTTAGCGGTCGAGAGAAGTCGATTGGCGAGATCGACGTTCGATTTGTTGGTGAAGAGCCCTTTTTCTCGGCCCTCCTCGATCACCGACTGCGCCTCACCGGGCAGACCCCTCTCGAGGGCCAGCTGGGCCATCTCGGTGAACTCCTCGCCACGAAGCAGTCCGCCCATCTCGCGTGACAATCTGAATACGTTGAGCGTATTCGTGTCACCGCCTGTGCGGAACATGAGCAGAGTCAAATTGGGCCAGGTCTCTTTCTTCGGAAAGTACTGGGCCTGCTTCTCGAGTGCGCGCAACGTACACGCATCATCATCTTGCTTGATGCAGGCGCTCGCATAGAGCTGCAACGCCATATCGGGCGGCGTCTTACCCGGCCCCTCCATAGACGCAACGTACGACGCTGCGAGTTTCTCGGAGCTCTTGAAGTCGTTCTGCAGATAGAAGGACTGAATCGTGAGCAGATAGACGGCTTCGTCGGCCGTGCCGAGCTCGATTAAGCGCTGACCGTAAACGACGGCCTTCGCATAATCCTTGGCCTGGTAAGACAACTGCAGGAGACCCTTCCGAAGGCTGGCCGAACGAGCAGGATCGGCAAACTCCGAGTCGACTACCTTCGACCATGCAGAGATGGCGAGCGCATTGTCATTGGCGCGCAGGGCACAGAATCCGAGAATGTCGTTGATGACGTAATTGTCATACGGTGCATTCGTCGGCTGCCCATCGAGCGCCTTCAATTGCGAAATACATTCGCCCCACTGTTCTTTTTTGGCGGCGTCCTGTGAAGCGGCCAAGGGCTTCATGAGCGCTTTACTGATCGTAGGTCCCTTAGCAGGAGCAGCCGCTTTTTGAGCGTTTTTGTTTTGCTGGGCGACCGCGGCGGATGACAACATCACCGCCACGAGAGCCGCCGTAAAACCGATTGTTAGCCTACGCATCGTTGAACCCCCATTACGCGTTGACGGTACAGTTATTGGGCCCGAAGGCTCCAAAGTTTAGCGACACGCTGCAATTCTGCGTCGCCCTTGATACCACGTAACACACGTCCCGCCTCAGCCTTGTTGCCCGACTTGAGGAGCGCGATTCCGAGCACGAGTTGAGCTTCGGCGGGATCTGTAGCGTTCCCTTTCGCGATGCCCCGTCGAATGGCGGTCACGGCCTGGGCGTACTGGCCATAGCTCATGTAGGCCTGCCCGACGCGCAAGTCGACATCGGCGCTTTTGCTCGCCGCAGCGTCACGATCTTGCTTGGCGAGGCTCGCGCGATCAGCAGCGGCTCGCTCTTTGGTGGTATTGAGCAAGCGCGTGTTTCGGTCGATGTCACGCTTATCGGTAAACACCTTCCGGGCAAACGCCGCCTCGAGCGTCGACAAAGCCTCACCGGGCAGACCCTTCTCGAGCGCGCGCTGGGCCATCTCGGTGTAATCGTCGCCCGTACGCATCGCACCGACGTCCGTCGCGAGGCGGTACGCGTTGAATGCGGCAGCCTCGTTACGCGAGGCAAACAGCGACTGCATCAGGTTCGCCCAGCCTGCGGGGTTCGGATAGTACGTGACGAGCTTTTCAAAACCCGCTGCCGTGCACGCTTCGTCCTTCAGACGCATGCACGAGGTCACGTAAATTTGAATGGCGTTCTCGCGCGGACGCTGACCTCGCTTTTCCTGATCTTTGATCCAGTTGCCGACAAATTCCCTGGCGTTGCGGAAGTCGTTCATCTGGTAATACGACTGGGCAACCACGAGGTAGGTATCCGGGTCGCCGTAACCTTTAGCGATGGCGTCGCGACCCACTTCTACCGTTTTCTTGTAGTCACGCGCGTTGAAGTAAATCTTCGCCAAGTCACGGGTGCGCTGGGCCACTTTGTCGGCCGCGAACGGCGAGGAAATATTGGCCTCATAAGCGCGGGTGGCCGTGGCGATATCGTTTGAACTCAGCGCGCAAAATGCGGTGAGCTCATTGATGATGAAGGTGTCATAGGCCGTTTTACCCGCGGTGGCATCCGCCGTTTTAAGGTTCGAGAGACACTCGGCCCATTTCCTCGCTTTGCTGGCATTTTGCGCAGCCTGAAGCGTTTTCGCGACGGCAGGACTGACTTTCTCCGCGTGAGCAACGGGTGCGAACTGAAACATCACCGCCAACGTTGCAACGAGCAATCCGAAAGACTTCCTCATAATTTCCTCTCTCGACCCTTTTCCGTGGTCCGATAAAAAAATCGCCGCATGACCCAAGGAAATGCGGCGATATGGTGGTTAATGCTGAGCCAATCTCGTTTCGACTCGCCGCCGCGGGGCGGCTTTGATCACTCGGCGAATTCTGAAACGTTGACGAACCCGATTTTTTTCATTCGATTCCGTTGCGCCGACGCGAGAACCTTGGCAACCGTGTCGTACTTGGCTCGCTTATCGGGGCGCAGATGAAGCTCGGGCTGAGGATCCTTCTGGGATTCCACCCGGAAGTATTTCTCCAACACATCAAGATTTTGAACCGGGGTGCCGTTCCAAACTACCGTTCCGTCGAAATCGATCTCGATATCGATCACTTCCGGCTGTACCGGCGGCGGCGGCGCGCCCGTCGGTCTCGGCATGTCGAGTTTGACGGCGTGCGTCATCACCGGAATGGTGATGATGAACATGATGAGAAGCACCAACATGACGTCGATGAGCGGCGTCGTGTTGATGTCGCACATCGAACCGCCTTCGTCTCCACTTCCTACATTCATTCCCATCGAAGTGCGCTCCCAGAACTCAGCGTGAGCCGCGGATACCGCGATCGGGTTCGGTGATGAACCCGACTTTTACGATACCGCCACGCTGAATCGAATAAATGACGGCACCGATATCCTCAAAACGGGCGTTCGAGTCGCCACGAATGTGGATCTCGGGCTGCGGATCTTTGACTGCCTCGAGCTTGATCATCTCAATGAGTTGATCGCGGTTGGCCACCTGCTCGTTGTTCCAATAGATGTTGCCTTGAGAATCGACCGCCACCGTGATGTTCTCGGGCTTCGTCTGGGTGGCGATGTTCGCCGCTTTGGGCAACGACACCTTCACCGTCTTAGTAATGACCGGGATGGTGATGAGGAAGATGATCAAGAGCACCAACATGACATCCACCAAGGGAGTCGTGTTGATGGTCGAGTTAAGCCCATCATCGCCGCCGGATCCAACGCTCATCGCCATGACTCTAAACCTCGAGTGTCCCGGGTTCAGAAGCCGTCCGGCATTCGACCGGACGGCTTCCCCCAGAGGAACCTAGACGAAGAAATGACTTACTTCTTAGCCGCCGCCGGAGCAGCCGCCTGCGTCGGCACTGCCACGCGGGCACCGCTGACCAGGAACGAGTGCAGATCGGAGGTGAAATTGCCCAACTGCTCCTGAACGCCCTTGTTGCGGCTGATCAGCCAGTTGTATCCCACCACCGCCGGCACCGCGACCGCGAGGCCGATGGCGGTCATGATGAGAGCCTCACCGACCGGTCCCGCGACCTTGTCGATCGAAGCCTGACCGGAGACGCCGATCGCTACGAGGGCGTGGTAGATGCCCCACACCGTTCCGAAGAGACCGACGAACGGCGCGGTCGAGCCGACCGTCGCGAGCCAAGGCAGACCGCCCGAAAGCGCTACCGAGACTCCTTGTACCGAACGCTGCAACGACATGGTCACCCACTCGTGAAGGGCGATACGCTCGCCGAGGCGACCTTCGTGGTGCTGCGATGCACGCACACCGTCTTCGGCGATCTGACGATAGACGTCGTTCTTGGGCAGTCGCTCGATCGCTTCGCGGATCGAACCGGCGCTCCAGAACTTCTGCTCAGCGACCTTCGCGGAGGCCATGAGCTTCCGCTGGTCGAGCAGCTTCATGATGATGACGTACCAAGAGGTCAACGACATGATCACCATGATGATCAGCGTGCCCTTGGCGACGAAATCGCCTTGCTCCCACAGGGCCCCAAGGCCGTAAGGGTTTTCGACGACAGCGGTGGCTTCAGTGTTTTCCATGTTTTCCTCAGGGAATGAAACGCTTTACTTGATCTCGAACTTCACGCGGAACGAAACGCAGGACTCCGGCAAGGGCTCACCGCCCGACGTGCCCGCCTGATAGCGGCCGGCACGCGCGAGCTTGACCGCTCCTTCATCGAGGCGAGCAAAGCCCGACGACGTAGCGACGGTGGGGTTACCGATGATCTTACCTTTGGCATCCACGCAAACTTTGAGGGTGACAGCACCCTGCTCCTCGGCGCGTTTCGACGCGGCAGGATAGTAGTCCTCGCTGGAGGGCATTCTTCCGATCTTCGCAGGAGTTCCCGCAGCCACGACTCGCGGCGGCGGAGCCGGCGGAACAGCCTTGTCCGTGACATTGCTGATGGCCGTCGTGTTGGATTCGACGGGAATATCGATAGTGACATCCGGCGGCGGAACCTGAACCGGCGGGCGTTCAATCTGAGGCGGAGGCGGCGGAGGCGGTTTGTCCTCCGGCTTGATCTCTTCAATGATGTCGGTGACGAGAGGCGGCGCTACGACTTCCACCACCTTTCGTGCAAGCCCGCTGACCAATGCGTATCCGAGTAACACGTGTAAACCCACGATGAACCCGAAGATCGCCATTCGGCGGGATTGGTTCTGTTGTACGTACGTCGCCATGTGCTCTCTTGGCAGTTTCGGCCGTTGCTATCGTCGGGGACCGAAAACTACCCGGCCTCCCCTCGTCTAGCAACCTCATCCCCCGCATCGAGCAACCCATCGGGGCAGCCCGAGCGCGAAGGCCCTACACTCAATAAACATGCTCAACCCGCAGCCTGATGCGCTGCAAAAGCAACATTCACTAAAGTGTGATCGGAGGACTGCATTTCCTGAAGCGAGTTCCGAAACGGCTTAAAGCCGAGACATTCGAAACTTGCAATCCCTTGCGGGTCCCCCAACTGAGGTCAACTGTACCTGCCCTGAGTGACCGATACAACAGTCCCCGACCCATCGGACATGTCAGTCCGTCACCGCCCCCTCGGAGGCGCTGCTCACGGTACGTGCATACTTCGCAAGTACACCGCGAGTTGCATAGGGTTTTGGCGCTTTCCATGACCGTCGTCGCCGTGCAATTTCCGTCGCGGAGATATCGACGTCGATACGCTTTCTGACGGCGTCAATTTTGATGCGATCACCGTCACGAATCAGCGCGATCGGCCCTCCGTTCGCGGCCTCCGGCGAGATGTGCCCCACCACGAATCCGTGACTCCCTCCCGAAAACCGACCGTCGGTAATGAGGGCGACCTGATCGCCAAGTCCGAGGCCCATGATGGCGCCAGTCGGGCTCAACATTTCTCGCATACCCGGCCCGCCGCGCGGCCCCTCGTAGCGAATCACCACGACGTCCCCGGCCTTCACGCGCCCACCGAGTATGGCTTTCGTTGCGCGCTCCTCACCGTCAAATACTTTCGCTCGCCCCTCAAACGACAGTCCTTCTTTTCCAGTGATCTTGGCGACCGCACCCTCTGGCGCAACGTTTCCCCGCAGCACGACGAGATGGCTATCTTTTTTGATGGGATCTGAAAATTCGTGGACGATGGTTTGACCCTTCGGATAATCGGCAACCCCTGCCAAATTTTCTCGCAAGGTTTTGCCCGTGACAGTGAGACAGTCGCCCTGCAACAACCCCACATCAAGCAAGCGCTTCATGAGCGGTTGGATGCCACCAATCGCGATCAACTCCGACATCGCATAACGTCCGCTGGGTCGTAAATCGGCTAAAACCGGAACTCGACGTCCGATACGCGTGAAATCATCGAGAGTCAGCTTGACGTTCGCCGCTTTGGCAATCGCTAGCAAATGCAGCACTGCGTTGGTCGATCCGCCGAGAGCGATGGTGACCGTGATGGCATTCTCGAACGCTTTGCGCGTCAGAATCATCGACGGCGTAATGCCCGCTTTGATGAGTCTCACGACGGCCTCACCCGCCTTGAACGAATCGCTTCGCTTGTGACGACTCACGGCTTCTTGGGCGGAACTGCCCGGAAGCGAGAGGCCCAACGCCTCCATGGCCGACGCCATCGTGTTCGCCGTATACATTCCTCCACAGCTTCCGGGCCCCGGAATGGCGGTGCGCTCAACATCGGCAAGCTCAGAATCGCTGACCTTTCCCGCAGCATGCCCCCCGACCGCCTCGAACACCGACACGATGTCCCGACGTTTTGCTCCCGGTCGAATCGTTCCGCCGTAAACGAATACGGAGGGCCGATTGAGACGGGCCATTGCAATGGCGCAACCCGGCATATTTTTGTCGCAACCGCCGATGGCGACGAAGCCGTCGAACCCTTCGGCACCGACGACCGTCTCGATTGAATCGGCGATCACCTCTCGCGACACCAGCGAATAGCGCATTCCAGGCGAGCCCATCGAGATGCCGTCCGAAACGGTGATGGTGTTGAACAACACGCCCTTACCCCCGGCGGCGTTGGCACCCGCCTCGGCCTCCGAAGCCAATCCGTTGATATGCATATTGCAGGGTGTGAGGTTCGCCCAAGTAGAGGCGATTCCGACCTGAGGTCGCTTGAAATCTTTGTCCGTGAAGCCGACCGCACGAAGCATGGCGCGCGAAGGCGTCTGCTTTGGCCCGTCGACGACCTGACTCGACCATCGACGCGGATTGGGTTTCATAGACGACCGGGCGGATTTCTTCATGGACTCTATTCCTAAACTTTTCAACGACCGTAGCGCTCGAGGATCAATTGATCGGCGAGTCGCATGCATTGCGCTTCTGCCCCCACGGGCCTTCCCGGACGCTCCCGCGCATTCCAAGCATAAAGGTCGAAGTGCGCCCAAGAGTTTGTCGAAGCCACGAAGCGCCGCAAGAACAAGGCGCCAAAAATCGCTCCCGCGAACGACGAACTCGAAACGTTGTTGAGATCGCCCACTCGACTATTCAACTCTTCGTCGTAAGGTTCCCAGAGGGGCATCGGCCAGACAGGATCCGATTCCTGCTCCCCGCATCGGCAAATCTGCTCGATGAGTTGCGGGTCGTTACCGAACAAGGCCGGCAACTCAGGCCCGAGCGCGACTCGTGCCGCGCCGGTGAGCGTCGAGAAATCGAGCAGCAAGGATGGGCGCTCGCTGTCGGCCTCGGTTAGGGCATCCGCCAAGATCAGACGCCCCTCGGCATCCGTATTGCCAATTTCTACGGTGAGTCCGCGACGAGACCTCACGACATCACCGGGTCGATACGCCGCACCCGCGATACTGTTTTCAACCGCGGGGATGAGTACCCGCAAACGGATCGGCGCCTGACGCGACATCAGACATCGCGCCAACGCCAAGGTGATCGCGGCTCCACCCATATCTTTTTTCATCAAGGCCATGCCCGATGACGGCTTGATATCGAGGCCACCGGAGTCAAAGCACACCCCTTTGCCAACCAGCGTCACGGTGGGGTGCCGCGGGTCACCCCACCGAAGATCGATCAACCGTGGGGCTCGAGAACTCGCGCGGCCGACGGCATGAATGAGGGGGAAGTTGTTCGCCAACAAATCGTCGCCTTCGAGACACCGAAACTCCGCCGCGAACTCTCGGGCGAGATCGGAGGCCTCCGCGGCGAGTTCCGCAGGACCTAATTCATTGGCCGGAGCGTTGATAAGGTCTCGGGCCCATGCGGCCGCCGCGGCTTGACGCAGAACGGCCGCCTCATCGAAGCCTCCCGATATCGCGAGTCGCGCTCGCATCGGGGATGCGGCCGAAGACTTGTAGCGCGTGAGTCGATAGGCACCGTGCAACCATCCCGTCAGTACTTGGCGCAGGGCCCGATCGGGCAGCTGCCCTTCCAGATGAAAATCCCGTGCCGGCAGCCGATCGGGAAGGCCCGACACCTGCCACCACGCGAGCTGATTCCAATCGGATAGCGGGCCCAGGCCGGCTACGGCCCCGACCATTTCGCCGGTTTGCCCTGGGATCATCAGCACCCGCTGGCGCTCGGCGGAAAATCCGTGCTGGTCGAGCCAAGAGCCCCAAGTCGGATGAGCCGCCTTGAAGGATCCTAGATCGCATTCGCGGACGAGCCATAACGGCAACGTAAAGCTATTCCTGTGGCAAATCAGCGCGTCTTGAGGCATCGGACGATGTTATCCGGAAATGGGCGACGGACACTGGACACGTTGACAAAAACCCACGGCGCATGGTCGTATTGGCCGATGTTTCGCGCTTCCCATACCTCGACGATTGCCCTCCAGGCCGCTGCCTCGGGCCTTCTATCGCTAGGGCTAGTGCTACCCGCCTTGGGTGGCCGGAGCGGGTTGTTCTCAAGATTTTTGGCCTGAAGCCAGAAACCTAAAGCGAACGAAGAGTCAAACCAAAACCCCGCACCGGCACCACGCCGATGCGGGGTTTTTTTACTTTCGGACATTCAATTGTTTCTAGATAAGGAACGGGAGTAGCAGAGATGAAGTTGTACGGACAGAAAGACGTCGACAAAAAGGCCCTCCGCGGAGCGCGCATTTGCGTCCTGGGATACGGAAGTCAGGGTCGAGCTCACGCTTTAAATTTGAAGGACAGCGGGTTCGACGTCGTGATTGGCGTTCGCAAAGGTGAAAGCTGGAAAAAGGCCCGTAAGGATGGGCTGGTAGTCTCCCTGCCCTCTGCGGCGGTCAAAGACGCCGATCTCATCGCGATGCTGGCGCCCGATCTCGCCCAGAAGGCCCTTTACGAAACCATCGCGCCCCACATCAAAAAAGGCGCCACGCTTCTTTTTGCTCACGGATTCAATATTCATTTCAAGCAAATCAAGCCGCGGAAGGATCTCGACGTGGTTCTGATCGCTCCGAAGGGTCCGGGCGACTTGGTTCGCCGCCAGTTCGAGCAAGGGCGCGGCGTGCCGTCGCTGTTGGCGGTATTCCAAGATCCTTCGAAGAAGGCGTTTTCCAAGGCGCTTGCCTACGCGCACGGCATCGGCGGCACCCGCGGCGGCGTGCTCAAAACCACGTTTGCCGAAGAAACCGAAACTGACTTGTTCGGCGAACAAGCCGTGCTGTGCGGCGGTGCAACCGAGCTCGTCGTAAAAGGTTTCGAAACACTCGTCGAGGCGGGGTATCAACCCGAAGTCGCTTATTTCGAGTGTATGCACGAGCTCAAGCTCATCGTCGATCTCTTGCATGAGGGCGGCATCTGGAAGATGCACAAGTTCATTTCCGAAACGGCCAAATATGGCGATCTCACTCGCGGACCGAGAGTGGTCAATGCGCGAACCAAAGCTGAGATGCGCAAGATCCTCAAAGAAATTCAGCAAGGAAAGTTTGCCAAGCAGTGGATGCGCGAGAACGCCACGGGTCGTCGCAATTACGACAAGATGATGAAAAAAGACCTCGATCGGCCTATCGAAAAAGTGGGCTATGCCCTTCGAGCCCGCATGCCTTGGCTCGATCAGGGTCGCTGATTCTCAACACACAATCGAGTTGATACGGATATCTGCCGGAGTAGCCTTGCCATGACCTCTAACACCGATCGAGTAATGATCTTCGACACGACGTTGCGTGATGGCGAGCAGTCGCCAGGATGCAGCATGACGCAGGCCGAAAAACTGCGCGTGGCGAAGGCGCTAGCGGAACTCGGCGTTGATGTCATTGAGGCGGGCTTTCCGGCAGCTTCTGAAGGCGATTGGAATGCCGTCAATGCGGTCGCTCGTGAAGTTCGTGGACCGATCATTTGTGGACTTGCGCGCTGCGATCGCGCGGATATCGAGAAAGTTGCCTCGGCACTCGCCCCCGCCGAGAAACGACGTATTCACGTGTTTCTCGCGACCAGCGCAATCCACCGAGAATTCAAACTCAACATGGCTAAGGACGAAATCATTCGCCGAGCCGTCGAGGGTGTGAAAATCGCTCGCGAGTTTTGCGATGACGTGGAGTTCTCGCCCGAGGACGCCTCCCGAACTGAAGTTGAGTTTTTAGCCCAAGTGGTCGAGGCCGTCATCGACGCAGGCGCCACGACCGTGAATATTCCGGACACGGTCGGTTACACCGTGCCCCATGAGTTCGCCGAGCTTTTCCGTTATCTCCGCAAGAATGTCCCCAATATCGAGAAGGCGCGGCTTTCGGTCCACTGCCACGACGATCTCGGAATGGCGGTCGCCAATAGTCTTACGGCAGTCGTCGCGGGTGCACGGCAGATCGAGTGCACCATTAATGGTATCGGGGAACGCGCCGGAAACTGCTCGCTCGAAGAAATCGTCATGGCACTCCGAACTCGCGAAACCTTTTTCAACGCGAAGACCAACATCAACTCGCAGCGCCTCTACCCTGCCTCACGCCTCGTCGCGAGCATCACCGGTATGCCAATTCCACGAAACAAGGCGGTTGTTGGTGAAAATGCATTCGCTCACGAATCTGGAATCCATCAGCACGGCATGCTGAAGCACGCGAGCACCTACGAGATCATGCGTCCTCAGGACGTCGGTCTTGCGCGCTCCAGCCTCGTGCTCGGAAAGCACAGCGGGCGTCATGCGCTGCGTGAGCGCGTCAAAGAACTCGGATTCGAGCTCGAAGAGAAAGAATTCGAGCGGGTATTCACCGAATTCAAAGCGCTCGCCGACAAAAAGAAAGAACTGTTCGATGGCGATATCGAGGCGCTGGTATTGCGCGCCGAGGGCACGGACTCTGGTCCGTGGAGTCTCGCCGCGTTACGCACTAATTCGGAAGTCGATGGCGGTGGAAAGGCCACGGTTGCGCTGCTTCACGTTGACGGCGCACGCATCGAGCGCGATGCCATTGGAGACGGTCCGGTGGACGCGGCGTTCAAAGCTATCGAAGACGCCACGGGCATTCGACCCGCCTTGCAGAAGTTCGAGCTGCGCAGCTTGACTGAAGGTGAGGACGCGCAAGGCGAAGCAGTCGTCTACGTCAACTTCAACGGGCGAAGCTATCGCGGGGCGAGCGCAACGACCGATATCGTCGAATCTGCGACACGCGCCTTTCTCGAGGTGATCAATCGGATCGAGCAATCACAGCGAGCGCAGGCAGCCGCCTGATCACCGCGTAGATTTCAAGGAAAAAGAACGATGTCTGCACCCAAAACAATGTTCGAGAAGGTCTGGGCGGCGCACGAGGTGACACCTCAGACTGCCGATACGCCGGCCGTCATTTTCATCGATTTGCATCTAACCCACGAGGTGACCTCCCCCCAGGCGTTCACCCTACTGCGTGAGCGTGGCCTAAAGGTTCGTCGACCCGATCTCACCTTGGCGACCATGGATCACTCGACCCCCACCCGCACCGAGCAGGTGTTCGGTGGCGCGCCAATTTCTATCGAATCCGCTGCGAAGCAGATCCGACAACTTGAAAAAAACTGCGCCGAGTTTGGGGTCGAGCTACTCGGCCTACAAGATTCGAGGCGCGGTATCGTCCATATCATCGGTCCCGAGCTTGGCATCACGCAGCCCGGTAAGACGATCGTGTGCGGGGACAGCCATACCTCGACGCACGGCGCATTTGGCGCCTTGGCTTTCGGCATCGGCACGACGGAAGTGGGTCACGTCCTGGCGACTCAATGCCTGCTGCAAAAGAAACCGAAGACCTGCGCCATCGAGGTTCGAGGAAAATTACCCCGTGGCGTGATGCCGAAAGATCTCATCCTCGCCATCATCGGAAAGGTCGGTGTGTCGGGCGGTACCGGCTATGTCTTCGAATACCGAGGTGAGGCGATCCGCGCGATGTCCATGGATGAGCGCATGACGATCTGCAATATGTCGATCGAAGCGGGCGCCAGAGCGGGCATGATCGCCCCCGATGAGACCACGTTTGCGTATCTCGAACACACGCCACGAGCGCCCAAAGGAAAAGCCTGGGACACCGCCGTCGCCTATTGGAAGACCCTATCGACCGATGACGGCGCAAGGTTCGACAAAGTAGTCGAGATCGATGCCTCAACGCTTGAGCCGATGGTGACCTACGGGACCAACCCGGGGATGGTTGTTCCGGTGTCGGGCCGAATTCCAGATCGTCCGGGCGACGCCGTCTTCGATGCCGCGTTGAAATACATGGGACTCCAGTCCGGTCAATCGATAGCCGATGCACCGGTCAACGTGGTGTTCGTCGGCAGCTGCACGAACGGTCGACTCATCGACTTGAGAGCCGCTGCCAATATTTTGCGCGGTCGTAAGGTCGCCAAGGGCGTACACATGTTGGTGGTCCCCGGATCTCAAGAAGTCAAACGTCTCGCAGAAGCTGAGGGTCTCGCCGAGATCTTCAAAGAAGCTGGCGCAGAGTGGCGCGAGTCTGGTTGCTCGATGTGCTTAGGCATGAACGGCGACACGGTAGGCAAGGGAGAATATTCCGTCAGCACCAGCAATCGAAACTTCGAAGGTCGTCAAGGCGTGGGGGCGCGAACCTTACTTGCGAGCCCCGAAACGGCGGCGGCCTCTGCCGTGCTCGGTCGCGTCGCTGACCCTCGTCAATTTCTGAACGCCTGAGTACTCGATATGAACCCCATTACACGCATTCGCTCTCGAACCGTCGTTATGCCGTCGAGCAACATCGATACCGATCAAATCGTGCCGGCTCGGTTCCTGACCACCACTTCCAAGGATGGCCTGGGTAAGGCCTTGTTTGCCGACTGGCGGTACGACGCGAACGGCGCTCCTCGAGCCGATTTCATTCTCAACAAGCCAGAGGCATCGGGCTGTCGCATTCTGGTTGCCGGTCGGAATATCGGCTGCGGCTCATCGCGAGAGCATGCACCCTGGGCCTTGGTCGATTTCGGATTCCAAGCGGTTATCAGCACCGAGATCGCCGATATCTTCAAAAATAACTCTCTCAAAAACGGCTTGCTCCCGATCGTTGTCGATGAGTCGACACACTCATGGTTGATTGAACATCCTGGTGCGGAAATCGAAATCGACCTCGCCTCCTCGACCCTCAACGTACCCGCCCGACCCGCTGTCAGTTTCTCTATCGAGCCTTTCGCACGTTTTTGTTTGATGAATGGCGTCGACGAACTCGGTTTTCTACTTTCGAAAAACTCCGAGATCGAGGCTTACGAGTCACGACGTCGCGCATGAAAGCCCGTATCGCCATCCTCGCCGGTGACGGTATCGGCCCGGAGGTCATCGCCGAGGCGATTCGAATCATCCGTGCTGTAGGCCAAAAATTCGGCCACGACTTCACCCTAGACGAATTACCTTTTGGTGGCGTCGCGATCGACGAGTTCAACGACGGACTGCCGGAACACACGCTGAAGGCCTGTCTTGAGGCCGATGGCGTTCTACTCGGCGCGATTGGCGGCCCCAAGTGGGGGCCTAGCGCACCGGTTCGTCCCGAGGCGGCGCTGCTACGACTCCGGGCTGAACTCGGTGTCTTCGCTAATCTTAGGCCTGTTGCGGTTCAGCCCGCCCTTGTGAACGCCTCCCCGATCAAGCCCGAATACCTCGAGGGCGTCGATCTTCTTTTTGTTCGCGAACTCACCGGCGGTATCTACTTCGGGCGCAAACTAAAGGAAGCCGGTCGAGCCGTTGACGAATGCGCCTATTCGGATTTCGAGATCGAGCGGGTCACCCGCATCGCGGGGAGACTCGCGAGACAACGTCGCGGCAAGATCACGCAAATCGACAAATCAAATGTGCTCGAAACATCTCGTCTTTGGCGCGTCGTCACTGAGCGCGTAATACGCGATGAATTCCCCGACGTCTCCATCGAACACATGTTCGTCGACGCTGCAGCAATGCATCTCATTCGAAACCCACGTGGTTTCGACGTCATTCTCACCGAGAATTTATTTGGCGATATCCTGACCGACGAAGCAGCGATGCTTGCCGGCTCTCTTGGCGTGTTGCCCTCAGCCGCCCTGGGAGACAACCGTCGGGGGCTATACGAGCCTATTCACGGCTCCGCACCGGATATTGCAGGCCGGGGTATCGCGAACCCTTGCGGCACGATCTTGAGCGCGGCACTACTGATGCGTCACTCGCTACATCTCGAGCCGGAGGCTAAAGCGATCGAAGCCGCCGTAGCTCGTGCTCTCGAAGGCGGGGCGCGCACCGCAGACATCAGCACATCGGCGGACGAAGCGCTCTCGACACGCGCCATGGGCGACGCTGTGCTCGCGGCGCTCTAGTCGAGGCTCAGCGGATTGCCTTGAGTCCTTGCTCAAGGTCGTGTCTGAGATCCGCTTCGGCTTCGATCCCAATCGATAGACGCAGGAGCCCGTCAACCAAACCCGCTGCGGCACGGGCCTCGGGATCCATGGCCGCATGGGTCATGGTTGCCGGATGTGCGATCAGACTCTCCACGCCACCCAGCGACTCGGCGAGAGAAAACAACTCTAGGGAAGACACGAATCGCTCGACTGCCGGCGTACCGCCTTTTAGTTCTAGCGTCAGGATGGATCCGAAGCCTCGTTGCTGACGTCGCGCCAACTCGTGCCCCGGGTGTGAGGTGAGTCCGGGGTAATAAATTTTTTGAATTCCGGCCTGTGCGGCAAGCCAATTTGCGAGCGCGTTGGCGTTCGACTCATGCACGGCCATCCGCGCATGCAGGGTGCGCAACCCGCGCAAAGTCAAGAAGCTGTCGAAGGCCGAGCCGGTCATTCCAAGCGCATTCGCCCACCATGCGAGCTGTTGCGCGGTGTCAGATTTTGCTGCGATCACAGCACCGCCGACTACGTCGCTATGACCGTTGATGTATTTTGTCGTCGAGTGCACGACGAGATCGGCGCCGAGTTGCAGGGGATTCTGCAGTGCCGGTGACAAGAACGTATTGTCGACCGCGACCAGCGCTCCGGCTGCGCGCGCCAATTCCGCAACCGCTTCAATATCTGTGATGCGCAGTAACGGATTACTTGGCGTTTCGATCCAACAGAGCGCCGCCGGCTTAAGCAGCGCGGCGCGCCAGGTCTGATGATCTGCAAAATTCACGAACTCGACGACGAAATCGCCGCGCCGATGCCAGGCGGAAAACAAACGGAACGTGCCGCCGTAACAATCGTGTGGCGCCACGATTCGCGAACCGCGCGGAAGTAATTGACCCACGAGGGCGATGGCGCCCATGCCCGAACCCGTGATTACCGCTCCTTGCCCGCCTTCCAAGTCGTTTAAGGCCTCTGCCAGGAGATCGCGCGTGGGGTTTCCCGACCGAGAGTAGTCGTAACGACCTTTCTCGCCGAACCTCGGAAAGGTATAGGTCGAGCTGAGATGGATCGGAGGGACGACTGCACCCGTCGTACGATCGGTTTCGAGACCGGCGCGTACAGCCAAGGTCTTAGGATCCTTCTTACTGGTCATACTGGTTCGACTCCAAACGAATCTCAGTGCGTCCGTGGGAGTACCGCGTTGAAAATTTTGCGTAGAGCCTCGCCTTCCTTTAGGAAAGCATCGTGCCCGAAAACCGACGAAATCTCATAAAGACGAGCCTTGGGTAACCGCTCACACATCGATCGCATGTCACTCACGGGCACGAGCTGGTCTTCGAGCACGGCAATGGCAGTGACCGGAACGGTTACTTGAGCTGCCTCGACATGATGCAGATCGATGGACTCCGAGAGCGTCAAAAACGAATCCGGCTGATAGCGACGAACGTAGTCTGCGCCCCGGGCCATCAAATAGTCCTCGACCGGAAAGACGAAGCGTCCATCACGACGCTGCGGCGCACGGGAAAATCTCGTCGAAAATTCTTCGGTACTTCGATAGGTCGCCATGGCGAGCGCTCGAGCCAACTCGAGGCCTTGTTGGGGTCTTCCTGCTTCGATGCTAAAACGCACCACCCGACGTTGCACGCTCCGCCATGCGGTAGACATCGGGCTCGCCCAGTCGGCCGCGCTAATGACGACCAGACTCGCCACTCGATCGGGATATCGCTCGGCGAACGCCAAGGCGACCATGCCGCCATACGACGCACCGATGATCGTATCGAGAATCTTTATTTGAAGATGATCGAGCAAGCGCCGAAGAATCTCGGCCTGATCATAGGTCGACACCGACGGAAACGACTGACCGCCGCTCGGGCCGCTGGTCTCACCACTGCCGCCGAGATAATCGAATGACAGGATCCGAAATTTTTCTGAGGGTATAGCGCGACCCGGCCCGACGATTTCCGACCACCATCCCGTGCTCGTGTCGTCCGAGCGGCTGGACCATACGCGTCGATGAGCCGAGATGCCGCCCATGGCCACCATGACGGGCCCCTTATGAGGACCGGTGAGTCGCCACCCGATTCGAGCGGCTTCGAGCACCCCACCATGGTGTAACCGGAGCGCCTCGCCAATTTCCAAAATGCCCTCGTGGCAGTTTGAATCGGCATCGACGTTCTCTAACGCCGACTGAGTAAGCCCCGGATTGTGGTCGGTAGAACGTGTCATGTTTGCCTCAAGACCGCTCATCTGACGCCTCCCAGAGGGAGTGGCGCGGAGTTGGCACCTTGCCCAGAGCTGGCGGCTCTGGCGGTTGCCCCGGCTTCTTCGGGCCTTTCCCTCAGCCGGTCTCGATGAACACGCGAATATTACGCCGCGACCGTACAAGGAGTCAACGAGCCGGTTGCCAGAATTGCTACAATGTTTTAATGTATTAAAACATTAGTACGTAAACACCTATTCGCGGTATCCCATGAAAACCCACACCCGTCAGTCGCCTCGTCAAGAAGCCAAGGCTGAGCGCAACCTTTATCAGGCCATTTTGACCCTCCGCACCGTAGACGAGTGTCGCGCGTTTTTCCGTGATCTCTGCACGCCGGCCGAGCTTCAAGCAATGTCAGATCGATGGGCCGTCGTCGAATGGCTCGAGCGCGGTCTGCCCTATCGGGAAATTCACAAACAAACAGGCGTCAGCGTCACCACCATCACTCGGGTTGCGCGATATGTCGGCGCCGGAAATGGCGGCTATGACATCGCTGCCCGGCGCATGGCAAATGGTAAATCCGCCAGCGTCGTCGGTCGCTGAGGCTATCGCCATGGACAAACTATTACGACTGAAGCTGGCGATTCAAAAATCGGGGCGTCTGACAGAGCTGTCGACCGATCTATTGGTTCGCTGCGGCCTGAAGTTCTCGCGAGCCAAAGATCAGTTACTCGGGTTCGGTGAAAATATGCCGCTCGATCTGCTTTTCGTCCGCGACGACGACATTCCAGATCTCGTTGAAGAAGATGTCTGCGACTTAGGCCTCGTGGGTCTCAACGTCGTCGAAGAGAAAAAGCTCGAACTCGCTGCACGCGGTCATGCGGCGCGGTTCGAGATTTTGCGCTCCCTCGATTTTGGACGATGTCGGCTGTCGATCGCCGTACCCGAAGAATTCCGCTGGAATGGCCCAGCGTCGCTCGCCGGTCGCCGAATCGCGACGACCTATCCTTACGCGCTGGCGAAGTGGCTTGCCGATCGCAATATTCGCGCTGAAATCGTCACGCTTTCCGGCGCGGTCGAAATTGCCCCTCGACTCGGGCGGGCCGATGCCATTTGCGATCTCGTGTCGACGGGGTCAACGCTTGAAGCCAATCGCCTCCGTGAGGTCGAAGTATTACTCGAAAGTCACGCCGTTCTGGTCCGAACTCCTATCGAACTGCCGAAAGAAAAGTCCGACTGGGTCGAGCGACTTCTCATGCGTATCGACGGGGTGCAACAAGTACGCGAGAGCAAATACATCATGCTGCATGCCCCGCGCAGCGCATTGCCAGCGATAAAAAGCCTACTGCCGGGAAGCGAATCTCCTACCATCATGCCCCTCGAAGGTAGCGCGGATAAGGTCGCGATCCACGCCGTGTGCCGGGAAAATGTGTTCTGGGAAACACTCGAAGCGCTGAAAGCCGCAGGAGCGAGCTCCCTGCTCGTTCTCCCCGTCGAAAAAATGCTGACATGATGCTACCGATCATCGATTACTCAGCGCTGAACGAATCGGAACGACGCGCCGCATTATCTAGGCCTGCGACCGATCAACGCGAGAATATATTCTCGCTCGTCAGCGAAACGATCGCGCGCGTAAGGGCCGAGGGCGACGCGGCACTGCTCGACTACGCACAACGCTTCGACGGCGGTGCGCCGGCCAATCTGCGCGTGCCAACAGCCGAAATCGACGAGGCGATGATTCGGGTCGATGCCGAGGCGCTCGCGGCATTGCAGCGCGCCATCGACAATGTGCGTCGCTTTCACCGCGCACAGGTCGCACCAAACCTCTCTATCGAGACGTCACCCGGAGTCCGATGCGAGCGCGTATTCCGACCAATCGATTCAGTCGGGCTGTATGTCCCTGGCGGGAGTGCTCCGCTTCCCTCCGCGTTAATTATGTCGGCCGTGCCTGCGGACATCGCGGGCTGTCCGCGACGCGTGGTGTGCTCACCCGGCACCCAAAACGGGCGTATTGATCCCGTGATTTTGGCCACGGCTCGCCTTTGCGGCATCGATGAAATTTTCGCCATCGGCGGCGCGCAGGCCATCGCCGCAATGGCGTACGGAACGACTACTATCCCGAAGGTCGAAAAGATCTTCGGCCCCGGCTCCACGTGGGTCACCACAGCCAAGCAACTCGTTGCAGCCGATCCGGACGGCGCCGCCCTGGATCTTCCTGCAGGGCCATCCGAGGTACTCGTCATCGCGGACGAATCGGCTGACGCCGCCTTCGTTGCCGCCGACCTACTCGCTCAAGCAGAGCATGACCCTCTTTCCCAAGCGATCCTGCTAACGACCTCTCGCGGCCTCGCAGAGAGGGTCCGCGACCAGGCGATGGACTTCCTCCGCAGCCTCTCACGCGCCACGATTCTCGAACAATCGCTGGCCCGTAGCCGAATCATCCTCGTCGCCGATGTCGATGAGGCGATCCAAATCTCGAACCAATACGCGCCGGAGCATTTGATCCTTCAGATAGAAGAACCTCGTCGCGCGCTCGAGCGTATACGTGCGGCAGGGTCGGTGTTTCTCGGTCCTTGGAGCCCCGAGCCCATGGGTGATTATTGCTCGGGCACCAACCACGTCCTACCGACCTACGGCTACGCCCGGGTGTACAGCGGCTTATCTTTGGCCGATTTTCAACGACGGATCACGGTACAAGAACTCTCTCGAGAGGGATTGCGCGATCTCGGCCCCACCGCAACGACGCTCGCGCGTCTCGAGGGTCTAGACGCCCACGCGCTCGCAGTCGATCTACGCCTCGCCGCGCTAAGCACCACGCGGGAACCGCCAGACTCCGATACGTCGACTGAAGACGTTACGATGTCACTCGCTCGTCCGTCTATCCGGGCGCTACGCGCTTACGAGCACGCACATTGGGACTCACGCTTCGAACGCCTACACGCCAACGAGTCGCCGTGGCCCCCGCCTTTTGACGCCGAGGCTGATCGCCTCGCACTCAATCGTTACCCAGAGCCTCAGCCGGGCACGCTAATTGACGCGCTCGCCTCCACCTATGGCGTCACGAGCGCCGAATTGTTGGTCTGCCGTGGAAGTGATGAGGGAATCGATCTTCTGACCCGTGCATTCTGTGAGGCTGATCGAGACTCGGTCATCGTCTGCCCGCCGACATTCGGCATGTATGCCGTTGCCGCCGCGACTCAGGGCGCGAAGGTGAACGAGGCCCCAGTGACCACCGGCTTTCAGCTTGATGTCGTGAAGATCAAATCGTTCATCGACGCAGGATCAAAAATTCTCTGGATTTGCTCACCCAACAATCCGACAGGTAACTTGCTCGACTCTGCAGACATCGAGTCATTACTCGATTACGCGAGAAATAGATGCCTCGTCGTAATCGACGAGGCTTACGCGGAGTTTTCGCAAGCGCCCTCGTGGCTGACACGACGAACCGCCTATCCGCACATGGTCGTTCTCCGAACCTTATCCAAGGCTTATGGCCTTGCTGGCGCTCGTATCGGATCGCTCATCGCCGCCCCGTCCATAATCCGGCTGCTCCGAAAAATCATTCCGCCCTATGCGATTGCCACGGCAAGCGCCGATGAGGCGCTTCGCGCTCTTCAATCATCTAAAGCCGTTGTCGACTCCAGAATCAGCGCCACCCTTTACGAGCGAGAGCGGTTGGCGACTGCACTACGCTCGTCTCCGCTGGTCGAAACCATTTATCCGAGCCACAGCAACTTTCTGCTCGTACGCCCGTATGACGCTGCGGCATTGCTCAAATGCCTTATTGACATAGGAATTCTAGTTCGCGATTTCTCTGGTCGCAGTTCACTCGGTCAGGCCGTGCGAATCACGATTGGATCAGCGGAACAAAACAATCGAATCATCGCGGCGCTGTCATACAACGCGCCCGGAAACCGAGCCCCATGAAAGTACTATTCATCGATCGGGATGGCACGCTCATCGAAGAACCCTCCGACGAGCAAGTCGACTCACTTGCCAAAGTGCGCTTTGCGCCAGGAGTGTTCGCTGCACTCCATCGCCTGCAATCAGCCGGCTTTAGATTGGTCATGGTGAGCAACCAAGACGGTCTCGGCACGGCCTCTTTCCCCACGCCCGATTTCGAAGGGCCCCAAGCTTTCGTGATCGACTCTTTCGCGACTCAGGGCATTCACTTCGATAAGGTTTTTATTTGCCCTCATCGTCCGAGCGATGATTGCCAGTGCCGAAAACCTAAGACGGCTTTAGTAGACGATTGGGTCAAATCCAACGATGTCGACTTGGAGTCGAGCGCGATGATCGGAGATCGGGATACCGATATGGCGTTTGCCAAGAACCTCGGCGTGAAAGGCTTACGTTTCTCGCTTTCTGGCTCGGACTCTCTCACATGGCCCGCTATTACGAACACCTTGCTCTCTCGAGAGGCCCTCGTAGAACGCGTGACTCGAGAAACACGTATCCGGGTGTCGTTGAACCTCGATAGCGACCAACCGGGTCACATATCGACGGGAATCGGTTTTTTCGATCACATGCTCGAGCAAATCGCGAAACACGGCGGCTTCGCGCTCTCCCTCGAATGCCAAGGCGACCTCCACATCGACGAGCACCACACCATCGAAGACTGTGCCCTAGCGCTCGGCGAGGCGCTGCGTAAAGCCTTGGGGGACAAGAGGGGCATTCAACGATATGGTTTCTTACTCCCCATGGATGAGGCCCGCGTGCAGGTGGCCATCGATCTCTCCGGACGTGCCTACAGTGTTTTTGAGGGTCAGTTCGGCCGCGATCAGGTCGGCGGACTCCCAACCGAATTAGTCCCGCACTTCTTTCGCTCGTTAGCCGACTCCCTTGGAGCGGCCATTCACGTCTCAGTGATCGGCGACAATACGCACCATCAAATCGAGGCCTGTTTCAAGGGCGTAGGGCGGGCGTTGCGAATGGCCTTGCGGCGCGATGGCGACGATTTACCGAGCACCAAGGGTACTTTGTGACGATCGGTCGCTCCGTCGTGATGATCGACTCCGGGGGCGCCAACCTCGCCTCGGTGGGCTACGCGTTTGAAAGGCTTGGCGTTGAAGTGACGATCACCCACGATGCCACACAGATTCTCGCAGCCGAGCGCGTGCTCCTTCCCGGCGTCGGGAACGCCGCATCAATCATGGCTCGATTAAACGAGTACGAACTCGTACCGGTGATCCGATCACTCACCTGCCCCGTTCTAGGCATCTGCCTCGGAATGCAGCTACTTTTCGACTGGTCCGCAGAAGGGGGTACCGTAGGCCTTGGAATCATTCCAGGTAAAGTCGAGTCGTTATCCGCCGCTCGGGAACTCCCCGTACCCCACATGGGATGGAACTCCATACGCGTACGTCACGTCGATCCTTTGTTACAGGGGCTTGGCGCGGATGATTGGTTTTATTTCGTTCACGGGTATGTCGCTCCCTTGAGCCTTCGACATACACTCGGTTCCACCATTTATGGACAAGAATTTCCATCCGTCGTGCGGCAGTCGAATTTTTGGGGCGTGCAATTTCATCCCGAGCGCTCCGGAAAATCCGGAGCACGGCTGCTGGCGAACTTCTTGAAGCTGTCTCCATGCGTCTGATTCCCTCCATTGATTTACGCGGCGGCCAGTGCGTCCGGTTGCTACACGGCGACTTCACGCGCGAGACCATTTACCCAGTCGACCCTCTCGAGCTTGCCGCACGCTATCGACAGCTGGGTGCGAGATGGCTCCATGTGGTCGACCTCGACGGTGCCCGCGATGGTGCGTTGGCAAATCGGCAGGCCATCGTCGAGATGGCGAAAATCCCGAAGCTATCCCTTCAGGTCGGTGGTGGTGTCCGCAGTGCCGCGGCGGTGGATGAATTATTGTCCGCGGGCATCGCACGAGTCGTGGTCGGCAGTGCCGCTATCGAAAAATCGGTCGAGGTCGGCACCTGGATGCGCTTTTTCGGCAAGACCCGGATCTGTCTCGCTCTCGATGTGCGCGTCGAGATGGGTGAGCCTCTCGTACAAACTCGCGGTTGGACTAAGGCCACAACGATGACGCTGTGGCAATCGATTGAGCCATTTCTGCGATCCGGTCTACAGCACGTGCTGTGCACAGACATCGGGCGAGATGGAGCTCTTTCAGGACCGAATGTCGAGCTCTACCAACAGTGCCTGACTCGCTTCCCTAAGATTAAATGGCAAGCCTCCGGAGGCATTCGAGATATCACCGATCTCGAGTTACTCAGCGCGATGGGGATGAGCGCCGCCATCAGTGGACGTGCCCTGCTCGAAGGGCATCTCGCCGACATCGAACTCCGAAAATGGATGCGACGTTAAGATGCTCGCTCGACGAATCATTCCCTGTCTCGATGTTCGAGACGGTCAGGTGGTCAAGGGCGTTCGATTTCGTGATCACCGCGTGGTTGGAGACATCCTCGACCTAGCGATTCGTTACCGCGACGAGGGTGCTGACGAGTTGGTGTTCTACGACATCACGGCGAGCCCAGATGGCCGCACCGTCGATCGCCAATGGATCTCTAAGGTGGCTCGAGTACTCGATATCCCGTTTTGCGTAGCCGGAGGCATTCGCAGCACCCGCGATGCCGAGCAAGTGCTGAGCGCTGGCGCAGAAAAAATCTCGATCAATTCGCCTGCTCTCGAAAACCCCTCGCTGATCGATGAACTGGCGAAAAGATTCGGTAGCCAGTGCGTCGTTGTCGGAATCGATAGCGATACGACGCCAGACGGTTATCGAGTTCGGCAATACACAGGCGATGAGGCGCGATCTCGTGATTCCGGACGCTTAACCATCGATTGGTTGAGGGAAGCTCAGAACCGTGGTGCCGGAGAAGTCGTGTTGAATTGCATGGCGAGCGACGGCGTCCGCAGCGGATACGATCTTGATCAACTTCGATCGCTTCGAGAGACGTGCCGCGTACCTATGGTCGCGTCGGGCGGCGCGGGCGCCACGCAGCACTTCATCGACGTATTTATGTTGGCTCGCGTTGACGCGGCCCTCGCTGCGAGTGTCTTTCACAGTGGAACTCTTCAAATCATGCAACTTAAAGCGACGTTACGCGACGCCGGAATTGAGGTTCGCCCATGATGCTCTCTCCCGATAACGTCGATGAACTCCACTTTGGCGACGACGGACTGCTACCGGTCATTGCGCAGGACGTCGACTCGGGCGAAGTCTTAATGGTGGCTTGGGCGAACCGCGAGGCCGTCGACGCCAGTCTCGTTCGTGGGAAAGCCGTGTTCTGGAGCCGAAGTCGGCAACAACTATGGGAGAAAGGCGAGACGTCTGGGCATACGCTCAGCATTTCTTCGATCCATGCCGATTGCGATCGTGACACGCTGTTGATGCTGGTAAAGCCCAATGGGGCAGCCTGCCACACAGGGACGATGACCTGCTTTTCAGACGGTCCCCTCACACGATCGGGCGCCTACGGCTTTTTGGCGACTCTTGATGACGTCATCGATCAACGTATTCGATCTTCTGACCCGAAGAGTTACACGGCACGCCTGATTGCCGAGGGACCGAAACGCCTGGCTCAAAAAGTCGGCGAAGAAGGCGTAGAAGCGGCCCTAGCTCTATCGAGCAGCAGCAACGATGACGCACGAAACGAAGCCGCTGATCTGCTGTTTCATCTCATCGTCGCCCTGAAGGCCCGAGGAATGACCCTGACCGAAGTCATCGATGAACTAGATCGACGCCACCGCAAAAGCTAAATAACGAGCACGCACTCTTCTGCGGGCGCGCGCAGATTATAGTTTGACGACATCGAAGCGCCGTATGCGCCCGCTGTCGCGATTAGAACAACATCGCCCTCTTGTGTCCGGCGGGGTAGCGCGCGGGAATGCCCCAAGACATCGCCGGTTTCACAAATCGGCCCAACGACGTCGCACAGCACGGTGTCCTGATCTTCGATCCGAGTGAGGTTCACGATGTCGTGATGAGCCCCATATAGCGCCGGGCGAATCAAAGAATTCATACCCGTCGCCACGCCAACGAAGCTGGCATGACCCTTGCCCTTGATTTGAGTGACCTTGGCAAGAAGAACGCCGGCCTCGGCGACGACATAACGACCCGGCTCAATCCACAGCGCGATATCGCCCAGCGATTTCTTCAGATCGAGCAACGCCGAATCAAAGGCCGCGAAGTCGAACTCTGGTGCACCGAGGCGATCGGGTACACCGATTCCGCCCCCGAGATCGAGCACACGAACATCGGGAAAACCGAGCAAGAGACTCGATAAGTACTGCCCGGTGTCGCGCCAGTTATTGACGTCGAACACACCGCTACCGGCATGGGCATGGAGCCCGATGACTCGCGCACCGACTTTCGACGCGAGGGTGCGTAGCACCTCGACCTCTCCTCGCGCCACGCCAAACTTGGACTCAATGCCGCCCGTGCGAACGTGCGCGTGATGCCCACGACCTTCACCCGGATCAAGACGGACGAAGATGTCGCGACCGGCAAAGACGTCGGGCCAATACTCGAGGGGATAGAGGCTATCGAGGGTTACGGTCACCCCTTGCTCGAATGCCCAGACATACTCCTCTCGAGCAGCAAAATTCGGCGTGAAGAGCACCTCTTTCCGATCGATGTCGGGCAGGGACGAAATCGCTCGCTCAACCTCACCGCGCGAGACGCACTCGATCGCAACACCGCCCTGTCGGACCTCTCTCAGAATCGACGGATGCGGATTCGCTTTCATCGCATACGACACGCGGTCGATGGATCTAAGCTCTTTCAACTTTCGGCAACGATCACGAACTGTTTCAAGGTCGTACACATAGGCCGAATCTCGAGTCGCCATCAACGCCAGCAGCGCCTGACGCTTTCGCGACCACCAAGGCGGCATCCCGGGTGGCTTTGGAGTCGCTGAGGCGAATAGCTGCTGCCAAGTTGGCCCGAGCACCGCGTCGTCCCGCACCGGATCAACGAGCAAGTGATGAAGGTCATCGACCAAGCGATCACCCTGCGACTCATCGACTACAAAAGTCAGATTCAGATCGTTTGCGGCCTGACTGACGAGGTAGATACGCTGCTCGGCAAAGAGCTCAAGGGCGGGACCCAACTGATGCAGGATGCTGCGTATGTTGCGTCCGACGAGACTGACTGACGCGCACGGTCCGATGATTTCCGCTCGACCAAGGACGGCGAGATCAGCCTGCAATCTCTGAAGCACGAGCTGATCAATGGCGTTCGCTTGAGGATCGAGCGACACGGTCACGTTCGTTTCGGATGTCGAGACGAGATCAACGGATAATCCGTGCTGCTTGAAGATCTGGAAGGCATCGGCCAAAAAGCCGACTTCATGCCACATCCCCGGGCTCTCAAGCGAAATGAGAGTTACGCCTTTTTTGACGCATACCGCCTTGACCTGAGCCGCATCACTCGGCGGACTCTGACTGATACGCGTGCCGCGCATCTGCGGAGCTTGGGTCGCATACACGAATATCGGGATCGAATACTCGCGCGCGGGCAACAAACAACGCGGATGCAGAACCTTCGCTCCGGCGGTCGCCACCTCCTGGGCCTCGTCAAAGGTCAACTCCAGAAGTTGCCGCGCCCCGGCTGTAGCGCGCGGATTCGCGCTAAACATGCCGGGTACATCCGTCCAGATCTCGAGCTGCCGTGCCCGCAACAAGCCTGCGAAATAGGCCCCGGAGGTATCCGAACCGCCTCGCCCCAGCAAGACCGTCTCTCCCGCGGTATTACTCGCGATGAACCCTTGTGTGACCAGTAGACGTCCGCGCGCCGCGAGGCGATTCCGAATGTCATCGCTTGGAGCGAAATCACAGGTGGCAGAGAGATACTCTGCTCGAACGGTCGCCGCGGCTCGTGAGGTCGCCTTGAGATAGTCCCGGCCGTCGACCCAAGCCGCATCGAGATCGTTGATCCGCAGAAAGCGAGTGCCGATCGTCGTCGCCAGCAATTCGCCCATCGCCATGACGCGCGCACGCGTCCTGTCGTCTGACCCGCGATTCGCGTGAACCGCGACCAAAAGGGTCGAGAGCTCGTTAAAAAAGGGTTCGAGTAAATCAGATGCCTCCGCGATGCCGAGCGATGAGGCGAGATCGAGATGTCGGTGACGCAACTCCTCAAAGAGGGGCGGATGACCACCCTCAACCGCCGCAGCCAGAAGCCGCTCGAGGCGATCGGTCACACCACTGAGTGCCGAGTGAACGATGAGAACATTGGCGCCCGATGCCAGACGATCTAGAGCAATCCCGCGGATGTTTCGCCAATTGGAAACGGACGAAACGCTCGTTCCGCCGAACTTCAGGACGATCCAATCGTTTTCGGAGGACGTCATGCTGCCCCTCCGATATCAAAGTTCGTCGTCGTAGAATTCTCGGAGATCTTTTTCGAGTTTTTTATCGGCAAGCACTTCTTCGAGCTTGCTCCACGCCGCCTTACCACGCTTCCCGGGAGTAGGACGCGCTCGGCGGTCTACACGATCAAGGAAGCGATCGTAATCTTGATCTTCTTCATTGCTGGCCGCCTCGCCGAGCATCTCCTCGTCGAGATCGAAGCCTTCAGAATCTCGTTCCGACATCTTAAACCTTTAAAAATCAAGGGGTTACGCATAGCCCCGGGAAATAGACCGGGGAACTATAACGAAAACGCGGCAAGGCGCAAGTTCAACTGCGGCGGACGCCGTCCCGGACGGACACGGGAGCGCCCCGCGAAAGGCCGAGCACATCGACTGCCCTACCCTCCGCGACCGCAATTTCGACGACGCCGAACGAATTAAATAGAGCGATCGGATCGCCGGGACGAGCGTCCCCATAGGTTCGACGGAGCGACAACGACAGCTTTCCGGCATGAACAACCGGATCGATCAATCGCTCGCACAAGCGTCGATCGATGTTCGTAATCAGATTACCGAAGTGATCAATCGTGATCACGACGCCGGACACACGCTGCTCACTGGCCGTCGCCTCGTCGACCCATCCTGGGATAAGCGCGTTGACGGCACGGCCGATACCCTCCGGCTTGACTCGATCAACCGCCAGCGCGGCGGCGATCGGTGCAAAGATATCGCGTCCATGGAAGGTGGCACTCGGGCGATCGACTCCGAGACCCTCGAGACGACCCATATCGAGATGCCACAAATGAGCGTCATCACGACCGCTGATCACCTCGCCGAGTAGCCCGTTATCCGGTGCGAGAAAGACATGGCCGTTGAGCAGGACCATTGCGATATCGCGCGCCGTGCCGACGCCCGGATCAACGACGGCGACATGAACGGTTCCTTCTGGAAAATACTGGAAGCATCGACGCAACCAAAACCCCGCCTCGGCGGGCCAGTGCGCCACGATGTCATGAGTCAGATCGACGATGCGAACCGTCGGCGCGGCAGCGAGAATCCGACCTTTCATGACGCCGACGAACGGATCGCGGAGCCCGAAGTCGGAGGTCAGCGTGATTAGACCACTCGCTTTAAACATTAGAACTAGCCTTTTTTATTGTTAGCGTGCGACGACCGAGGGTGCTTGGCCCGCCGACTCGCTCTGCGGGGGATCCGGCTCGGGACCGAGCTCGAGCCCAATCATGACCGGGATCCCGCTCGCCTCTCGCAGAGCCTGAATCGCGATATCCCAATTGATCGCAACTTCAGAAACCCCGAGCAAGGCATCAAGTCTCTTCTCAAAATCTTCGAGTTTGACGGCAACCGATTGGCCCTCTGCGTCGACGGGCGGATGGACCTCGATCCACACTTCGCCGTCAACCCGAGTCATCTTCAGCGGCTCATTGATCAAACTCACGCGAGTTCCGACTTTGACGGCGTCGAATAACACCGCCACATCTTCCGGGTACATCCGAAGACAACCGTGGGTCACGGCCATCCCCACGGCATCGGGGTTATTTGTGCCGTGGATGAGATATGCCCCACCTGGAATGTTGAGCCTAAGCGCATGAGCGCCGAGCGGATTAGTCGGCCCGGGAGGAACCACGAGCGGTAAAGGATCGCCTCGGGCCTCATGCTCTTTTCGAACGGACTCCGGTGGATACCACGGCGGGTCCTTCTGCTTCGAGACAACCTTGGTCATGCCGATCGGTGTTTGCCAGTCCATCTTTCCGACGCTGACCGGAAAAGTCATCACCTTGGCGGGTTCGCCCTTCTTCGGCTTTGGGAAAAAGTACATTCGGTGTTCGGGAAGATTAACGACGATACCCTCGCGCTCTGCCGGAGGTAGCAATCGTTGCCCCGGAATCACAATTTGAGTGCCCTCTCCGGGTAACCAAGGGTCGATCCCTTTATTGACGCGCACCAGCTCCTCATAACCTAGGCTGTATCGACGCGCAATTTCGATCAAGGTGTCTTCATAACGCGTGCGGACACGCTCGACCTTACCGAAGATATCGCCGCCGTCCTCGCGAAGCTCGAACTCCACGGCACCGGTGGACGACGAGAATAAAAGAAGTGCCGCGGCCATCCACGCGCGCCAAGTCAGCGTCACGCCAAGGCTCCGCCAAACGAGGCCGCTTCTTGCGCCGCCGCACCCAGAACCGCCTCGGGGTTCACTGTCGCAAGTCCGAGCCGCATGGCCGGCGCGACAAGCGGCAGCCTCGACGCCACGCTCGAGGCATCGCCCTTAGCGTCCACGAAAATACCGGCCACATAAAGCAGATCAGTGACCGGATCATCAGACGATGGGTCACGGGCGCTTTCGTAATTGGTGGCCGCCCGCACAACCGAGTCGGGGAACTCCCAGCCTTTGAGCATGGTACGAGTCAATTTCACGTGCCAAGTCTGCAGCAGATGCTCGACGGCTGCAAAGTCGTTGAGCACCTCTTCGTGGGCCGCCATCTCTGCAAGCAAATAAATCTTGCCAACCCCAGAGAGCATACCCCCGAGAATCATGGCATCACGATCAACTCTTCGCCCCTCGACCTGAAGCGATAGTGCTCGAGCGAACGTCGCAAGCGCCACGCATCGGGCCCAGATGTCCCCCATTCGCCCCTGCACCGGCTTGTAGAGCTTCATGTCACGTAGACTGGCAAACGCGTAGGCCAGCACGACGGTTCGCAGAGCAGCAAGGCCGATTCGGGCAATGGCACCCGAGAGGGTCGTCGTCGGCCCCGTCGAGGACTGATACGCCGCCGAATTCGCCATCGAGATGACGCGTTGGCTCAACGCGGGATCGGATCGGACGAGCCGCTCGAGTGTCTGGGTGGAGACAAAGTCGTCTTTTAACTCGACGAGTAAGCGAACGCAGGTATCCGGGAACCCCGCGATTTCGATCGAGCCGGCGGCGAGATCGCCTTGCAACTTTGAAAGGAACTGCCTTGAGTCGAGACCCATCGTGGTCCCCTTATAAATAACGAAACCAAAAAATAATCAGCGCGTCGGAGGCGGAGCCTTGGGAATCTCCAGCGGCGTGTCACGCGACTGAGAATACAAACTTTGACCCGCACGCTCGGGCTGAAGGATAGCAAGAAGCACACGCCGATTGGCGGCACGCCCCGCTGTCGAATCATTAGATTGCGTCGGTCGGTACTCACCGAGCCCCAAGGCCGTCATTTGAGTTGGCGACACCCCACCCTCAGCAAGCAGACGAATGACAGCTGACGCTCGGGCCGCCGACAACTCCCAGTTACTCGGAAAGATGGTGCTGGCGATCGGAACGTTATCGGTATGACCCTCGACAAATATTGGATTCGGGAGCCCCGTCAAGACGGACGAGAGACGCTTCACAATTTCGGTTGCCGAGGGCGTGAGCGTCGCGGAACCACTCGGAAACAGGACGTCGTTCTTGATCTCGACTTCGAGCCAGTTTTGATGCTTTCGAATGATGACTTCGTCTTTTAAAACGAGAGGCGCCATCGCCCGCGCGATGTCGTCGCCGATCTCGGCGAGCGCAGCAGGATTTTGCTTAAGAAGCGACGGCGGCGTTGCATTCTCACCTGCGACCGGCGGATTTTGCATCGCAATGAGATCGGCACTCGGAATGCCCTCCTCGGTCTTTGGTGCAATGGGCATCTGGCGCATCGGCTCGCCGCGAAACGCCGCCGCCATCGAGTCGGCCATGACCCGATATTTGCCCTCGTTCAAAGAGGAAATCGAGTACATCACAACAAAGAATGCCAAAAGCAGAACATGAGTATTTCTCCAGGTCGATCGTGCGAATCAGAGAACCCGTCGAACCGCGGTGAGCGGCAGGGCTCCGTGCGAGGTGTTAAGAATCAATCCGCCGTTCGCGGTATCGAGGGTCACGCTATCAACCCGCCCATAGAGCAAGGTCGGGACAGTCTCCGAACGCCCGGCGGACTGCGCAGAAACTTCAATGCTGTATCGCCCCGGCGGCGCAGAAACCCCCGCATCATCGCGACCATCCCATGAAAATCCGTTGAGTCCGTTGCGTGCAGACAGCGGAATCTGTCGAACGATCGCACCTGAGGAATCTTTGACGACCGCCATGGCCCCGGAGATTCCGAGTGGCAGATCGGCTGCTGCGTTGATTGCTGTGATGCCGTCGTAGGTTGCGATGCTCGCGGCGCCCAAGACTTCGCGACCCACCATGCCGGTTCCCGACAGCATCTGCGACGAGCGCATGGCGGTAACCATGTCGCCCATCGAATCCTGCATCGCGCGTACACCGGATACCGTGCTGAACTGCGCGAGCTGTCCGAGAAACTCCGCCGGGTCCGCTGGCTTCAACGGATCCTGGTTTTTCATTTGCGCCACCATCAGCATGATGAACTGATCCGAACCGAGCTCCTGCAACTGATTGCGGCGCTGCGGACTGACGGACGCTGCGGGACTGGAACCTAAGGATTCGAGGGTAGTCATCGGCGCTCTCCGAATCAGCCTTGTCCGAGTCGTAACGTCGCCATCATCAAGTCACGCGCAGTCCGCATGACCTCGATGTTGTTTTGATAGGAGCGCGACGCCGAAACCATGTCGGTGATTTGCTCCACAGTGCTGATGTCT
Source organism: Steroidobacteraceae bacterium (assembly GCA_017853175.1). GTDB lineage: Bacteria > Pseudomonadota > Gammaproteobacteria > Steroidobacterales > Steroidobacteraceae > UBA964. Next base: position 2,752 of record JAFMKA010000006.1, on the reverse strand, counting down.
GGCGTGTAGACGAATCCGTTCGCGTCGGCGAGCGGATTCGAGGGCTCGTATCGAGAATTCGGCGCACGACCCGACTCGATCACTTCTTTGACGACGACGGCAGCGCCGGTCTCCTGACCGTTGATTTCACCGCGCACCGCTTCGAACACTGGAAAACGTGCCTTGTAGGTGCCCTCGGGTGTGCTGCTGACACTGCTCGAGTTCGCGAGGTTGCTGGCCACGGTGTTGAGACGCACGTTCTGAGCGGCTACGCCAGAGCCTGCGATGTCAAATATTCGGAAACTAGACATGGCTTATTGCCCCGTAATCGCGGTCATCAGACCGCGCATCTGAGAATTAAGAAAATTGAGCGAGGCCTGATAGCGAATCGAGTTCTTTGCGAACTCGGCTTGCTCCAACGAGACATCGACCGTATTACCGTCGAGGGCCGGAGCCAGTGGGATTCGGTTCACCGTGGTCAACGGGATACCGCTGAGTGGGTCTGACCCCGAGGCGCCCCCGATGTGGAGTCGCTGCGTCGTGCGTAACGCGCCGGCGTCGGACATCCCAAGCCCACCCGAGCCGAGCGCATTGTCTAGCGCCTTACGAAAGTCGAAATCTGCAGCCTTATAATTAGGGGTATCCGCGTTCGCCAAATTCCGGGCGATCACTTCCGAACGTTGCGCGCTCAAACGCAGCGCTGCCGCGTGTACTGCGAAATGTTTGTCGAGATCGAGCATTCGGTCCTCCGCCAAAAAATTGGCTCTCGACCGATCGTTGCAACCGCCGTGCCAACTTAGATCCACCATGGCATGGGTGTTGCAACGCTCTAACCGGACCTTCTAAAAGGACGGCTTTATGACGCGTGAAACCCCGTCGTTATTCTTTGCTGCACTCGCTACCGCAGTCAGCGCCGTAGGCGGCTCTATGGCGCATTCGTCAACTCTAAGAATTCAAGATCTGAGGGCACTCGAACGGGCTGCTATAGAAGAGGTGGAACGTCAGGCACCGGGATCAACGGCCGAAGTGAGCCCGCTTGACCCACGCCTTCAATTGGCCGCCTGCGATACGCCGCTACAGACGAGCTTGCCGCCGAACGTCACGATCGGGCCCCGCGTGAACCTACGGGTCGCGTGTACCGCGGGCACAGTTCAATGGTCTGTCAATGTACCCGTCACGGTCTCGACCGAGACTGCAGTGGTCGTCGCCAATCACGCGCTTCCGATGGGAAGTCCGATCGGACCCGCGGACATCCGCATCGAAACTCGAAAATTTCCAGGGACGTCTCGCTGTTGCGCCACCGCGCCGGAGGCCGTGGTCGGTTTTCTGGTTAGGCGGACCATCCCCGCAGACGTGGTGGTTCCCATGGATGCCATTGATCGACCGCCTGCCATCAAGCGTGGAGAGGTCGTGGTGGTCGTGGCGGCCGCCCCCGGTATCGAAATTCGATCGAGCGGAGTCGCCCTCGCTGATGCCCGCATTGGGGAAACAGTTCGCATTAGGCACTCGAGCTCTCTCAAGGTGATTCAGGCGCGAGCCGATACCCCAGGTGTAGTGAGAGTAGACCGGTAAGGATCTTCCGAAACGGTACGGGCGTCACACTTTTTGATTTTCGCCCTAAAGTTTTTGATGACCCTGCCGTTAAATGAAATGAGCAGAACGTGAGAGTGATGCCATGACCATGAAAATCAGTGGATTAGATCCCCGCCCCTCCGTGGGCGTTGTCCCCTCCGCCGGCACCCGTGGGAAGCCGGTCGAAGGTCAGAACGAGGACCAATCGTCCGGACGGCCGAACGTCGAGGTCTCAGCCTCGGCACGTCGGATGGCCGACCTGGAGTCGCGGGTTGCCACCTCCTCCGGAATCAACGAAGCCAAAGTCGAAGCGATTCGCCTCGCTCTAGAGCGTGGCGAGTATCAGATCGACTCCAAAAAAATCGCCGATCAGCTGATGAAGCTCGATTGGGAGATCGGCAAGGCGTCGGGTAGAGTCTGACGAACGCGGAATGTCTACTCGCGAAGAGATCAAACACATCCTGACTCGTCTCTTGGAGGACGAGCAACGGCTATTGACCCAACTCGAGTCCCTGCTCGAGACAGAGAAGTCGATTTTGCTGCGCGATGACTCTCCTGAGCGCCTCGAGGCGGCGTGCCGTGCCCGCCAAGACTGCATGTTGGCGCTCCTTCGTCTTCAAAGCGAGCGGCAGGGCCTGCTACGACTGCATGGGTTCTCAATCGACAATGCCAGGCTCGCAAGCCTGATCAAAGCCTGCGATCCCGAGCGTGCACTGCCGAGTCGTTGGGCGGAATGCGCCGACCTCGCCCGTCGGTGCCGCGACCTCAATGATCACAACGGAGCACTCGTCGCCTCGCGCATGCGCCGTATCCAGGGCATGCTCGAAGTGTTGACCGGCAAGCGCAGCGAAAAAATGGTCTACGGGCGACAAGCCCATCAAGGCTTCGGCACGCGCGGCCGGGTTCTCGCAACCGAGGCGTAAACCGTCGCACGAGCCGTCGCCTATCGGGCTCGCAGATCCTCTGAATGCGAAGGGCCGCTTGCGCGGCCCCTGCATGGTCTCTCCCTGAGACTTTAGCGCCTGCGGCGCTTTTTCTTGTGTTTATGCTCGACGTGCCCGTCACCGTGGTGGTGCGGCATGTCGCCATGGGCATGCCCGTGATCGTATTCGAAATCGACCGGATGGTTATGCCCGTGGGTGTTGATCCACTTATAGAGATCAGGCTTCCACTGCATGATGCGGTTGGCCGCACGCTCGCG
>JAFMKA010000100.1 GCA_017853175.1 Steroidobacteraceae bacterium | reverse complement strand
CATCCCAACAAAATCCCCAAGCGGCCCAAATGGCCGACGAGTCCATGCTGCGAACGCTGCGGCACCAGATCGAAGCCCTGTGGCCGCAGGAGTCGAAGCTCTTTTCGCGCTATGCACTACCACGGGGCGCTCGAATCCTCGATCTGGGCTGCGGGACCGGTGAGGCAACTTTGCGTCTGGCTGCAATGTTTCTGGGGGCCGACTCGGTAATCGGGGTCGACTTGATGCCCGAGTTGCTCTCGGTGGCGCGCCAGCGAGTGATCGAGGGCGCAGGGTCGGTGACTTTCGAGCAGGGTGACGGATTTGCCCTGCGTTTTCCCGATGAGTACTTCGATCTCGTGGTTTGTCGACACGTCACGCAGATGGTGCCGGAGCCCGAAAGGATGTTGTCGGAGATCCATCGCGTGTTGCGTCGCGGAGCGTGGGCCCACGTACTCAGCGAGGATTACGGGATGCTGCACTTCCCTGAGCGCGACGGGGTCGATCCCGATCGTTTATGGCATCGGGCGGTGGTCCCGTTCACCAAGGCGACGGGTACCGACGCTCGAGTCGGACGGCGCACCTTGCCCATGATGCGTACATTGGGGTTCACGCATCTGGGCATTCAATATTTGACCCTGGACACTGAGCGCGTCCCGCGTGAGGAATTTGCGGGCATCCTCATCGCTTGGCGTGATGGATATACCGAGCCGCTCGCCGCGCACTCCGGCATGTCCTTGGCTGAAGTGCGCTCGATGTTCGATGCAATCATCGCGACCCTCCAAGACCCCGAAGGCTACGGCGTTTGGCAGGTGCCGGTGGTGGCGGGGCGGCGTGCATGAGCGCAAAACGCGTGAGCGTCGAACTTTGCGCTCATCCTGCCTGCGGAGAATGGGCTGCAGTCGGCGCCGTGACGGTAGATGTGACCGCAACGCCCAAAGTGCTACGACTCCGCTACGAGCTGCGATCTCGCGTGGCGATCAAGGTCCCGGGTTTGCGTGCCGAGCGAACGAGTCGTTGCGACGAACTCTGGCTTCATACCTGCTGCGAGCTCTTTACTCGAGATCCTGAGCATGCTGGCCCGTATCTGGAGTTCAACTTTTCGCCCGCGGGCGATTGGGCGACTTACGCCTTCGACGGCGTGCTTCGAGGGATGCGTTCGGTACCATGGCCGAACTCGGTCGAGCCTCCGGAGGTGAAGTCGACGCTGGCGCAGGTAGAGGGCGATCCATTTCGCCATCGGCTCGTCGTCGACCTCGCGATTCCTCGTTCGGTGCTCGGGTCGCACTCGCAACTCTTTCCGACGGTGGTGCTGGAGACGATGGCGGGAACCTCGCTCTGGGCGATTTGGCACCCCATTGATCGGCCTCACTTCCACCATCCAGATAATTTTTTGAGAGCTCTGGAGATCCCATGATTCGCTTCGGAATCGATCGACTCATCGACGAGCCCACGCTGCGCGCTCCACTTGAGGGTCGGCGGGTCGGTGTGCTCGCGCACCCGGCGTCCATGACGGCCGATTTTCGGCATAGTCTCGATGCGCTGGCGTCACTGCCGAGATTGAAAATCACCGCAGCCTTCGGGCCGCAGCACGGCCTGCGTGGTGACAAGCAAGACAACATGATCGAGTCGCCGAATTTCATTGACCCAGCTCTCGGCATACCGGTTTTCAGCCTCTACGGTGAGGTACGCAGACCCACCGACGCCATGCTCGAGCACTGCGATGTGGTGTTGATCGACTTGCAGGACCTTGGCTGCCGCATTTACACCTTCGTTACGACGCTACGCTATGTGCTCGAGGCGGCAGCCCGACTCGGCAAGGCGGTGTGGGTACTCGATCGCCCCAATCCTGCGGGGCGGCCTATCGAAGGTCTCTCATTGCGAACGGGTTGGGAGAGTTTCGTCGGCGCGGGTGAGATGCCGATGCGTCACGGGCTCACGCTGGGTGAGCTCGCCCATTGGTTCGTAAAGCGTGGTGATCTCAAGCTCGAACTTCAAGTCATCGGCATGCAGGGTTGGAATCCCGAACAGGCACCAGGTTGGGGCTGGCCGATCGGCGAGCGCAGTTGGGTCAATCCGAGTCCCAATGCACCCAATCTGTCGATGGCCAGAGCCTATGCCGGAACCGTGATGGTGGAAGGCACGACGCTGTCCGAAGGGCGCGGTACGACTCGCCCCCTCGAAATGTTCGGCGCGCCCGATATTCAGGCGGATAGGCTGCTCGAGGCGATGCACCAGATTGCGCCGCAGTGGCTGGCCGGTTGTCGGCTGCGACCGTGCTGGTTCGAACCGACTTTTCACAAGCATGCGGGCAGGTTATGCAGTGGGCTGCAGGTCCACGTGGATGACCCCGCGTACGACCATCACGCGTTTCGTCCGTGGCGCCTGCAGGCCCTCGCATTCAAGGCGATTCGCACGCTTTGGCCCGAGTATCCGCTGTGGCGCGATTTTCCGTACGAGTATGAGTACGAGCGTCTCGCGATCGACGTGATCAACGGAGGTCCGCAGTTACGCGAATGGGTCGATGACCCGAACGCGCAGCCGGCAGATCTCGAGGCGTTGGCGGTTGCCGACGAGCGAGCATGGCGAGCAGTGCAGGAAACACTCGTTGGAGGCTGACATGATCGATGCAGGTGCCGAATATATCGCCGAGGCCGTTCGCGCGGCGCGTCAGAGGCTCGATGAACTCGAAGAGCAGGTGAGAGACAAGACCCATGATGCCGCTCGTTCGACGGAATATTTCGTGCGAAAACACCCTTGGCAATCGGTGGGGCTCGCAGCCGGAATCGGACTTATCGTCGGTGTGCTGATCAGCAGACGCTGACATTTTTATTCGGGGGGCAGGGATATGTTCGACTCGATTCGACGTCTTCTCGCGCAGTTGCTCGCGTTGATTCAGGTCCGACTCGAACTGCTGTCTGCCGAGGTGGCTTCGGAGTTTCGGCGGATTCTCGGGGTATTTCTCTGGGCGCTTGCCGCTCTTCTTTTCGCAGCGCTCGGATTGTTGATGGCGGCGCTCACGCTCGTGATCGCGCTCTGGGAACACGATCGGCTTCTCGTGAGCCTTTGGGTGATGGGCGGCTTTCTGGCTCTGGGCGCTATCGCCGCGTTCATGGTGTGGCGGACCCTCACCAAAGAGCCGAAGTTGTTCGCCGGAAGCATCGAAGAACTGCGTCGCGATCAAGACGCTCTCGTCAAACGGCGCAGCCCAGACCGAGGCTAAGAAATCACTGACGCCAAAAACCGAGAGGGCCCTTCACTCATCGTGAGGGCCCTCTCGGTGTTCAAGTGTCTTACGACGGGGTATTAACCGCGACGCTTGGAAACCTTGAGACGTCGACCGCGGTTGCTGCTAGGCAGACGCAGCGACAGCCGCATTGCGAAAGCCTTAAAGGTGATGGCGGCAACGGAGCGACCCAGAAGCTTGGCCAGCTTGGAGGTCGGCATCTTGCCAGCGAACTTACGCAGCTTCGCTTCGTCGGCAGCGGTCCAGGGGGCGACGTTGCGACGGGCTTTCTTTTTGACGGGACGAGCGGTTTTTTTGGCCATAAAAATAATCTACGAGTGATCAAAGAAGGCGCGCATTCTAAAGGCTAAGCCTGTCGTCTGCCTACAGAATTTCCGTGCGGTGCCGCCCTAAAGAGGTGCACATTACGAAGATTTCATTGAGCCGATGACCTCGAGGTGGAGGCCGGAGCAAATCCGCGCTTGCGCATCAGTGCTTCGATCTGCGGATCACGACCGCGGAAAGATTTATATCCATCTGCTGGATCAATCGTATTGCCCACTGAGAAAACATGGTCACGAAGGCGCTTTGCGATGTCGCGATCCCAAGCGCCTTTTCCCTCGGTGAACGCTTCCCAAGCGTCGGCGGTGAGCGTGTCAGCCCAAAGGTAGCTGTAATAGCCAGCCGAATAACCGTCTCCTGAGAATATGTGACCGAATTGCGGCGTGCGATGACGCATGACGATCTCCGAGGGCATGCCCAACTTCGCGAGCGTCTCCCGCTCGAACGCATCGGGATCGATACGCGAATCGGGTTTTGCAGCAAGATGGAGCTTCATGTCGACGAGTGCTGCCGAGAGATATTCGACGGTCGCAAATCCTTGATTGAAGGTCTTCGCACGTT
>JAFMKA010000027.1 GCA_017853175.1 Steroidobacteraceae bacterium | reverse complement strand
TGATGCGCCGCGCGCAGCAGGCAGTCACAAAAAAAAGCCGCCGCACCGACCCCTCGCATGCGGCCGTGGATCATTTAGCGCAGGCGCTCTTCCGCTGGTACACGGATCCCGATTTTGTCGACCAACGCGGACAACCGAAGCCGCTCACGCTCAAAGGCAAAAACAATTCTCTCGAAGCCCTGATCCGCGCCAGCCGCGGCGGAACTTGTACCCAGCAGGACCTAACACTTCTGAGCCAGAACGCCTCGGTCCGTCATCAGGATCGCACGCACTTTGCCCCAATCGCGCAGTTTGTCGATCTCAATGGCTACCGCGCGTTCCTGTTGCAGTACGCCTGCCTGTCGGCTGCACGATTGCTGCGCACGGCCTTGAAGAATTCAACACGCAAGCCGACCGAACCCACGCTGATCGAGCGTCTGGCCTACGTCCCGAATCTGCCCGCCGATGAGGTCAAGAAGTTCCAGCAGTTCGCCAATGCCCAGGGCGCAGAACTCCTCAAGGCTGTGAACCGCTGGCTGGAAGCCCGCCAAGGCAAACCACCTCGCGGGAAGCGGGCCAAAGGCACGGTCATGGCCGGGGTGCATGTGTTCGGGTTCACAGAGCGATGAGCGCATGCCCGCTCTCGCTGAAATCTCACACGCAGTCGATTGAACACCCACGCCCAGCGGGAACGTACATTCTAAGTTCAGTGTCGGGAATATCGGGGCAAGCCCAATCCGGTCAGCCCGAGGCTGAGGGCTCCCATTGCCTCATAGCGGCACGGTCGCCGCGCCATATCAACCGCGCCATATCAACAATGTGTCGTAATCGCACGGAAGCTCTGGCATGAATTCGATTCTGCACAAGATCGCGTTCGGCACCGGGCGGAAATCGACACCATACTTTTCCGGTAGCGCGACGAACGCTCTGCATATTCGCCCAGGACCTGCCCGCACGGGTCGATGGCAATTGATCCTCGACACGCTCCGCGTCAGTCGTTGCGCAAAAGCTCGTTGCGATGTTCGCGTTCCGTCGCGCTATGCCCACTTCCAACGCGAGCGAGTCGCCATGTATTCGTCCAGCCCCGACGCCTTGAGCACATCCCCGAGAGCGCGGCGGCCCTGCTCGAGGACATCCTCAATCATCAGCGTGCGGTGCTTGCCGCCAGAGACGAGGAGCTCGCCGTCCACGTAAACCTCTTGAACAGCGGTCGGGTCGTATGAGTACACGAGGTTCGAGATCAGCGTCTGGCTCGGAGCCAATGCCAGTCGGCGGGTATCGATCGCGATCACGTCGGCGCGTTTGCCGATTTCAAGCGAGCCGATCTCCCGCTCCTTGTGAACGGCGGCGGCACCGCCGCGCGTCATCAACTCGAGTGCGATCTCGGCGCCACCGAAACTCGCACGCTCCAGCTTCTGTTTCTGGAACAGCATTGCCATCTTCATGGTCTCCCAGACGTTCTGGCTGTTGTTGGTCGACGCGCCGTCGACGCCCAGACCGACCCGCACGCCTCGCTCGATGAGCTCTGCGAGTCGCGCCGTGCCCGCGCCGTAGTAGGCGTTAGCGACCGGGTTGTGCGAGATTCCCGTACCGCGATGAGCGAGGCTTTCGATCTCGCCGTCGTCGAGCCAGATCGTGTGCGCGAGCAACGTGCGCGGACCCAGCACCCCGAGACGCTCTAGCTCGGCGACGCTACCGTGGCCGAACCGACGCCGACTCTCGTCGCGCTCGTCCTGAGAACTCGCCACGTGCATCGTGAACAGGCTGTCCGTGTCTCGTGCCAGCGCATGCATCGCCTGCACCGTTTCGGCCGTGCAGCGAAGCACGCCCAGGGCTTCGGGCCCGATCGACAGTCGGTCGGACGCATAGGCGCGCTGCAAACGGCGCAGTTCGTCTGAGGCCTGCGCGGGCGTTTCGCGGTACTCGGGCGGGATGTACTGGGCGCCGCTGCTTTCGTCCGCGCTGTCCATCACGATTCGCGACACCAGTGCACGAATTCCGACGCGCTGCACGCCGGTGGCGACTCCATCGAGCGTTTCTCGGTTCGGCGTGCAGATCTCACCGCTCGCCGTCGTCGTGACGCCCATGAGCAGGAGTTCGAGCCCGGACAGGAGTGCGCCGGCTTCGCCCGCCGCGCCGCTCATCGCGCCGAGCACCGGCCACATGCCCTTCGCGAACCAGACCTCGAGCGGCATCTCATCATAGATGCCGCGCAGGAAGCCGTTGCCGAGGTGCGTGTGGCAGTTCACAAGGCCCGGCATCACGAGGTGCCCGGGGAGCGACCTCCGCCGCACACTCGCCGGGACGGTGTGCAACTGATTCGCCGGACCGACGCCGCGAATGCAGCCACCCTCGAGCCAGACGAAGCCATTCGTGTACGCGCGGCGCTCGTCGTCCATCGTGAGCACGACCGCGTCGACCAGCACGACCGGCGCGCCCTTTGGCGTGGTCCGCTCGCGCGAATCATTCGATGGGGATAGCGATTCCTGCACCATGACGTCCTCTGCTGTTGTCTCGGTCTTGTCGCCTGAATGCCGACAGAAATACCTGCATGCAGTATCCCTAGGCAGCTCTCCGGCGACCATCAACTTGCCGTCTATATCGTCAACCGGGTGGATTGACGCCCGGGGCCGAGCCAACCACGCCCAACTTCAGGCGGCGAAATTCCGACTGCCCTGCGAGCAGCAGCGCCACCGAGCCAATGGCGCAGGCCGCAAACGTCACGGACAGCGAGCCAGCGATCGCCGGGCCGCTGCCGGGCCAGTGGTCATTTAGCGCTCCGACAACCAGCGGTCCGAGCGCGGCCGCCAGTAGGCCGACGAGTCCTGTGTAGAGCGCGGTCACCTGACCGCGGAACTCGTTCGGCGTGATCTCGGCGATCGCAGCCAGCACCGCGACCGCAGCAAAGTTCGCGAACGCGCCCGACACAGTGAACATCGCGAGGCAGAGGACGCCGGTGGGCATCAGCGGCGCAAGTGCACCGGGCACCAGACTCGCCACGGCGCCGATCAGGCAGACGGTCCAGGAAGCCGTTGCGCTGCCGCGGCGCGTGAGCCACGCGGACAGCGCACCCGCCGCCACCGAACCGATTGCGCCGACCACGACGGCGATCGCCCCGAACCGAAGCGCGACGTCTTCCGCCGTCCAGCCGTACTTGCGTATGAAGAGCGACGGCATGAAGGCGAGCTGGCCATACGGCGCGAGGAAGGTCAGCGCTACGCCCGCGAACAACGCGAACAGCACCCAGGCGCGGCCGCGCACGAAGTGAAAGACCGCCCGTGTGGGCAGTTTTTCGGTAGACCGCTCACGACGAATCGGCTCGCGAATCGTGAGCATCGCGATCGGCACCAGCAGACCGAGGACTCCGACCAGCATGAGCGCGGCCTGCCAATCCGCGACCCCCAGCGTTGACGCCCACCGCACACCTAGGGCCAGTGCGAGCGCGCCGGCCAGGTACGCAGCCGCCGTACCGAACGCCGTGCCCGCCACGAACACGCCGAATCCCGTGGCGCGCTGTGCCGGCGGAAACACGTCGGCGATCAGCGAGGCGGACGCCGGCTGCACGACGGCCTGGCCGGCACCGGCAATCACGCGGCCGACGATCAGGCTCGCGTACGAGAAGACGCCGCCGCCCGATGCAATGCTCCAGATCACCGCGGCGATGGCGAGCACCCGAACCCGGCGAAGGTGGTCGACCATCCAACCGGCCAGCGGCGCGGACAATGTGTATGGCACTGCGAAGAACGCGCCGGTCAGCAGTCCGATCTGGGTATCGGTCAGCCCCAGGTCACGGCGTATCGGTTCTACGAACAGACTGAGGCCGATGCGATGCAGAAAAGCGACCGTATACGCGAAAGTCAGGACGCCCGTGACGACCCACGCCCGCCGTGTCGACGGCCAGTGCGGTTCACCCATGTGCATGCCGCGCATACGCGGGTACAGGAACGCGAAGGAGCAATGCCAGTCCGATGATCAGAAGCAGTCCCGCGACGCCGAACACGCCGGCGCGCTGATCGCCCGTCGCGGTCGTTGCGATCGCGACGAGCAGCGGCGCCAAAAAGCTCGACGCGCGCCCCACCATCACGTACAGACCGAACGCCTCGCCGAGCCGCGCGGGCTCGGCCAGTCGCACCAGCAGCGAGCGGCTGCTCGCCATCACGACGCTCAGCGCCGCACACGCCATTACGGCCACGGCCAGGAACAGCCGATCGACCGGGCGCGTAAGGCCGCCCGACCACGGCGCGGGTTCGTGCCACAGTGCTGCCGCAAGGACAACCGTCACCGCAAGCAGCGCCAGCAGTGCCGTCGCGAGCGACCGTCGCACGCCGATCCGCGCCTCCACCGCGCCCGCCACCGCGCCGGCCAGCGAACCGGAGATCAACCCGGCGATCCCAAACGTAGTCATCGCGCGCGTGTCCCAGTGCAATCGGGTCGCGGCGAGAATCGCGATGAACGAGAACAGGCTCATCGTGCCGTCCCAATAGACCATCCGTGCGAGCAGAAACCGCCCGAGCGCCGGCTGCGAGCGGAGTCGCGACCACGTCGTACTCAGTTCCGTACGCGCGCTGTGGGCGGCGGCGCCGAGCGTCGCGAACCGAGCGGCGGGCTGCGGACACGCAACCAGGCACGGCATCATGAACACCACCAACCAGACGCCACTGCCCACCGACAGCAGCCGCGCCATTTCGGGGCGCTCCGACGAGCCCGCGAGGTACGCGATCGCCATGTACACGAGACTCGCGAGAAAGCCGAGCCCGACCGCGAGTCCGCTCAATGCCGCCGTGTCGTCCGGCCCGGCAACCCCCGGCAGCAGGCTGTCCGTCAACACCCGCGACCATTCGATCGCGAGCTGCGCGGCACCGACCGACGCAACAACCCACAGCAGTCCGACCGGCGTCGCTGTTGCCCACCAGAGACTCACCAATCCGGCGCTCGCCATCACGAGCGTTGCTACGAGCCAAGGGCGTCGCGTACCGGTGGCGTCGGCGAGCGCCCCGACCAGCGGCGCGGTGACCACAAGCAGGATGCTCGTGACCGACAGGCTGTATCCCCAGAACGCCGTGCCGCTCGCTGGGTCGGATGCGAGTACGTTGACGAAGAACGGCGGAAAGATCAGCGACAGCACGAACGAGAAAAACGGTTCGCGCGCGAAGTCCGCGAGCGCCCACGAGATGCGCCCTCGCGGCGAGTACGTCGACTCAGACAAGTCGGCTCACACCGAGCACGGCCATCGTGCCCGACAGTCCCCACATGCCGTATGCGATCCATCGCGCTTGGCCGAAAGTGCGGAGAAACATGGCATCGACCTCAGGGCTGCGGCCTTCCGTCGCCAGTTTGCGAAACCCCATGCCCCAGTGACGCATGATGCCGCGCAACACCAGGCCGACGACGATCATCAACCCGAACACGACCAGTTTCAACGCGACGAACAGTGGCAACGTCGGGGTGCCGACGACGACCGACGCAGTGCCGGTCGCGATCAGCGTCGGAGAGAGCACGATTCGCACGCGCTGATCGATGCCGCCCAGACGCTCGCCCAGCTGCGTCCCGATCCGCCGATAGGCGACGACGTTAATACCCAGCCACGCGAGTGCGGCCAGCCAGACCGCTGTCATCAGCGGCCCGACGATCGGCCACGCACCGTAGAACGCCGCGATCTGCAGGCCGACGGGGAGCAGCAACGTGAAGGCGATCCTCGGCAGGAGATCGATGCGCAATGCGGCCTGCAGGAAGCGTCGGCGCTCCTCCGTCGCGAGCGCCGGATCGGCGACGTAGCGCGCAGTGACGTAGACGCCCCAGTCCGCACCCAGCCAGTAGGCGAACAGTAGGACGTGCGTGATCACCAGAATCGTGTACGTAGCCACCGTTCACTCAGCGCATTAACGACGTCAGCTCGTAGGTCGTCGCGAGATACCCGCCGACCCGGATCTTCACGATGATGTAGTCATCGGGGAGGCACCAGAGCTCCTCGAGGGGATGCTCGACCGGCAGGGAGCCGCCGAGATGGAACTGGTAGCGGTCCACGTCGAACGTGCCGGCACGCACGGTGATGCGCTCGAGTCCGCAATACTCGATGCCGAAATTGATCGGATGCAGCATCGGCCCCGAGCAGCCGTCATGCTCGACCGAACTCATCATCGTGCCCTCGAGGCGCTGCACCCCGGCTCCCCGCGCCTTGTCGAATGCCGCCAGATGCCAAACGTCGCACGACAGCGGATGCGGCCCGAACGTCGGCACCGGGCGTTCAAGACGAATGCGCTGATCCACGCGACCGAGGCTCCGGTTCCAACTCTGCACCTCCGCTTCGCGGTCATCGAATCGGTACCACCCGGTGCCGAGCAGCGTTCCGTCTTTGAGCAGCCGCACGAAGGCGTCCATCGGCCGCCAGTGACGATCGACGGAATAGACCACGTCCTTCGAAACGCCACGATCGAAAATCTCGCACGTGGCGTGCAGCGTCCGAGCCCCGTCCGGCGCCACGCTGACCGAGAAGCGCTCGATCCCGCGCAGGCCCGTGGCGTCACCGATCGACTCGACGACGCCGCCGTACCAGCGCCGCGGCCCGGGCATCGTCGCCGTCTCAACGGAACGCATAGCGGGCCGTCAGGGTCCAAGTGCGCGGCGGATTGAAATAGATCGCATCGAAGCCGAGCCCGGGGATGAAGAACTGGCCGATCGCGTAATCCTCGTTCGTCACGTTCTTCATCGCGAGCGCGAGTCGCCATGTTTCGTCCGCGCTCTCCCACGCCACCTGTGCGTCGACCAGGTTGTAGCCGTCTTCCTGCGACGGCACCGGGTTGCACGAGCTGTGATAGAAGCTGCTCTTGTGCGTCCAATTGCCCCCGGCCGTGATCTGGCCGCCGAGGATCGCCGGGAAGGAATAGTTCAGGCCGACGTTCGACGAGAAGTGCGGCGAGAACTTCATTTCCAGCTGCTTCGTGCCGGTACCGACGGGGCCGCAATCGGTCACTTGGTCGAAGTTGACCTTCGTGTACTTCGTGTCGAGCAGACCGACCGACGCGGTGATCTCGAGGCCCTTCGCGGGTGCCGCCGTCAGCTCGAGCTCAGCGCCTTCCGTCCGTACGTCACCGACCGAGAAGCGCGTGAACGTCCCCGTCGCCTGGTTCGTCCCCGTGCCCTGCAGGTCGGTGATGTTGTTCCGGAACAGCGCCACGTTCGTGCGCAGGCGGCGATCCAGCCACTCCGCCTTGGTGCCGAGTTCGTACGCGAGCACCTTCTCTGGTGCGATCGGCTGCAGGGAGTATAGAAGCGAGCTGGACTCGCGGCCGTCGAACGCACCGGACTTGAAGCCCTTCGACGCCGAGGCGTAGAGCATCAGTCCCTCGCGAGGTGCGTAGTCGATCGCGAGGCGCGGCGTGACATCGGACCACGTCTGGTCAATTGCCCGCGCGAGCGGCGCGGTGCGCGAGCCGGTCGGGCTCGCCGGCGTGCACGCGCCGCTCGAGATCACCGTGAGTCCGCTGGCCCCGGCGCAGACGAGTTGTGCGGACCCGTTGGCATTGAACACCGCAGAGTCGAATTCCTTCTTGTCCCGGGTCCAGCGCACGCCAATCGTGGTCGACCACTGCGGGTTGACGTGCCACGTACCGGATGCGAATGCCGCGATGCTGCGCGTGTCGAGGCCGGTATCGCTGTAGGGGTTCGTACCGAACGGTGCCAGTATGATGTTTTCGGTGCGCTGCTGGTTCGATTCCTTGAACCAATAGACGCCGAAGACATAGTCGAGTGCCTTCGATGCCGTTTGTCCGCCGAACTGGACCTCCTGGCTCACCTGGTCCTGAGTCTGATCCTGGAAGAGGTGCAGGCACGGCAGCGCGAGACCGAAGCAGGTGTCCTGTCCGTCGGCGTCGAGCAGCAGCAGGTTCTTCATGTCGCGCCACGCGGTGATCGACTTCAAGGTCCCGCCGCCGAGCTGGAAGGACGCGGTCAGCGACACGCCGTGCATGTCGAGATCGTTGATCGGGGCCGTGAGGTCCGATTTCAGCGTGTGCACGTTGGTGTCGCCGTCGTACTGCAGGTTGGGATCCCACCTGCCGAGGCTGTTCGGCGGCTGCAGCCGCACGCCCACCCCGAATCCGGGTGTCGAGCGGTCACGCAGCTGGTCGTAGGTGAGTACGAAGTCCGCCGCCTCGGAGGGCTGCCAGCGGAGCGAAGCACGTCCCGCGAGCAAATCCTGGTCGTTGACGTCGGCGCCATTGACGAGGTTGCGGTCGTAGCCATCGTGCTTGCGCGCAAGGAACGCGATCTGCCCGGAGACTTGCTCGGACAGCCCGCCGCCCAGCGAGGCTTTGAGGTCGCGCCGCGAATAGTCGCCCAGCGTGACTTCGACGTTCGCGCGTCGAGTTGATTCGGGCTTCCGGCTGATCAGCTTGATCGCGCCCGCCGACGTGTTTCGGCCGTACAGCGTGCCCTGCGGCCCGCGCAGTACTTCGATGCGCTCGACGTCGTAGAGATCGAACATCGCGCCGGTCTGCCGCGGGATGTAGATATCGTCGACGTACATACCGACGGGCGGATCCGACGTGAAGAAACTCTCGTCCTCGCCGATGCCCCGCAGAGCGGCTCGGGAGCCGCTGTTCAGGCCGGTGTTCGTCTCCATCCACAAGTTCGGGACGAAACTCGCGACGCTCTGCACCGTGACGATCTGATTCCGGTCGATCGACGCCGAATCGAACGCCGTCACCGCGATCGGAACGTCCTGCAACCGCTCCTCTCGCCGTTGCGCCGTCACGACGATTTCTTCAAGCGCGACGCCGGCTTCAGGCGACTGCGCGCTGCCGAGGGCCGACGCGATCGCCAGTGATAGGATCGATGAACTGCGAACGAGTGGACGCATGCTGAAACCCTCCCAGTAGTAGGCACAGACACCCGGCCGCATGTGCGGACCCACCTCGGGTGTGGACCTGAGCATCTGCCGCGGGGGCCCTCAATGCCATCAACTCGTTGTCTTAATGGACAACCGAAGGTTTACGGTGGGTCGTTCTCGCCACTGATCCGGGCGACGATTCGTTTGATCTCCTTCAGGAACAGAATCGAGTCTGGTGAGCGTGTGCTGTTCTTGCGGAAGAATACGGCCGTCGGTCGAGTCCACTGCTCCGCATCCACCTCGAGGATCGTTAGCAGGCCGGAGTCGAGGTCGCGCTGCACCATCTCCTTCGGCACAAGGAATAACGCATCAGACTGCGTCGCCAAGCTGACCGCAAACGACAACGAGTCCGTCTTGATCTGCGTGCGCGGTGGCGTCAGGCCCCGTGCTTCGAAAGCCGCGCGCATCGCGTTGATGCCCTGGTCCTCATCCGCGCCTCGCATCCACGGGTAGGCGTTCAGCTCCGTCAGCGGAACGGACGTGCGTCCGCTCAACGGGTGGCCGCGGCGGCCGATGACGACGTACGGCTCGACGTGCAGCACCCAATAGTCGATCAGTGGCTCTACTTTGTCGGTCGTCATGATGCTGACGACAACGTCCAGCTTGCCGTTTACCAACTGCGGCACCAGCGATTCGTAGGTGCCTTCGAGCACCGTGACCATCAGCTTGGGGTTCCTGCGTCGGACCGCGAGAATCGCCTCCGCCACGATGGTAGTCGCGGCGATCGACCCCGCACCGACCGTCAGCTGATTGGTCCCGGCGCCCAGCAGCTCATCCAGCACGCGCCGCAGGCTGCGTGCCTCGGCGTCGATGCTCTGCGCATAGGGGGCGATCTTCTCCGCAAACAGCGTGGGGCGAACGGAGCGGCTGTCGCGGTCGAACAGTCGAATACCGAGGCTCTCCTCAAAGCGACGGATGCTCTTGCTGAGCGCCTGCGGGGTCACGCTGCACTGCTCAGCGGCCCGCCAGTAGCTCTTTGTTTCCATGACCGCCAGAAAGTGGCGAAGCTGACGAATTTCCATGCCGAGGCTCCTCGTCGGCGCCCAGCGACGACCGGCGTGCGCCGACAAGAGCAACGCAGTACGTCAGCGAGCCGCGCACGCGTCTAATGGCCGTCTACGGCGTTGATCATAGCAGCGACGACGATCGATTCGGACTCCGCACGCGTTCTCCGCCGCGCTGCGGTGCTCGCGGCCGGGGCTAGGGGCGTACGAGACGGCGCCCGATCCACCGCCTGCCGGGCTTCCAGGTACCGGTTCCAGATCGTGTGGTCAGGATCGCACTTGCCCAGCGGTGCATGCAGGTCGTAGCGAACTTCCCGACCGTGCACGCCCCAGATGTAGCCATAGTCGGTTCTGGTGCATCGCCGGAAATAGGGGCGACATCTTATAGATGAGATCGTCGCGCAGATCCTATGCAAGCGCCACGGCCCATTGTTCGTTGAGCGAACGGAAGCGTTGACCGAGCCCAAAGTTATATTGTCTTTTGTGAATGCGGTGAGCAAGCTAAATGCCAGCAATCGTAATGGCGGCCGTGGCAAACGATTTGAATCCCGCCATCGACGCGATGCGCCGCTTGATCGCTCGATTGTCGTGCTCCACGATGTTGTTAAGGTACTGGCAGTTCCTCACCTTGACCTTTCGCCAACACGGATGCTCCCGGCGCAGCAACCATAGGGCTCGATGACTCGGAACATGCCCATCCAAGGTAACCTTGCGGGGCACGCGTGGCGCTTGGGTTGCCAGCGTCTTGCGGAAGAACGCCTGAGCTGCAGCAATGCCTCTATCCGGGCGCAGCAGAAAATCAACTGTCTTACCCTGTTTGTCGACTGCGCGGTACAAATAGTGCCATTTGCCTTTGATCGAAATGTAGGTTTCGTCTACTCTCCAAGAAGTACCCACCGGTTTGGAAAATCGCCCCCAGCGCTTTTCGAATTCCGGCACATATCGCGCAACCCATCGAAGAATGGTCGAATGCGCCAAGTCAACGCCACGCTCCGCCATCATCTCTACCAGGTCGCGATACGAAAGCCGATAAGTGATGTACCAGCGCACGCATAGCTCGATGATGTCGGCATCAAACCCGCGTTGGCGGTACATGGGGTCGCGGGCAATGGACTTCGTCATTCAGTTTCTCGGACATTTCAACTGCACGAGTCTACTGGATGCCCGCCGATGCACCAGAACCCCACAAGGCCAAGCCCTCCGGACATCCTCATTGAAAGCAGACCGAATGGAAACCATCGCGTATGGTCATGCGGCGCGACAACGCGTCCGCCGCCAGCCGACACGCGAGTGCGGCAGAATCAGCCGCTCATCGCGCTCTGAGTTTTGTTTAACTTCGGTTCAATATCAGAACGGCCCTGCCGGTATTGCCGACGCCGGGCCACGCCGACGTCTTCCGCTTGTTCTCGTGCCGGGCAGCGGCCGATCGCCTGTTTTGCCGTTGCGAGCCAGATGTGAACGGACTTGGAATATTGACCAATTGTTAGCTCGCAGTCCATCGGCATCGGCTCACCGACTCACGCAGCGTGCTGCTGGATGCTAACGACCTTGGGTTTCATCGCACGCAGCTCATCCAGGTAATCGGCCCAGCGGTGCATCATCTGGGTCCGCCCCTCCAGAAACGTGGTCCGGTTATAGGCCCGCCCGTTGAGGTCTTTGACTTCATGCGCCAACTGCATCTCGATCCATTCCACCCGGAAGTTCAGCACTTCATCGAGCACCGTGCGGGCCATGGCCCGAAACCCGTGGCCGGTCATTTCATCACCGGAGTACCCGAGCCGGCGCAGTGCGCCATTAATTGTGTTTTCCGACATCGCCCGAAACACATTGCCTTCACACGGAAACAGATAACGGCCCTGCCCCGTCACCGGATGAATTTCACGCAAGATGTCCATGGCCTGGCGCGACAGCGGCACGATCAGGTCCTCGCGCATCTTCAGCAATTCGCCCGGAATGCGCCATTGCGCGTCGTTCAGGTGGAAGTGACTCCATTCGGCTTTGCGCAAGTTGATCGGACGCACGAACACGAGCGGATTGAGTCGTAACGCACACCGGGTGCGCAGGTTCCCCTGGTAGCCATCGATCGTCCGCAGCAGCTCACCGATACCGGCCGGATCGGTAATACTGGCGAGGTGTTCGCGCTGAACCGGCGGCAGCGCCCCTCTAAGATCCACACTCGGATCGCGTTTTGCGCGGCTGGTCGCGATGGCGTAGCGGAAGATCTGGCTGGACGTACCGCGGCAGCGATGCGCGGTATCCAGAGCGCCCCGTGCTTCAATGCGCCTCAGAACCTGAAGCAGCTCGTCTGCTTCAATGGCCGCGATGGGCCGGGAGCCCGGCCATGTGACCGGCCCCGAATAAAACGGACCACCTGGAAAGTGAAGTTTGCGACAAAACCAGGTTTGAAGAGCCGGAGGTTTTGTCGTGAAGAGAAAGCGATTTTCGGTCGAGCAGATCACGGGGATTTTGAAGCAGGCAGAGCTGGGCACGCCGGTCCAGGAGCTATGCAGGATGCATGGCGTATCGGAGCAGAGTTTCTATCGCTGGCGCAAGGTGTACGGCAGCATGGAGCCGTCTGAGGCCCGCGAGCTCAAGGAGTTACGGGAGGAAAACGTCAAGCTCAAACGGCTCGTCGCAGACCTGTCGCTCGATAAGGCGATGCTGCAGGACGTTCTCCAAAAAAAATCTGAAACCCGTCAAGAAGCGCGAGATGGTGAACTACCTGATGAATCGCGACGACGTGGGCCAGAGGCAAGCGTGCCGCTGTGTTCTGTTGCATCGATCGATGTACTACTACCGCAGTCGGATGGATCCGTTGACGGCGCTGCGCCAACGCATGCGCGAACTCGCTCACGCACGCCTGCGATTCGGCTATCGGCGCATTTACATGCTGTTGCGACGGGAAGGGTGGGACGTTGGCAAGCAGAGGTTCTATCGCGTTTATTGCGAGGAAAACCTGGGTTTGAGACGTAAACGACCCTGGCGGCATGCCTCGGCCGTTCATCGCGTGGTGAAGCAGCCAGCGGCCGGCCCCAATGATGTCTGGGGCATGGACTTCGTGGCAGATCAGTTGGCCGATGGTCGGAAAATCAGAACATTGACTGTGGTCGACCTATTCACACGGGAATGTTTGGCGATAGAAGTGGGCTTCAGTCTGCGGGCTGAGCATGTTGTTAGCGTCATGAAGCAACTGCAGTTCGAACGCGGACTGCCTCGGCGACGTTCCTGTGACAATGGATCCGAGTTCTCGGGTGGCCAGATGGATCTCTGGGCCTACAGCCACCAGATACAGATCGACTTCAATCGACGAGGCAAACCCACGGACAACGCCATCGTGGAATCCTTCAACGGAAAGTTCCGAGAAGAGTGCTTGAACGCACACTGGTTCGAGTCAGTGGACGATGCGAAATACAAAATTGATGCATGGAGATGGGATTACAATGAGCATCGACCTCACCGTTCTCTCGAGGGTCTAACGCCACGGGAATTTGCAATACGGTCGAGGTCAATAGGGGTCGCAAACTCACCGACCTAGTGGCTCGAATTATCGGGGCCGGTCAAGAGCCATCATCGCAAAGTGTCCCGTGGACCGAAAATCGCCTAGCAGGTCAGTGTCCGCCAACGCCATTGCGGCACCCGACTATTCTGGCTCATCATTGGGCTGACGATGCGGCTTGGGTTGGCGATACCGTTTCGAACAGTCTGGAGCACGACGTGACGTATAGTTTGATCAGGTGGGCACATGTGCTCGTGATGGGCTACTGGCTCGGCAGCGAGCTGGTCATCAACGCGCTTACTCACTACATCGCGCGGGCAACCTCGCTGTCGGGCATGGAACGCATGCGGCTTTGGGATTTTGTGCTCGACGCCGATCAGCACGTCCGCAACGCCATGATCATGTCTGTCCCGCTGGGCTTCACATTGGCGTCCATTCTTGGTCTGGTGCCTATCGAGGGCGTCTGGATGTGGGTACTGTGGATCGCCTCGGCAATGTGGTTCTGGTTCATGTGGCTCGTACATTGGCGACGCAAGGCGCCGGAGGGCCCGTCGCTCGCAATGTGGGACTGGCGCATTCGTTATCTGCTCATAGCTGGTTTTGTCGGCGTCGGCGGCTGGTCGCTTGCGACGGGCGGACCGCTGCCAGTGCACTGGCTGGCATTGAAGGTGCTTTTAGTTCCTGGCGCGATGGCATGCGGCATCGCCGTGCGCTATTACATCCGTGAAGCCTATCGCTCTGCACTTCCGGCGATTGCTGCCGACCGGGCCACCGCCGCAGACAATGACGAGTTCCGCAGGCTCATGGTGAAAGCAACCTGGGCGCTCGCGGTGTTGTGGGTCATCCTGTTTTCGATTGGAGTGCTAGGCGCGCTGAAGCCGGATGTTTGACGGCGAGAACATGCGGCCAAAGATTCAGGCTCTCCTATTGCCAAGGCCAGTTGCCACGCGTGGCAACGTAGCTCTTGAGGCCAGTGCGCTCGAGCGCCAGCGACGGCTGAGTATTTTCGATCGCACTATCGGTCGAGATTGATGTTAGGCATCTTCGGAGCGCTATTGTCTTGAAGGCGTGCGGCCGACAATCGAGTCCGACAAATAACCTCATACGCGCCGCAGTTTGCAACCCAACCAGGAACTACCGAATCGGGATTGAGAGACCCCGAGAAACTGGTCCACTAGCTACGCGAGTCTGCGGCATTCTTGAGCCGCTTGGATTTCCCGGACCATCGTCAGTGTTAGTTTCCGGCTGGTAGTATTTCCTTGGTCGTCTCAAAAACTCTGTTTTTGTTGGCAAATTCCGCCGGCGTCAAGTCGTTCAGAGCCTGGTGAGGCCGACACTCGTTGTACTCGGCGCGCCAAGCTTCGATCTTCTGCTCGGCTTCGTCAATGGACTCGAACCAGTGCAGATTCAGGCACTCGTCTCGGAATGAACCGTTTAAGCTCTCCACAAATGAATTGTCGGTCGGTTTACCGGGTCGACTGAAGTCGATCTGAACCTGGTGGTGATAGGCCCACAGATCCAGCAGGCGACCAGAACACTCGCTGCCATTGTCCACAAAGACTCGCACCGGCGAACCACGGCTCGCCACCAGCCGATTGCAAGCGTCGACCACATCTTCGGCTTTCATGCGATAACCGACGCGGATGGCGAGGGCCTCTCGAGTAAACACGTCTACGACTGTTAGCGCGCGTATCCGCTGCCCGCTTGCCAGCTGATCGGAGACAAAATCCATCGACCAAGCCTGGTTGGCGCGCTTGGGCACATAGCGCTCCCTTCGGCTAACAACCATCTTGCGACGCCGTGGCAGTTTGCTGCGCAATTGCAGCCCTTCCTCGCCGTACACACGGTACGCTTGATTCTTGCCCAAACGCCAGCCCTCGCGCTTCAGTAGCACATGCAGCCGACGGTATCCGTAGCGCACGCGGCTGCGCGCCAGCTCTCGCATGCGCGCTCGCAGCGCTGAGTCAGGGCGAAAGCTCCGTCGCGCCAGTTAACGTTCGGCCCGGAGCAGCGCGGTCGCACGCTTGGTGAGTTCCACGGGCCACGTTCACCTGCGTGCAGCGTAGACCACTTTTCGAGCCCGCCGCCTGACGAACAGCGTCGAGAGTGGGCTGTACATCTTGGAGTCGCGTAGCCTTGGAGAAATTTCGATGAAGGATCAGCTTTACCTGCTTCGGCCTGGGTTTTTCAACGGTGCCGTAGGGCCAATGTACTGCGGCCACTGTGCGCCGATTGAAGGCGTCTTGAGCTTTTTTCCACAACTGCGAAATCTTGTCGACGTCAATTACTTGGAATTTCCCCGACCACGGGCTGCGCTGATCGCAGTTGTTGGTGAGGAGAACCAGTCATTCGCGATCATTTAACCAAGGTCAACTTCGGCCGAACGTTAGGCCGCTGCCCTTTGATCGCCGAAGGACTCACCGGGCCTTCACGCAGCCGGTCGAGATAGTCTGCCCAATGCTGCAGCATCTTGCGCCGCTCATCGACTCTAACACTTCGATTGTAAGCCGCCCGGATCTGATCCTTGGGTACATGAGCCAATTGCAGCTCTATCAAATCCGGATTCCAGCCTTGCTCGTTGAGCAACGTACTGGCGGCCGCACGCACGCCATGCGCGGTCTGCTCGTCCTTGCTGATTCCCAATCGACGTAATGCAGCGACCAACGTGTTATCGCTGATCGGCTTCAACATGGACTGCGGGCTCGGGAACACATAACGACCGTGACCGGTCACGGCATGCAATTCTTCTAACAGACTAACAACCTGATGGCTCAAAGGCACGAGGTGCGCTCGCCGTGATTTCATCTTCTCGGCGGGAATTCGCCACATGGATTCTGCAAAATCGATTTCTTTCCACTCGGCCTTGCGCAACTCACCCGGGCGCGGGAATGCGTAGAACGCGATCCTGAGCGCGGTCTCGGTCGTGGGCTGGCCTGAATAGGTCCACACCATCCGCAGGATTTCCGCTAAGCGCTTGGGGTCCGTGACGGCCGCGAAACTCTTCTTCGTCCCGGCGACCAGCGCGCCACGCAGTACGACGGTCGGATCGCCTTGCACATGGCCGCAGGCGGCGGCATAGCGCATGACCTCGCCCACCGCCGTACGCACGCGGCGCGCGGTCTCGTGGCGCCCGGTGGCTTCGATTTTGCGCAGGAGCCCCAAAATCTGCGGCGCCCTGACATCGACGATCGGCATGCACCCGATGAACGGATACACGCGCTTGCGCAGCCACGCGGCTTTCTGCGCGATGGTCCCGGGATCGAGTCTGGCGGTTTGCGATTCGAGCAATTCCTCGGCAACCGTCTTGAAGTCAATGGCGCGTGCGGCGCGCGCCGCTTGGCGACCCGCACTGGGATCGACACCGCCCGCGAGCTCCCGGCGTGCGGCGTCGCGTCGGTCGCGCGCCATGGCGATTGATACGTCGGGATACACGCCTAACGAAATCAATTTCTCGCGACCGTCAACGCGATACCGAAGCCGCCAACCAGGCGCTTTGGTGCCCTCGAACAACAGGTACAGCCCACCACCGTCGTGCAACTTTCGGCGCGGCCCGCTGGGATCGAACTTGCGTATTTCGGCGCGAATTTTCAGCTCAGATAACATGTGGGGGTAGCTCCAATTTCAAAATTCCTCGGGAAAATGGCTCTATTTATTTCGCGAACTCAAATTGTGGGGGTAGCGGGCGATAGGAAAAACGTCAGGTACCCCCAAAACTACCCCCAGATTGGTCTGGCTGTAAAGAATCCATTTCGAACGTAAACGAACGAAAAGTCCTATTTTTCTCGGGATTTTTGAACCGCGGCGAACGCCGCCGGACGTCTCTGAACTAGGTTCTGGCGGAGAGGTCACCTACTCCAAGACAATGCACGCTCTTCTGGGACGCCTAGCCGCGTGGTCCAATCACTGGAGCCAGCTGAGCGACGCAATTCGTCGCGACTGCCATGTGCCGCTCGGCTGGAAAGTTAAGCCGTGGATATTCATTCCCAAGGCACATGAGGACCTTTTCAATCGAAAGTTGACTGCCATAAAGGCCGCACAGCACGCGCTGGGCGTAATGCCGGAGCCACAAGTGACCCACCTTGAAAAGGTTGTTCCATGGAACTATCCGAGTTGGAATCGAAAACTGGAAGCAGCTGAAGATGAAGCCTAGTGATGGGGGTAACTCCGGGGGCAACTCCTGCGCCATGAAAAAGGAATCTGCTTTAAATAAACCGCTTACTATCACTGTTCATTAGCCGCCGCCTCCAAACCTAACACTACCGTTAGCCTAACAATGTTCGGCTAACGGACGAATGAAAGCGCATAAGCGACCGCGGTGGTGACTCACCGACAGACCATGCCGAAATTTTCACTCTATGGTCGGTGTCAACGGAAACCTCAGGCAGCACTGACAAACCGTAAATTCTCCAGGCTGTAGATATGCGTCGAGGTTTGACCACCGACTGGAGTTGCCCCGGGCGATCACCTCTGGCTACGAGGATCTAATGGCTGACGCTGCAGCCCCGATTACTTGCGCGGAGGCCGCCGCATACAATTGACGAGGTGTATTGTCGCATCCGCGCCGTACACTACTGCCCGACTTTTGGGCCGGCAGGCGACAGGCAGGAGGACGAAGATCGTAACCGGCGAGACATCTATTGCGGTGTTCTACAGCGAACAAATGCTCGCGAAGGCACAACCGGGCAGTCCAAGTGCCGCCAAGCCGCGCCACGTCCTCGCATCATGGCGGAATGATGGTTTACCGATCGCCATCCAGGACTTCGCGCCGGCAACCGAATCCGATCTCACCCTCGCGCACGACCCCAACTACGTGCGCGGCGTGTTTTCCGGCGAATTGCCCAACGGCTTCGGCAACCACGATCCCGGCGTCGCGCGCTCGCTCCCCTGGACGAGTGGTGCCATGCTCGCCGCCGCGCGC
>JAFMKA010000099.1 GCA_017853175.1 Steroidobacteraceae bacterium | reverse complement strand
AGCAGTTTTTCCTCGATCATCCGCCCGATGGGTCGCGCTTTGCCCAAGCGCGGGAAGCGGGGCGTACGGTGGTCGCGACAGCGACCGACAGCGCGCCCACCCGTTCGGGCAAGCTTTAAGTCATCGTCGTGCCGATTCGCCTGTTGCCGAGCGCGCTCGTCGACCAGATCGCTGCGGGCGAGGTGGTCGAGCGTCCGGCTTCGCTCGTCAAAGAACTTGTCGAGAACGCGCTGGATGCCGGAGCACGTTCGATCGATATCGATATCGAGGCGGGTGGGGCGCGCCTCGTTCGTATCCTCGACGATGGTCACGGTATTCCTGCTGAGGAGCTGCCGCTTGCCGTGCAAAGACACGCGACGAGCAAGATCGGTAACCTGCACGATCTCGCGGCCATCCGCACTTTGGGTTTTCGGGGTGAGGCGCTTCCCTCGATTGGCTCCGTCGCGCGGCTTCGGATCGCCACGCGCGCGGTGGGCTCGTCGCAGGGGGCTGAGATTCGTGTCGAGGGCGGCGACATTTCGCCTCTCGCACCGTCGCCGCAGCCGCGTGGCACGCTCGTCGAGGTTCGCGATCTCTTCTACAACGTGCCGGCACGTCGCAAGTTTTTGCGTACCGAGAGTACGGAGCTCGGGCATATCGCAAGACTCGTCGAGCGCTTCGCGCTCGCACGTTTCGACGTAGCGTTCAGGTTGCGACACGAAGGGCGCTTGCTGCTCGATGCGCCGCTTGCGACGACGCCCGAGGCCCAGCGGACGCGTATCGCTTCGATCATGGGTGAGCCGTTCATCGCTGAGGCCTTACCTTTCGAGCGCCAGTCGGGATCCGTCACGTTCTGGGGTTGGCTCGGTCAGCCACACGCGTCGAGAGCCAGTAGCGATCAACAATTTGCCTACGTGAACGGACGCGCAGTCCGCGATCGCATGCTCGCCGGTGCGGTGCGCCTCGGCTATCGCGATGTGCTCTACCATGGTCGGCAGCCGGCCTATCTCGTGTATCTCGAGCTCGATCCGCAGTGGGTCGACGTCAATGCTCATCCTCAAAAACTAGAAGTCCGTTTCCGCGATGTGCGCCAGATTCACGATTTCGTGTTTCGCACGGTTCACGATGCGCTCGGTGTCGGAGCGGGTGTCGCGGCACCGACAGCGCGCACCGCAACGCTCGGGGTAGAGGGTCTACAGGGCAACCCGCTGCAGTCCGGTTTTGATCTTCCGGCGAGTTCGGGCGATTCGATCAGCGCGATGTCGGTCTCCGTCGCAGAGCCCACGCCGGTCCTCCCGTCGGTCATGTCATCGACAGCGCCCGGTTCGCTCGGTACCGCGCTCGCGCAACTTCACGGCACATACATCCTGGCGCAAAGCGAGACGGGCTTGATCTTGGTCGATGCTCATGCGGCTCACGAGCGGGTGCTCTACGAGCGTATGAAGCGCGATTTCGGAGACTCACCGGCCGTTCAGCACCTACTCGAGCCGCGTGTGGTCGACGTGGCGGCGCACGAGAGCGAGAGTTTTGACGCGCATGCCGAGGATTTCGCTCGCGCTGGATTCGAAATCGACGTCATCGGGCCGGGACGCTTGGCCGTGCGCGCCGTGCCGGCGTTGCTGGCGCAGGTGGATCCGGCTCCGTTGGTGCGCGAAGTGCTCAAAGATTTACGCGACGATCGCGGTAGCCACCACTTGGAGGCTGCGGCGCACGTCTTGCTAGGCAACATTGCCTGCCGTAGCGCGATCAGAGCAAATCGCAAGCTGACCTTACCCGAAATGAACGCCCTGTTGCGCGACATGGAGCACACCGAGCGTGCCGGGCAGTGCAACCATGGGCGACCAACTTGGACCGTGCTCAGTCTCGAGCAGCTCGATCAATTGTTTTTGCGTGGTCGATGAGTGAGTTCGATGCCATCCTGCTTGCCGGACCCACGGCGAGCGGCAAGTCAGACCTCGCGCTAGCGCTCGCCGAGCGTGCGCCCATCGAAATCGTGAGCGTCGACTCGTCACAGGTGTATCGGGGTTTCGATATGGGCTCGGCAAAACCCGATGCCTCGACTCGCGCAAGGGTGCCCCATCATCTCATCGATATCCGCGATCCCTCCGAACCCTACAGTGCCGGTGAGTTCGTCGCCGATGCGATTGCGGCGATTCACGATATCCGCTCGCGCGGGCGGATGCCGGTGCTCGTGGGCGGCACGATGTTGTATTTCAACGCGTTGGTGAACGGCATTGCGGCCTTGCCGGTTGCGGACCCGCTCGTCCGTCAGCGCATCGACGAGCGGGCGAGGGTGATCGGATGGCCTGCGCTCCATGCCGAGCTCGCCAGAGTCGACCCCGAGGCCGCCCTGCGTATCCATCCCAACGACCCGCAGCGGATACAGCGTGCCCTCGAGGTTTTTGAGTTGAGCGGTCGACCGATCAGTGCGTGGCAGCGCGACACGTCGCCCGCACAGTCACTCCGGTTTCGACGTGACGCCCTGGTGCCGACCGACCGGGTCCGTCTGCATGAGCGGATCGAGCAGCGATTTTTGAAAATGATGTCTGATGGTTTTCTCGGGGAGGTTGAAAACCTACGGTCCCGCCCCGACATCGAGAGCTGTAAGACCGCTATGCGAGCGGTGGGCTATCGGCAGCTCTCGGCACACTTGGCCGGGGAGTACGGCCTCGACGAGGCGATCCGACGAGGTATCGCCGCGTCGCGGCAACTGGCGAAGCGGCAAATGACCTGGATTCGGTCCGATGCCGGTTGGCGCATCTGGGAGCCGTTCGATCCCGCAGCCTGCGAACGCTGGGTGGTCCAGGCCGCTTTTGTGTGTCAGACGGCGGAATGAGGAGCCTCTCCCATGATAGATTTGTCTATAAGGGGGGAGCCATTCCGGGGATAACCCGGGGTGAAGCAATAACAAAGACGAGGAGTTACATCATGGCCAAGGGCCAATCCCTGCAGGATCCCTTCCTCAACCAGCTTCGTAAGGAGCGCGTGCCGGTGTCCATTTACCTGGTCAACGGCATCAAACTGCAGGGTCAGATCGATTCCTTCGATCAGTTCGTCGTGCTGCTCAAAAATACCGTTAATCAGATGGTGTACAAACACGCCATCTCGACGATCGTCCCCGCGCGAAATGTTCGTGTCCCCCTCCCCGGTGAGGCCGAGGGCGACGCGGATGCCCCTCTCGTCGAGTGATCCTTAACGCACGTGTTTGAGCGTCCCCGCGGCGGCGAGCGTGCCGTCCTCGTTCGTATTGGTCTCGACGGACCCGTCGAAACTGAAGATCTCGAAGAATTTGCGCAGCTGGCGGAGTCGGCTGGAGTCAGTGTGGCGGTCACTGTCACGGGTCGTCGCGAGCGGCCCGACCCCCGATTCTTCGTCGGCAGCGGCAAAGCAGAAGAGATTCGTCAGGCTGCGGTCGACAGTTGCGCTGAAGTCGTGTTGGTCGACCATGCGCTATCGCCGAGTCAGGAGCGCAATCTCGAAAAATTGATCGGTCTCAGGGTGCTCGATCGCAACGCGCTCATCCTCGATATCTTTGCGCAGCGTGCGCGTAGCCACGAGGGCAAACTTGAAGTCGAGCTCGCGCAGTTACGTCATTTGTCGAGCCGTCT
This sequence comes from Steroidobacteraceae bacterium, assembly GCA_017853175.1. Taxonomy (GTDB): domain Bacteria; phylum Pseudomonadota; class Gammaproteobacteria; order Steroidobacterales; family Steroidobacteraceae; genus UBA964. Next base: position 761 of record JAFMKA010000099.1, on the reverse strand, counting down.
CGTTCGCGGATGGACCCACCTCGAGCGTCAAAAGGGCGGTATCGGCTTGCGCGGGCCCGGTGAAACACAGCTCGAAACCGATCGTCGATTGCTGGGTGAGCGCGTGCGAGTACTGAGTCGTCGGCTCGAGAAGCTCAAACAGCAGCGCGAGACAGGACGACAGCGTCGCGTCGAGATCCCAATTCCGTCCGTGGCCCTCGTCGGCTACACGAACGCCGGCAAGTCGACCTTGTTCCGGGCGCTGACGGGGGCTGACGCCTACGTCGCCGACCAGCTTTTCGCCACACTCGACCCCCTAGTGCGTCGCGTCAATCTTCCGGGCGGATCACCCATCGTCATCGCCGATACCGTGGGATTCATTCGCGAGCTACCGCATGAGCTGGTCGCGGCCTTCCAATCTACGCTGACCGAAGCTCGCGAGGCGACGCTGCTGCTGCACGTCATCGACGCGAGCGATCCGCGGCGTGATGAACGCATCGAGCAGGTCAATGCTGTCCTTCAAGAAGTCGGCGCAGGCGAACTGCCGCAGATCAGGGTGTTCAATAAAATCGATCGTCTCGAGATCTCACCGCGGGTCGAACGCAACGAGGCCGGCGAAGTTCAGAGCGTTTGGATTTCGGCAGCCGGACGTCTCGGCTTGTCCGAGCTCATGGGGTCGGTCGCCGAGCGTCTTTCGCGTTTCGCCAAGCCGCGAACGGTGAGGGTCGATGCCCGACATGCCGGCGCCTTGCGGGCCAAATTATTTGCCTCGGGGGTCGTTC
>JAFMKA010000098.1 GCA_017853175.1 Steroidobacteraceae bacterium | reverse complement strand
CCGAATTCAGGCTCAAATCGGATTACCAGCCCGCCGGGGATCAACCGGGCGCCATCGCCGGCCTGATCGACGGTCTGCGGAGTGGGCTCGCACACCAGACGCTGCTCGGGGTCACGGGCAGCGGCAAAACCTTCACCGTCGCGAACGTTATTCAGGCGGTTCAGCGACCGACCCTAGTGCTCGCGCATAACAAGACGCTCGCGGCACAGCTCTACGGCGAGTTTCGGGAGTTTTTTCCGGACAACGCCGTCGAGTACTTCGTGTCGTACTACGACTACTACCAACCCGAAGCGTATGTGCCGGCGAGTGATACGTACATCGAGAAAGACGCTTCGATCAACGAGCACATCGAGCAGATGCGATTGTCGGCGACGAAGGCGCTGCTCGAGCGACCCGATTGCATCATCGTCGCGACGGTGTCCTCCATCTACGGACTCGGTGATCCTGAGACGTACTTGGCGATGGTGTTACACCTCGTGCGAGGCGAGCGACTTGATCAGCGTAAGTTACTGCGGCGACTGGCTGACATGCAGTACACGCGTAACGAAATCGATTTTTCGCAGGGCGCGTTCCGCGTTCGCGGTGACATCATCGACATCTTCCCAGCCGAATCTGGGCGAGATGCCGTTCGGGTGGAGCTCTTCGACGACACGATAGAAAGCCTGTCGATCTTCGATCCCTTAACGGGCTCGGTCGTGAGAAAAGTTCCGCGCTTTACGGTCTATCCCGGCACCCACTTCGTCACGCCGAAAGATCGATTGATTCAGGCGATCGATCGGATTCGCGAAGAGCTGCGTGAGCGACTCATCGAACTACGCGCGGCCGACAAGTTGGTCGAAGCTCAGCGCCTCGAACAAAGAACGATGTTCGATATGGAAATGATGAAAGAGGTGGGGTATTGCGCGGGTATCGAAAACTACTCGCGATATCTGTCGGGCCGTGAGCCCGGCGAGCCGCCGCCGTGTCTGTACGATTACCTGCCTCCGAATTCCCTACTGGTCGTAGATGAGAGTCACCAGACCTTGCCGCAGCTTGGCGCGATGTACAAAGGCGATCGGTCGCGTAAGGAGACGCTCGTCGAATATGGTTTCCGTTTGCCCTCGGCACTCGATAATCGGCCATTGAAGTTTGAGGAGTGGGAGCGACTCGCACCGCAAATGATTTTCGTGTCTGCCACGCCGGGCGACTACGAAGCGCGTCATGCCTCTCAGGTCGTCGAGCAAGTCGTGCGACCGACCGGGCTCGTCGATCCGAACGTCGAAGTGCGACCGGTCCGAACGCAGGTAGACGACGTGCTATCGGAGATCTTGCAGTGCGTGGCGCGGCAAGAGCGAGTGCTGATCACCACGCTCACAAAGCGCATGGCAGAAGATCTCACCGAATATCTCGATGAGCATGGCGTCAAGGTTCGTTACTTACACTCCGACATCGAGACCGTCGAGCGTAGTGAGATCATTCGCGACTTGCGACTCGGTGTTTTCGACGTTCTGGTCGGCATTAACCTGCTGCGTGAGGGGCTCGACATGCCCGAGGTCGCGCTCGTCGCCGTACTCGATGCCGACAAAGAAGGCTTTCTCCGTTCGACGAATTCATTGATCCAGACCATCGGTCGAGCGGCACGCAACGTTAACGGCCGCGCCATTCTCTACGCTGATCGCATCACGGGGTCGATGCAGCGCGCGATAGAGGAAACCGAGCGACGTCGACAGAAGCAAGTCGCGTTTAACGTGGCGCACGGCATCACGCCCCGCGGCATCGTCAAGCAGGTGGTGGATGTCATGGAGGGCGCACTGGCCGAGGGTGGAGCACCGCTACCGAAGGGTAAGCTGGGTGTGCGGCTCGGCAAGGGCGCGAAGAAGTCCGCAGGAGATGCGCAGGCCCAGCCGGTGCACGAATTGCGGCCTGAGCAGGCCCTTCGTCGGATGAAGCAGCTTGAGTCGCAGATGTTCAAGCACGCGCGCAATCTCGAGTTCGAAGATGCGGCGCGGTTGCGCGATGAAATCGAAACATTGCGGCGAGCCGGGTTCGGCTTGCCAGAGGTGAAGGCGGGATGAAACGGCGTACCGTTCTTTGGATGGGGCTTGGAGGTCTTGGCGCGCTCGCCGTGGGTTGGAGCGTGCTTCCGCCGCGCCAACGACTGACGGGCGGGGCAGACCGGGTCGACGACCCCGAGTCGTTCACCCCGAACGCTTGGGTGCGTATCGGTCGTGATGATTCGATCACGCTCTTCATGCCCCGAGCGGAGATGGGGCAGGGCACTCATACCGGGCTTGCGATGCTGCTTGCGGAAGAGCTCGGATGTGCGCTCGATTCGATTGAGATCGCCGCTGCGCCGATCGCGAGCGTTTATAACAACGTGAAGGTGGCCGGTGGTAGTCCCGCATTGAGTGCGGGTGATCCGCCCCTCTCGAAACGGTTAGAAACCCATTTCACCGCGAAGTTGGTACGTGAGATCGGCTTCATGGTCACTGGAGGGTCGAGCAGCATTCCCGATCTATGGGTCGTGTTGCGCGAGGCGGGCGCACTCGCTCGAGAGACTCTGCGCGCCTCCGCGGCGCGACACTGGAAGATCGACATCGCCGAGTGCTCGGTGTCGGCGGGGCGTGTCGTTCGTAAAGACGGCGAGTCGATGAACTTCGGCGCGATCGTCGCGCTCGGTCGCGATGCGATCGAACGCGTCTCGGAGGTCTCTTTGAAGGCGCCCGGTGATTGGACGCTGATCGGAACGCCTGCAAAGCGCGTTGAAGCGATCGATAAGGTGACGGGAACCGCAAAGTTTGCGGCGGATATCCACGAGCCTGGAATGCTCTACGCGGAAGTGGCGCTGTGCCCCTTGGCTGGCGGAACGTTGAGCACCTTCGACGAAGCCGTTGTGCGCTCGATGCCGGGTGTCATCGACGTGGTGGTGATGCCTTCCGTCGCAGGAGCGCCCGCCGCTATTGGCGTTATCGCAGATCAGCGGTGGCGAGCGCGACGGGCCGTGGATGCCCTCAATGCGAAGTGGACCCCGGGCGAGGCCGGCGCCTTCGATCAATCTTTGATCGATCAAGCGCTTGCCACCGGACTCAAAACCGAGTCGGCGCGCGAGGTATACCGTGAGGCCGGTGACGCGGAGGGGAAGATCAAGAGCGCGCCGTCGGTGCTGCGAGCCGAGTACGAGGTTCCTTACCTTGCGCATGCGGCCATGGAGCCTCTGTGCTGCGCGGTTAAATACGAGACGACCCGGGCGACCGTTTGGGCCGGCGTTCAAATTCAGAATGTCTCACGTGATGTTGCGGCCAAAGTATTCGATCTCGATCCTGAGCAGGTCACGCTCGTACCGATGCTGCTCGGTGGCGGTTTCGGCCGCAGGCTCGATTCCGATTTCGTTGCGCTCGCTGCGGCCCTGGGCCGCGCCGTCCCCGGAACTCTCGTCCAATTGCAATGGCGACGCGAACAAGACATGCGTCACGACTTCTATCGACCTGCAGTGCGTGCGCAGCTCGCGGCGGCACTCGATCCGGTGACGGGGAAGGTCACGGCGTATCACTGTCACACCGCCGGTCAATCGATCGCCGCTCAGGCGATGCCGCGCCAACTCGGTATGCCAGCTCCTGGCAGCGACGCGAGCAACGTTGAAGGCACGGCCGATCAGGTCTATGTGTTCGAGCATTACAAGGTCACCCATACGACGGTCGACCTGCCCGTCGGCGTGGGCTTCTGGCGCTCGGTCGGGCATTCGCAGCAGGGGTTCTTCAATGAATCCTTCGTCGATGAGCTTGCGACGCTCGCCAAGCGTGATCCGGTCGAATTCCGGCTGAGTCATCTCACCGACCGCCCGCGACATACGGCAGTACTCAAGCTCGTCGCTGAAAAGGCGAATTGGGGCCGTTCGGTCGGGACTACGCCGGACGGTCGCCCCGTTGCGCGCGGGGTCGCCCTCCACGAGAGTTTCGGAAGTATCGTCGGCCTCGTCGTCGACGTGTCGGAAGGTGAGGGCGGCGTTCCGCGGGTGCATCGAGCGGTCGCTGCAATCGACTGCGGTGTCGCGGTCAATCCGAATCTCGTCGCCCAGCAGCTCGAGGGTTCCATCATCTTCGGGCTCTCCGCCGCCCTGTATGGTCGCATTAGTTTCAAGAATGGAGTCGCCGAACAAGGCAACTTCGACGCGTATCCGATCGTTCGCTTATCGGAGTCACCGACCATCGAGACCTGGATCGTGCCGAGCGAGGCGCCTCCTGGCGGGGTCGGGGAGCCCGGCGTTCCGCCGGTCGCCCCCGCGGTGGCTAACGCCCTGGCGGTGCTGACCGGGCGCCGGGTCCGCCGGTTGCCGCTGGTCGGTGCCTAAGGTATCGTTCGCGACCTTTCTGCAGGCGCGTAGCTCAGTGGTAGAGCATCACCTTGACATGGTGGTGGT
>JAFMKA010000097.1 GCA_017853175.1 Steroidobacteraceae bacterium | reverse complement strand
CGGCTGGCGCTTCAACCGTGAGGGCGTATGCACGCGTATCCCGTCCATCGGCAAAACCACAAAGCCGCCTCCGCGCGCTCGTGTCGATGCGTACCCGGTCCAAGAGAAGTACGGCATCGTCTTCGCCTTCCTCGGTGACCTACCGGAAGATCAGCGCCCCCCGATCATGCCCGTCGACGAACATGGCACAGACGAGTGGCGATCGACGCTCGTCACCTTCGACGTCAATTATTACTATGAGCGTTCGATCGAAAACGGTCTCGACCCCGCGCACAACGAATATGTTCACCCGACCCATGGTTATCAGGGAGAGCGCGAAGATACCTATCTGATGACCGAGCTTCGGCCCCATCAGAACAACCCGTGGGGCTATGGCTTCCTCTCGACGTTCGATGCTCCGCCGCTAAAAAATCCGATTATGCGTCACTTCCGCAAGGAAGGCGGCAAGATGGAAGCAGGCTCGGGCACCTACGGTCCGAATCACATGTGGACGTACATCAACTTCACGCCCAAGACGGCGATGCACCAGTACATGTTCGAGGCGCCGATCGATCAGCATCGAACCCGCGTCTTCTTGCTCAATCAAAGAAATATCGGCTTCTTCAAGAACAGCAAGATGGGTTTCATCGGTAAGCTCATCAAGCCGAAGATCAATGCGTGGCTCGACAAGAAAATTAACGAACGCAATATGTTCATCGCCTCTCAAGACATCAAGGTTATGAATGAAGTTAAACCCACGCTCACGCCTCCATCGCGCGCCAAAGAGCTCATGATGCCGGCCGACAAGGTCATCCTTCAGTATCGCGACAAGCTCGACGAGTTCGAGGCACGCGGCTGGAAACTCGACATCGAGTCAATCAAGGCGTCTCGAGCCAAAGCGGACGTGGCGTTCGCCATCCCCTGCCCGGCTCGTCGCGAGACGAATGCCTGGGTGCTCGATGAAGCCCCGCGTCTGCCGGCGAAATCCACATCCTCGCAAGCGACGCTGCAAGCTGCCGGGGGCGGCTGAGCCCAACGAGGCGCGGGAATGACCGCGCCTTTCACTTTGGTGCTGGCTGCCGGCGGCTCACGTCGTTTCGGCGCGCCGAAGGCGCTTGCCCGCTTCGAGGGGCGCACTCTCCTCGAGCTAGCGATCGAGCGCGCTAAAGCCGTTGTCGGTGAACGGTTTGCCGTCGTCCTGGGAGCCAACGCCGACACCCTGCTTCAACAGATCGAACTTCCGTCGAAACACGTCCTGCGTTTCGACGACTGGGTAGAGGGTCACTCCGCCAGTCTTCGCTTTGGCTTCAGGCAGATACCCGAGGTCGAACGAGGCGTACTCATTACTCTGGTCGATCAGCCGCTAATCAGGGCCGAGGACTTGCATCGCCTGATCCGCGCTTGGGAGAGCGAACCCACCACCGCTACGGCAGCGGAATTCGCCGATGCGACGGGAACACCTGTGATCGGCGCACCGTGCATTCTGCCTCGCACTTGGTTTGCCGCGGTGCAGAGCTTGACGGGCGATCGCGGCGCGAGCGCCCTGCTTAGAGCGTCCTCTCAAGTCTTGCGAGTGCCGATGCCGAGCGCGGCGTACGACATCGACACGTCCGAAGATCTTGAACGCCTTGCAGCTCAAGGGTAGCGCGACACACTCACGGGAGCGCTCGCTGCCAAACGGACACGACCACCGTTGTAACAATTTCGTGAAAACGGATCCCGGTCCCATTGCTTCATGATTTGCGGTAAGAAATAACTCGCTTGAGCAAAGAAAAGCTCTCTGCGGTAGCTCACCTCGAGTCGCACTATTTCGATACACGAGGTTTTTTTAAGATCCCCTCGGAGATCGAGAGCAGCAATCGATCGGGCTGCCCATCGCGGTCTGCCGTTGAATCGCGAAAGCACTACAGAAATGCGCACTGCGCGGCTTAAACCCGGACGTCCGCCAGAAATGACCAAGCTGTGATTTAATGACCGGACTTCAGCAAGATTCCGGAGTTGTGACCGATGAAACGCGTTCTCGCCTCACTCTTTGCCATGGCCCTCACCTGCAGCGCGGCAGTCGCCGACGAAGGAATGTGGACCTTCGATAACTTCCCATCCTCCGTCGTGGAGAAAACCTACGGGGTGCGGATCGACGGGCCTTGGCTCGATCGGGTTCGCGAGTCGACCGTTCGCCTTGCTGGATGCACGGCCTCTTTTGTTTCTGATGAGGGACTGATCCTCACCAATCACCACTGCGCGGCAGCTTGCTTAGCTGAGAATTCTTCGAAGGACCGAAGCCTTCTCGACGAAGGCTTCGTCGCACGAGGCCGCTCGACCGAGATCAAGTGCCCGACGCAGTTGGCCGACGTGCTAGTCGCCATGGAAAACGTAACGGGCAAGATCGACGCGGCCACGCGAGGTCTCGATGACCGTACCGCCAATGACGCGCGTAAGAAAACTTTGACGGAGCTCGAGCAGGCCTGCGAAAAAACGACCGGCAACAAGTGCCAGAGCGTGGCGCTCTACAACGGCGGGCAGTATTTCATTTACCAGTACAAGCGCTACACCGACATTCGTCTCGTCTTCGCACCCGAGGCGGGCATTGCGGCGTTTGGTGGAGACCCGGATAACTTCCAGTTTCCGCGTTGGTGTCTCGATATGGCGCTGCTGCGCGCGTACGAGAACGGCAAACCGGTCAAGCCGATCCGCCACTTGAAAGTGAACTTTGAAGGCCCGAAGGCCGGTGAGTTCGTACTCGTATCGGGACATCCAGGCTCCACCGATCGACTACTGACCGTTTCCCAGTTGCAGCAGTTGCGAGAGGCCGAGTTGCCGCCGTCTCTGCTTCGCAGCAACGAACTGCGAGGTCGCTACATCCAATTTTCGAAGACCAGCGACGACGCGCGACGTATCGTAGAAGACACCCTCACCGGTCTCGAGAACGGAATCAAGGTCCGTCGCAAGCAACTCGATGCGCTGCTTGACGAAAAAATGATGGCTCAGAAGCGTCGCGAGGAGGCTGAGCTGCGAGCGAAAGTCAGCGCCGATCGCGAGCTCGCGGCGATCGGGGATCCGTGGGCCGACATCGAGCGTGCCAACGCCATTGCACGCAACCTCGACACGGAACTCACGTATCTCGAAGGTGCAGCGGGCTTCAATAGTCGATATTTTCGGCTTGCTCGTACGCTCGTGCGTGGCGCAGCCGAGCGAGAGAAGCCTAACACCGAGCGCTTACGTGAATTCACCGATGCTGCCCTGCCCCGAATCCGTCAGCAGCTCGCGGCGCCGGTGCCGATCTACCCCGAGCTCGAAAAGTTAACGCTGTCTTTTGGTCTCGAACGCATGCGCGAGTGGCTCGGCCCAGACCACCCCACCGTGCGTAGCTTGCTCGCAAAAGACTCACCCGACACCTTGGCGCAATCCTTGGTGATGGGCACTAAGCTCGGCGACCCCGAAGTTAGGTTGGCACTGTGGAACGGCGGTGCGGCAGCGATCGCGGCCTCGAACGACCCCTTCATTCAGCTCGCCCGTAGCATCGACCCTCAAGCTCGCGCGCTTCGCAAGCGGTACGAGGATGAAGTCGAAGCGCCGATCAGCGTCGCAGAAGAGAAAATCGCTCGCGCCCGATTCAAGCTGTATGGCACGAACGTCTACCCGGATGCGACCTTCACGCTCCGCCTCAATTACGGCACGGTGCAGGGATGGGTCGAAAAAGGTCGCCCCGTCGAACCTTTCACGCGCCTGTCGACGGCATTCGAGCGCGCGACCGGTCAGGCACCCTTCCGCATCCCCGACAGTTGGCAGCAAGTGAAGGCCTCGCTTGATCTTTCGACGCCGGTCAACCTGTCGACCAACAACGACATCGTCGGCGGCAATTCGGGTAGCGCTCTACTGAACGCTCGGGGCGAGGTGGTGGGCTTGATGTTCGACGGCAACATCCACTCGATCTCGGGCGCCTACTGGTTCGATACGGCGAAGAACCGCTCCATCGCCGTTCATCCGGCGATCATGAAAGAAGCACTCTCCAAGGTGTATCGGGCCGACGATTTACTGCGTGAGCTCGGCGCAAAGAAATAAGACCGTAATCCGAGGCATCGTTCTTTCGTCTTAAAAGACGTAGAGCGATGCCTCCGGTGCGGAACGGATGACCCACGCGAGCGTCGTCCCGACGATCACTGCGAGGATGATCGCGAGCCAGAGCTTCGAACTCGAAATACGCTCTTCCGGCGGAACGATCTCTACGGATTTTCGGCCTGTGATCATGGGCAGGATCAGATTCTCTCTTCGAATCCAAAGATAAAAGAGCGCGGCGGCGATGTGGACCGCAATGGCGGCCGCGATCCAGTCGAACAACTGTTTGTGTAGCGAGGTGAGTCGATCGCTCATCTCGATGGTGACGTAACCGAACAAGGGGCCTGTTTCGAACACCTGATCGTTGGCGAATAGCCCCGT
>JAFMKA010000096.1 GCA_017853175.1 Steroidobacteraceae bacterium | reverse complement strand
CTTCCGAGAAACTCGCGAGCAGGCCAACTGACATGACGAGTCCGTACAAGCGCCGCGATACCGTGTCCTGGGCGCTGTACGACTGGGCCAACTCCGCCTTTGCGACGACCGTCCTCGCTGGTTTTTTCCCGGTCTTCTTTCAGCAATATTGGAGCACGGGCGTCGATCCGACGATCAGTACGTCCCGTTTGGGTTTTGCCAATGGCATCGCGGGGATCATCGTCGCCGTACTCGCGCCGGTGCTCGGCGCCATCGCCGATCGCACAGCGGGTCGCAAGCGTCAGCTCGTCATGTGGTCGACGCTGGGCGTGATCGGCACGGCCTCGCTCGGGTTCATCGGTCAGGGCGAGTGGTGGTGGGCCGCCGCATGCTTCGTCATGGCGGGCATCGGCTTCAACGCGGGTAACGTGTTCTACGACGCGTTGCTTCTTGATGTCGCTTCAGAGCGCGAGCTCGATCAGGTCTCCGCCTTCGGTTACGCCATGGGTTACCTCGGTGGCGGTCTGTTGTTCGCGCTCAATGTAATCATGACCTTAAACCCACAGTGGTTCGGTCTCGAGAGCGCAGCCGAGGCCGTGCAGTTTTCGTTCTTCACCGTAGCGGCTTGGTGGTTTTTGTTCACGTTGCCTCTTGCGCGAAATGTTCGAGAGAAGCCGGCGACCACACCGGCTGCGAGCCTACTCACGGCGGCACGAGACGGGCTTCGCGAGCTCAAGACGACGATTCAGCATATTGGTGAGTACCGCCCCATCACCTTGTTCCTCATTGCCTATTGGCTCTATATCGATGGTGTACACACGATTTACACCATGGCCGTCGATTACGGTGTGGCGCTCGGCTTACCGTCTTCAAGTTTGCTGGCGGCCTTGTTGTTGACCCAGTTCGTGGCGTTTCCGTCGGCGCTCGCGCTCGGTTGGCTGGGTAATCGCTGGGGGCCGAAGCGAGGCATCCTGCTATGTATCGTCGTCTATCTGTCTGCCACGTTGTATGCCTACTTCCTCGATACCGTCGTCGAGTTTTTCGGGCTCGCAGTCGTGGTGGGTCTGGTTCAGGGCGGTGTTCAAAGTTTGTCGAGATCGCTCTTCGGGCGTCTCGTTCCGGAGGGCAAGGGTGGTGAGTTCTTCGGGTTCTTCAATCTCATGGGTAAGTTCGCCAGTTTCCTCGGACCGATGCTGATTGCCTCGGTCGCATTGATCACAGGAGATTCACGCTTGTCCGTCACGTCGCTCGTCGTTTTGTTTATCGCTGGAGGTCTCGTGCTTTTGAAGGTGCCGAGTCGATGAGTGGATTTCCCTATCTGCCGCCTGAGACGCCACAAGTCAAAAGCTGGTGGCGCCGCGGCTTCGGTCAATTGGTTCTGCGGCTCTTCGGCTGGCGCATCGAAGGTAACCTGCCGAACATTCGCAAGTTCGTCCTAATCGTAGCGCCGCATACCTCGAACTGGGATTTCATCATCGGCTTCATGGTGTATCTCGCCCTTAAGCTCGAGACCATCTGGCTCGCGAAGCACACGGCATTACGGGGTCCGTTGGGGCCTCTCGGCCGATATTTCGGTGGTGTCGCCATCGACCGAGCTCGAGCCGGAAACGTCGTACAGGCCTATATCGACGAATTTGCGAAGCGTGACCGAATGGCGCTCACGCTGACTCCGGAGGGCACGCGTAGTCGGGTTAGTGATTGGAAGCGCGGTTTTCATCACGTGGCCCGAGGAGCAGGCGTACCGATCGTTCCCGTAGCGCTCGACTTCTCCCGTCGTCGCGCCGTATTCGGAGCGCCGATCTTCCCGACCGACGATTACTTAGCCGATCTCGCAAGGATCAAGCCGTTCTTCAAAGCGGAAATGGCAAAAGACCCTTCGAAGTACGACGAGTCTATGCCTACGAACTCGTAGCCTGCCAAGTGGCAGGATCCAGACGGAAAGAATCTCGGAGCAAGACGTAAAGCGTCGGATGACGCTCTCTGAGATCGGCCGGTCGTTCAAAGAAAAACTCAGCGGCTACCGCCAAAAATTCAGTGAGATCTTCGGCGCCGTACGGATCCAATAGCGTCTCCTCGCCACGATCGACGGCGTCACACAGTGATTCATAGGCGGCTTCGAGCGCCGCTCGGGCGGCGCGATCTCCGCCGGGATGGCTGTGCTCGAGAAAATGAGTGACTTCGTGAATCACCACGTTATATCCTTCATGTCTGGTCTGTGAGTCCGCGACATCCCGCCATGACAGCACGATTCGATCGCTACCCTGTGATTGACCAGAGATCGCGCGATACCCCTCGGTGACGACTCCGGTCTCTTCGTCTTCCTCCGACTCTTCGACGACGAATTCGTCGGGGTGCAGCGTGATGCCGTGTAGATCGTCGAAAGGGTAGTCGTCGTGCCCCAGCGTCACGATGCAGGCCTGTGCTGCGATCACGATACGCATGTCATCGGTGACTTCGAAACCGTGCGCACCCTCGAAAGGAATGCGTTCGATGAATTCCCGAACTCGCGAAAGTAGGGTGTCTTTAAGCGACTGAGGAAGATGCGCCCATAGCCGCACGTCGCGAGCGACCACGTTGGATAGATCAGCCCCGGGGCTCGGCAGGGCGGGCGATCGCTCGTGGCGGGTGTCGACCGTCTTGGGGCCGAATCGTCGCCAAAGAAAGAAGATCACGACACCCGCGGCGGCCAGAAAGAGAATAGAGCGCAGCACGCGGTGAAGACTCGTGGCGTCCGATCAAAGGAGCTCGCGGACGCGCTGCAGCTGCCCTTCGAGACTTGCGAGCGTACGCTCGAATTCGGCGATACGGGTTTTCTCTTGGGTCACGACTTCGGGCGGTGCGTTACGCACGAAATTGTCGTTCGCCAACTTGGCATTGGCACGTTTGATTTCGTCGCGAATTTTGACGATGCGTTTATCGAGACGCGCCGCTTCGGCTTTGGGGTCGATGAGGCCGGCCATCGGCACGAGCACGCGCATCGCGCCAATGACGGCGGTGGCCGAAGGCGGGGCGGCCTCACCGGCGTCGAGTATCCTCAGGCTCTCGAGGCCTGCGAGGCGTTGAAGGTAGGACGCATACGTCGATAGGCGGGCACGCTCGGCCGTCTCGACGTTTTCGAGGAGTGCAGGCAGTTTGCGCGACGGACTGATGTCCATCTCACCGCGAATCTGTCGAACGCCGAGCACGAAGGCTTTGATCCATTCGACATCCGACTCCGCATCGGAATCGCGGGTCCAATCTGACATCTGCGGCCAAGGCGCCGTCATGATCGTCGCGTCTCCCCCCGGATGGGTTCCCGCCAGAGGGGCGACGCGTTGCCAGATTTCTTCGCTGATGAAAGGCATCAACGGGTGCCAAGCGCGTAACAAGCCTTCGAGAACCTGTACGAGGGTTCGTCGCGCGGCGCGCTTGGCCTCATCGCTCGAGCCTTCGCCTTGGAGCACGGGCTTGGTGAGTTCGAGGTACCAATCGCAGAACTCGTACCAGGTGAATTCATAGAGCGCCGTCGCTGCAAAATCGAAGCGATAGTCGGCGAAAGACTGTTCGACCACTCCCAGCGTGTGAGCGAGGCGGGAGAGAATCCATCGGTCGGCGACGCCGAGTGTGATGTCGCCCGTCAGAAGTTTCGGGTCGAGTGCTTGGCCTTCCGCGCCTTCGAGCGACATGAGCACGAAGCGCGAGGCGTTCCAGAGCTTATTGCAGAAATTGCGATAGCCGCCGACTCGTGCCAGGTCGAAGCGAAGATCGGCCCCCTGTGTGGCGAGAGAGGCGAAGGTCAGTCGCAGTGCATCCGTACCGTGCGCCTCGATGCCATCGGGAAAAGCCTTGCGAGTGGCTTTTTCGATCGAGGGGGCAAGCCTCGGTTGCATCAATCCGGTGGTGCGCTTGCGAACGAGATCCTCGAGCGCGATGCCATCGACGATGTCGAGCGGGTCGATGACGTTTCCCTTCGACTTCGACATCTTCTGGCCTTCGGAGTCGCGCACGAGCCCATGCACGTACACCTCTTTGAATGGCACATCGCCCATGAATTTGATGCCCATCATGATCATCCGGGCGACCCAGAAGAAAATGATGTCGAATCCGGTGACCAGCACCGAAGTCGGATAGAAACGTTTGAGCTCAGAAGTGTTGTCCGGCCATCCGAGAGTCGAGAACGACCAAAGCGCCGAGGAGAACCACGTATCGAGTACGTCTTCGTCCTGACGCAGCGTCACGTCCGCTGCGAGTCCGTGGCGTTCGCGCACGTCACTCTCCGAGCGACCGACGAAGACCCGACCACTGTCGTCGTACCATGCGGGGATGCGATGACCCCACCAAAGCTGACGGCTGATGCACCAATCTTTGATATTGCGCATCCACTCGAAGTAGGTACGTTCCCAGTTCTGCGGCACGAACTTGATCGAACCGTTACGCACAGCCTCGATGGCGGGCTCGGCGAGAGGCGCTACCTTCACGTACCACTGATCCGTGAGGTAGGGCTCGATCACAGAGCTGGAGCGATCGCCCCGAGGCACCATGAGTTTGTGTTTGTCGATACGTTCGATGAG
>JAFMKA010000095.1 GCA_017853175.1 Steroidobacteraceae bacterium | reverse complement strand
GGGGCCAACGAAACACGTACTGCCCTATCGATGCGAGGTCGGGGAACAGGAAGAAAGGAGAGTCTGTCGGATCAGAGGCGAATTGCTTCCTGCTCTCAGCTATTCGAGCGATTTGACGAGATATCCGGGTTGAGAATCGTGGGTGAGTTGTTACTCTCCTCTCGAAAGCATTTCTCTTTTTCGGAGTAACGCCGTGGCGACTAAGCTCACGACCAAGGGTCAGGTCACGATCCCCAAACACATCCGCGACGCCGTTGGTCTGCGGCCAGGGCAGCGGGTGGAATTCCGCGTCCGCGAAAACGGGACGGTCGTCATTCAACAGGTAAAGGACCACAAGCCTCCGAGCAAAGACCGCTTTGCTGCGGCTCGAGGCATTGCCAAGACGAAGCTCACGACCGACCAGTTGATGACCCTGCTACGCGGCTGAGGACAGATGTCGACTGAGATCTGCTCGTGACGCCCACGATTCTCGTCGATACCAACGTGCTGCTGGACCTGTTCACTCAGAACAACGATTGGGCGCAATGGTCAGAGTCTCAGCTAAAAGAACACTCTAAATCGTATCAACTCGCGATCAATCCGTTTATTTACTCAGAAACATCGGTCGCGTTCGAATCGGTAGAAGACCTCGATCAAGTTCTCGAATCGCTCAAAATCAGCGTCGTGGAGCTATCGCGTCCTGCGCTCTTCCTGGCAGCGCAAGCGCATGTGCACTACCGAAAACAGGGGGTGTGAAAGCAAAAATACTCACAGACTTCTTCATTGGTGCTCATGCAGCGGCTGCGGAAATGCCCGTAATCACTCGCGACGATCGACGATACCGAAGCTACTTTCCCGACGTGACCGTGATCTAGCCGCCGCGACACTAACGACGAGCTTTTTTAAGCAACGCGCGTAATTACGAGCGTCGCCAGACCGTCGCGCCGCCCGGTTTATCTTCAAGCACGATGCCTGCTGCCGCGAGCTCATCGCGGATTTCATCCGAGCGTTTGAAATTCTTTGACTTGCGAGCGTCCTGACGCTCAGCGATCGCCGCCTCGATGCGCGCATCGTCCCAACCGCCCTCGCCACCGGCCTTTGCGCCCTGGCTCTTGGAGGCGCGGAACCAGTCTTCGGCATTCAGCGTCAGTAAACCCAGCACCGCACCGATGGCGCGCAGCTCGCGGGCTTTGGCCGTAGCGCCCGCGACATCACCGGCATCGCGTGCCCGATTGATTTCGCCCGCGAGGTTTTGCAACACCGCAATAGCTTCAGGCGTATTGAAGTCGTCGTCCATCGCCTCGTGGAAAGCCTTCCAAGCAGACGATTCGTCGTTAGCCGAAGCCGCCGCCGTTTGCGCCGCGTTGACCGGCGGCGCATCGAGGCCGCGCAGCGCCGTGTAGAGCCGGCCGAGCGAGGCGTCGGCCTGCTCGATCTGCGCGAGGGAGTAGTTGATCGGGCCGCGGTATTGGCTGCCGGTCAAAAAATAACGCAGTACTTCCGGGTGACGGATGTGACCCGAGCCAAGGACGTCGCGAATCGTGAAGAAGTTGCCGAGCGACTTTGACATCTTCTCGTCGTCCACGTTGACGAACCCGTTGTGCATCCAAAGATTGGCGAAATGATCGCCGGTGGCCGCGCAGGACTGGGCGATCTCGTTCTCGTGATGCGGGAACTTGAGATCCATGCCCCCGGCATGGATATCGAAATGGCTACCTAAGATTTCACCGGACATCACTGAGCATTCGATGTGCCAGCCAGGGCGCCCCGGACCCCAGGGCGAGCCCCATGCGGGTTCGCCGGGCTTGGCTTTTTTCCAGAGCACGAAGTCGAGCGGATCGCGCTTCGCGGTGTCGACTTCGATGCGAGAACCCGCGCGCAGATCGACGAGGCGTTTGCCCGAGAGTTTGCCGTAATCTTTGAAGCTGCCCACCGAGTACATGACATCGCCATCGCTCGCGACGTAGGCGTGGCCCTTGTCGATGAGCGTTTGGGTGAGTGCGATCATTCCGGGCACGTACTGCGTCGCGCGCGGTTCGTGATCGGGTCGCAATACATTGAGGCGATCGTAGTCTTCGTGCATCGCATCGATGAATCGCGCGGTGAACGTATCGATGGGTTCGCCGAGCTCGGCGGCGCGACGGATGATCTTGTCGTCGATATCCGTGATATTCCGAACGAAGATGACCTTGAGACCGCGATGTCTGAGATATCGATGAACGATATCGAACGCGACCTTCGAGCGCGCATGGCCGATATGACAAAAGTCGTAAACCGTGTCGCCGCAGAGGTACATGCGCACCTCGCCCGGCCGAATGGGCTCGAGCGTCTGCTTTTGACCGGTGAGCGAGTTATGAATGCGGATCGTCATGGGCGGCGGATCGTCAGGGGCAGCGGCTCAATCAAGCGGCCGCGGATGATAGCCGCTCGAGGCGCGCGATGGCGCGCGATGCCGTCATGAGTTTGAGGAGCGGCGCGAGCTCGGGGCCATCGCGACGGCCCGTGAGCGCTTGTCGAAGCGGCTTGAAGAGCTCGGGCCCCTTGCGCCCCGTCTGCTCGCGAATGGCGGTCGTCACCGCTTTCCAGTCGGTCCCGTGGGTGGCGACCGCGTTGGCCGCCGCCGCAAAGAATGCCGACCCTGCAGCGTGGATCAGCGCTAGGCCTTCGGCATCGTGCGCGGGTAGATCACCGAAGACCACCTGCACCCAATACGCAGCGTCCGAAGGCAAGAGGAGATTCTGGTGGAGTGCGGCCGCAAACGCGCTGGCCTCATCAGCAGTGCGCGTGGCAGGCAACTGCGGACGCATCCACTCGAGCGCTTCCGCAGCACTCAACGCATGCACGGCCTGACGCTGCCAGACTTCGAGTTGTACGGGATCAAACCGCGCGGGTGAACGCACGAGATGCGCAGGGTTGAAGCCGGCGGCGAGTTTTTGCAGATCGAGCAGATCGTGCAAGTCGCTCGAGTGTCCGAGCCGAAAAAGATGATTGACGAGCGCCTTCGGCAGATAGCCCTGCTCGCGCAGCTCGCGCAAAGATTTGGCTCCGAATCGCTTGGAGAGCGGCGAGCCGTCTGATGCGGTGATAAGCGACAGATGGCCGTAGGTCGGCGCTTTGAGCTCGAGCGCCATCGCGATGAGCAATTGGCGCGGCGTATTGGAGAGGTGGTCTTCACCACGCAGCACCGTCGTCACGCCCGTCAAAGCGTCATCGAGTACGTTCGAGAAGAAGAACGCGGCCGACCCATCGGCTCGCTGAACAATGAAATCGCCAATGTCTGCGCACTCGAAGCGCTGCTCACCGTGTACGAGATCAATGAATTCGACTCGGCCGCCCTCGGGCACGCGAAAGCGCAGCGTCGGCTTGCGACCTTCGGCGAGCTTGGCTGCGCGCTGGGCGTCATTGAGGTTACGGCAGGTGCCGGCGTAACGCGGCGGCCGACCCGAGGCGAGTTGCGACTTGCGACTGACCTCGATCTCAAGCGGCGTGCAGTAACACGGGTAAACGCGCCCCGCCCGCTCGAGCTTGTCGAGCGCTTCGCGATAGACGGCACCGCGCTGACTCTGCGCAACGATCTCGCCATCCCAACCAAGACCGAGCCACTGCAGATCTTCCATGAGCTGCTGGGTGAACTCGGGCTTGCTGCGCTCGGCGTCGGTATCTTCGATACGCAGCAGAAAACGGCCGCCATCGCGATGCGCGAGCAGCCAATTGAAGAGCGCCGTACGCGCATTGCCGAGGTGCAATTCGCCCGTCGGACTCGGTGCGAAACGGGTGGTGGTCGTGGGTTTGTTCATTGTGCGGGGTACATTTTAGCGGTTCGCATGTGCAGGCCGCAGGATGATGGCTAGAATCCCCTCCGTGCGCCACCTGTTCGTCTCCGATCTGCATCTCGACGCGAGCGCGCCTGCGACCATCGAGGCGTTCCTTCGGTTTCTCTCTGGGGAAGCCCGCGGAGCGACGTCGCTACATATCCTCGGAGATCTCTTCGAGACTTGGATCGGCGATGACGACCCTGACCCGGTACGCGATCGGGTCTGCCAAGCGTTGTGCGCCCTCGCGGATTCTGGGGTCGCGGTGTACGCGATGCAGGGCAATCGCGATTTTCTCTACGGCGAAGCGTTCGAGCGCCGAATCGGCGGGACGCTCGTCTCGGACCCCTCGGTGGTCACCCTCTTTGGCGAGCGCGTGCTTCTGACGCACGGCGATCTGTTGTGCACCGGCGATGCGGCGTATCAGGAGTTGCGTACGACGGTGCGCGACCCGCGGTTTAGAGATCGCGTACTCAAGCTCCCCGTCGATACACGACAGTTGCTCGCGAATGCGGCACGCGCGGGTAGCAAGGCGCACACGCGTGCAACTGCCGCGACCATCATGGACGTGACGCCATCCGCCGTCGTCGCCGCATTCGAGGCGACCGGCACACTCAAGATGATCCACGGTCATACGCATCGTCCCGGCGAACATCGGCACGCCACCCGTCATGGCGAAGCCGAGCGAGTCGTGCTCGCAGCGTGGGATGACACTGGAGAATTTTTAGAAATTACTGCGGACGGCTGGCGACGAAAGGCG
>JAFMKA010000094.1 GCA_017853175.1 Steroidobacteraceae bacterium | reverse complement strand
CGTTCGGGGCGGTTGAGCGTGATGCGCGCGACCGGCGGGTGGATGTCCGTCAAAAGCTCAGTCATGCCATCATGTTATCAGTCGTCCAATGCGGTACCAAAAGGGGGATAGAGATCGATGGGTACGTACTCCGATTTACGTGGCAAGGTGGCGATCGTGACGGGCTCCGGACGTCCGAAGGGTCTGGGCGAGGCCATGGTGAAACGTCTTGCTGCCGAAGGCTGCAAGGTCGTGGTGAGCGATTTGGGTACGCCTCAGGGCGAAGCCATGCCCGCCTCGGCTATCGGGTCCACCGCGGAGATGGACACAATCGTCGCCGAGATTCGTGAGGCGGGTGGCGAGGCCATCGGCCTCACCTGCAACGTGCTCGTAGAGTCGGAGGTCGAGGCCTTGGTGACCCGTACGGTCGAACATTACGGGCGAGTCGACATCATGGTGAACAATGCCGGCATCGGATATCTCATGAAGCGCATTGTCGAGATGAGTCAGGCAGAGTGGGATGCCGTGCTCGGAGTCAATCTGCGTGGCGCGTTCTTCGGAATCAAACATGCTGCGATCCAGATGCTCAAACAAAATCAGGGTGGACGGATCATCAACATCGGTAGCCAGGCATCGAAGTCGGGTTTTCCCTTTGCGTCGGCGTACACCGCTTCGAAGCACGGGCTCGTCGGTCTCACAAGGAGTGCGGCGGTCGAGTTCGGTGCCGCAGGTATCACCGTCAATACGATCTGTCCGAACCACGTGACGACGGGGCTCGGCGCGTGGCAGAACCAGTTTTTCAGTGCAGCGACCGGACGTAGTCATGAGAAGTATCTCGCCGACATGAAAGCGCGAATTCCCCTCGGGCGCCCGGGTCTGCAAGACGATATCGCCAAAGCCTGCGCGTTTCTTGCCTCCGATCAAGCGGCCTACATCACCGGAGAAGCCATGAACGTATCGGGCGGCGAGGAGTATCACTAATGGGTTATCGCTGGCCGTCGGGCGCGCGATTGGCGTTGTCGATTGTCGTCAATGTCGAGGAGGGCGCGGAGTTCAACATCGTCGATGGTGATCGTGGGCCCGAACCCGTCGACGAACTTGGCATTACACTCAAAAAGCCGGTGCGTAATTTCGGTAACGAAAGCAATTACGCGTATGGCATCAACGAAGGCGCGCCGCGGGTTCTAGGCTTACTCGCGCGGCATGGGGTACCCGCCACGTTTACGGCTGCCGCCGTCGCGCTCGAGCGAGCACCCCAGGTGGCATCAGCCATCATGCAGGGCGGCCACGAAGTCTGCGCGCACGGATATCGCTGGGCGCATCAGCTCGGCATGAGCGAGGAGCAAGAGCGCGAGTTCATCCGCAAGGCGACGACGAGTATCGAGCGCACTACGGGCGTCCGCCCGGTCGGATGGCTATCGCGTTATCTGCATACGAGCGAAACGCGACGCTTGCTGTCGGAGGACGGCTACCTTTATCACATGGATGATTACAGTCGTGATGAGCCGTTTCTCGATCGCTCGCTCGCCAAGCCGATGGTCGTCTTGCCTTACGCTCTCGACTCCAACGACATGAAAATGTGGAATGCGCCCTCGCTGACACCCAGAGCGTGGTGTGAGTACGCCATTGATACCTTCGATTGGCTGCTCAAAGAATCCGAATCGAGACCGCGGATGATGTCCCTTGGCGTGCACCTGCGCATCATCGGTCGACCAGGGCGAATCGGCGCGCTCGAGGCATTCCTGAGGCACGTTCGTGATCGCGGCGATCAAAAGGTGTGGATCGCGAGGCGATGCGATATCGCCAAGCACTTCACAGAACACTCGCTCGCCTGATTACGCGACCGATTCGAGTCGCGAAGCCAGGTCGCAGCACAGCAGGTCTTCCCCTCTGGCTGCGACGATTTGCAGTCCGACCGGAAGATCGTCGCCTGTCGAGAGTGGCACCGAGGCTGCCGGCAAGCCTGCTGCAGTGGCGACGACCGTGAGGTCTGCGAGGTCGGTCGGTGTTGGGCCGTCGTAGTCGAAGGCCTGCCCGGGCGTCGTCGGGAGTACCAGCGCGCCCAGCGGCTGCATGAGGTTCTGCACGGCATCTGCGAAGGCGCGCACCCTCGATTGAAAGTCATCGAGTTTGGCTCGAGTCAACGAAGCGCCGTATTCGAGCATCGCGCGCAGTTCGGGTGAATAGTTCTCGGGTTTGCGGGCGAGCTCGTCTCTGTGTTGTACAGCCATGGCATGTTCGCAAAGCGAAAAAACCGCTCTGCGAGTTTTCGCAGGGTCGAGAGGCGCAAGCGCGATAGGGACCAACGTCGCGCCGAGCGATCGCAGTCGATCGAGTCCACGTTGGTAATGTTGTACGACCCTCGGAGTGCTTCCGAGCGCTTCGGCATCGACCATAAAGCCGATCGGTCGCGAGACGAGGCGTTGATCGATGCTCGACAAGGGCTCCGATGGCGAGTGAGTGAGTCCTGCGAGCACGCTAAGCAGCGGCCGAAGAAGGTTTGAACGATAGGTCATCGGCCCCGGATGATCGAAGTCGGGGTGTACCGGGAGCACGCCGTCGAGCGTGATACGACCGGGCGAGGGCTTGAGACTAGCGATGCCGCAAAACGATGCCGGGATCCGTACTGAGCCGATCGTGTCTGTACCGATGGCGAGATCGACGTGACCGGCTGCGAGCGCAGCCGCGCAGCCTCCGCTCGAGCCGCCGACGGAATGTGTCGTCCTCCGCGGGTTACGGATCGGGCCATCGATGGAGCGGCCTTCCGCGCCGAGCGCACCCGCATCCATACGCGTTTGGCCAACGAGAATAGCGCCGGCTTCTCGCAAGCGCCGAACGAGCGTCGCATCATGTTCGGCGACGATTCCGCGTCGATTGAGCAAGCCACCCTCGTAGGGCCAGCCGCGGACGGCGATATTTCCTTTGAGCGCCACGAGATGACCCTCGATCGCGCTACGCGGAGCGCCTGCGGCAAGTCGCGAGTCACTCTCGATGGCTGCCTTACGGGCCTCCTCGAGGGCCAGATGAGACCAGGCGTTGAGCGCGTCGTCGTCTCGAATCTTTTCGAGTGCGCGATCAAGCGCCAGGATCGAGGTTTGCGTCATGAGCCGACTTTTGGTCGATCGTCGATCAAGCGGATGGGCTTCTGACGCGTCTCGAGCTGAGTGAGCGGCGCCGTGCTCCCGACGGCGACGAGTTCTACACGTAACTCGACACCGATGCGTTGGGCGAGCAGCTCAGAGAAATGACGCTCGAGCGTGGGATGCGGTGGCGCGGTGTGAGCTCGCGTTTCGATGATGACGGTCAGTTCGTCGCGTCCCGAGGCGTCGCGAGTCGCCCGGCAGATATATTCGCCGGCGAACTCCGGTCGCTCGTTGAGGATGGCGGCGAGCGCGAGCGGATAAACATTGATGCCGCGTAACTTGACCATGTTGTCGCTGCGACCCAGCACGCCGACCGTGCGCCTCAGCGAGAGTTTCGATGCAGGGGTGTCAAGGCGCCATGCAGATAAGTCGTGGGTATTGAAGCGGATGAGAGGGTAGATGTCGTCGCGGTAAAGTGAAGTCACGACCATGTCACCCGGCGTTTCGTCGTTGATGACGGCTCCGCTTGTGCCATCGATGAGTTCGAGATACTGAGCATCTTCCATGACATACATGCCGTCCCGATCGGGACCCTCGGCAGCGATGGGTCCGGTATCGGCGACGCCATACCAATCAAAAATTTCAGCGCCGCCCCAAGCTTTGGAAAGCGCCGTGCGGGATTCTCGGCCGACGTGGCCGAGAATGGCGCGAACGGGTAGGTCACGACCGGGTTCGAGCCCCATGCCGCGCGCGGTCTCGGCAAGCTGGCGGATGTAATCGACGAAACCGACGATGACCGTGACCCGCATATCACGCATGAGTTCGATCTGCGCGACGGATCGTGTTTCTTTGCCGGTGCCAGCCGAGAGAAAGAGGCAGTTGGTATAGTGCAGTGCGGCCTCGCGAACGAAATGCCCCCCGTTGATCATGCCGTGTCCATACACCGAGTGAACGACGTCATCGGGTCGCAAACCCTGCATACGCCAGATGCGTGCGACCAGCAGCGCCTGAACCTCTCGCGACTTGGGGCTGAAGAGCACGACTTGAGGGCGTCCGGTGGTGCCGCTCGTCGTGTGTAGAACGGTGACGGGTCGCTCGGTCGACGGCCACTTGTCGAAGCCGTGATAGTCCCCGTAAGGCGGATATTCCGCCAGGCTCTTCATCAGGTCGCTTTTGTCGAAGATTGGTAGTCGCGTGATGTCGTCGAGACTTTTTATGTCCTCGCGCTTGATACCGTGGCGTCCCCACAGTCTCTGGTAGAACGGGATTTCCCAGGCTCGCGCGACGCAGCGACAAAACAAGCGATCTTGATGGGCGCAGATATCGGCTCGCGATCGACACGCGAAATCTTGGGTGAAGGCGTCGCCTATCGGAAAGTCGCGCAGCATCTGCGCGTAGTCGAACGACTCAAAATAATGCGGAAAGCTCATGTCGTACTCGCGTCGAATTGAAGTGCATCGACGAGCGTACGCACGTCGTCGAGTTGCTCCAGATGATCGACGAGGTCGATGAGGCGTTCCACGTTCGCCG
>JAFMKA010000093.1 GCA_017853175.1 Steroidobacteraceae bacterium | reverse complement strand
TCAGTGCCATCACGACGGTGATCGCCATGGGTTCGAACATCTTGCCCTCGACGCCCGTCAACGCGAACAGTGGAAAGTAAACAGCCGTGATGATGGCGACGCCAAACAAACTCGGCCGAATGACTTCGTTGGTCGATTCGTAGACGGTTTCGAGTCGCTCTCGTAGTGAGAGCGGCGCGTCGCGATGCTGCTGGGCTTCGGCAAGTCGCCTGATACAGTTCTCGACGATGATCACGGCACCGTCGACGATGAGACCGAAGTCCAGTGCGCCGAGCGACATGAGATTGGCGCTGACTTGATTTTCGACCATTCCCGTCACGGTCGCGAGCATCGCGAGTGGGATCACAAGCGCCGTGATCAACGCGGCTCGAAGATTGCCGAGCAACACGAAAAGCACGACGATGACGAGCAGCGCTCCTTCGATCAGATTTTTTTGAATCGTTTCGAGAGTCTTGTCGACGAGACGCGTACGATCATAGACCGCTCGAACCTCAATACCCGCAGGCAGACTGCGTTGGATCTCGGTGAGTTTGGTGCCAACCGCCTGCGCCACCTCGCGCGAGTTTTCTCCGATCAGCATGAAGACCGTCCCGAGTACGACCTCGCGACCGTTCATGGTGGCCGCGCCGGTGCGCAGTGCGCTTCCCCAGCTGACCTCTGCGACTTCGCCGAGCGTGACAGGTGCGCCGTCAACGCGTCGAATCACGACGCGTTTGACATCGTCGACTCGGGTTAGCTGACCCGGCGAGCGTACGAGTACTTGAGCGCCATGCTGTTCGATGTAGCCCGCGCCGCGATTGGCGTTGTTCGCTTCAAGCGCATGGGTCAGATCGTCCAGGGTGAGGCCATAGGCCAACAGCTTGCTGGGTTGCGGAGCGACTACAAGCTGCCTTTCGTACCCGCCGATGCTGTTGACCTCCGTGACGCCACGTACCTGCGCGAGCTGCGGTTTCACGATCCATTGCATGGCGTCGTGCAGATCATAGGCATCGTAGGGTTTGCCATCGGCGCGGCGCGCTGCAGGGTCGACATCGACCGTGAACATGAAGATTTCTCCGAGCCCCGTGGAGATCGGACCCATCTCGGGCGACAAGCCTGCTGGCAGCGCGTTTTTGACCTTTTCGATACGTTCGGCGACGAGTTGTCTGGCGAAGTAGATGTCCGTCCCGTCCTCGAACACCACTGTCACTTGCGAGAGACCGTAGCGCGATAGCGAGCGGGTGTAGTCGAGTCGAGGCAGACCGGCCATCGCGTTTTCGACGATGTAACTCACCCGTTGCTCGGCTTCGACGGGCGAGTATCCGGGTGCTTCGGTGTTGATTTGGATCTGGACGTTGGTGATGTCGGGTACGGCATCGATGGGCAGCTTGAAGGCGTCGTAGACCCCGAGAGCGGCGAATGCCGATACCAGGCCGATGACGAGCCATCGCTGAGTCAGCGAGAAACGCAGGATTCTTTCGAGCATGGAATGACCCCTTAGTGCTCGTGCGCCGCGCCAGACTTTTCGATGTCGGCTTTGATCAGGAACGAGTTCTGCGTGACGATGCGCGCTCCGTTGGCGAGCCCGCTCAAGATTTCCACTCGCTCGCTATCGCGACGTCCTGTCTCGACGGGCTGCGCTTGATAGCGCTCGCCGTCGACGAGAAAAACGACCTCCGCATCGCCCATCGTCTGCAAGGCAGCGACGGGAACGGTCAGCGCGGCGGGAGATTCGTTGATGGTGATGTCAGCATTCAAAAACTGGCCCGGTGTCCAGTTCGAAGCACGATTGTCGACGAGCACGCGCACGGTCGAGGTTGGACCCGTGATTGAGCTCGATATCAGCGAAATCGTCCCTCGAGCTTTTGCGGTTCCATCGGCGGCAAGTAGTTCGACCGATTGACCCTGTCGCAGCTTGGCGCGATCCGAGGGAAACGCCGCCAGGTTCGCCCACAACGATTTGAGATCGATGATTTCGAACAAAGAGTCGCTGCCGGATGACTCGCCGGGATTCGTCGATCTCGTGACCACGGTTCCGCCGATCGGTGCCGTCACAGCGTAGGTTTGCAGGCTGTCATCGCTCTCGATGGTCGCGAGAGTTTGACCTGCCGAAACGACATCACCCGCTTGCACAGCGACGCTGCGTACGGTCCCCGGAAAGCGAGCGCGCACCGATCGTGTTCGTTCGGCGTTAGGCTCGATGCGTCCGGTGAGAGTCAGTGTTTCGCGTATCGTGCCTGGTCCCGCTGCACCGAACATAATTTGATTCGAGGCGGCCATCGCGGCTGCGATCTCGACCTGAGCTTCGGGTGAATCGAACGTCCACTCGTAGTTTTGATTTTGGTAACGCGCGCGAACCGTCGCACGATACGAGTGAGGCTCCTCGACGATCGACGCGCCACGGAGGTAACTCCCCTCGGGCGAGAATGTGTGCTGGTCGATTCGACCGCCCGGCAAACCATTGATGCGGAGCAATTCCACTCGTAGATCTATTTGATTGGGCGGAATCGACTTTCCATCGACGGTGGCGTAAGCGCGAAAGTGGGGCTCGACACCGGTCTCGAAAATCGACAGTTCAAGGGTGAAGGCCTCTTTCGAGAGCAATCGCCCTCCGTTCGGGCCACGGCTGGCTTCGTCGTGTGCATGATCAGCATGCTCATCGTGCGCGTGAGATTCCGACGGGTTTCCGCAGGCACCGAGTGTGAGCGCGAGGGCGATGATCAGTGCGCCATTGAGGATGCGGTTCATGGTGAGTCTCCGGTCAATCTTTCGATCTCGATGCGATAAAGGTGTGCGTTGGTCGCAGCGGTGATGAGGGCGAGGCGCAGGCCGAGTTGCTCGCGCTGTGCTTCGCTCAGTTCGATATAGCCATAGCGGCCACGCTGCCAGGCGTATTCGGTCGCCTTGACGGCCGTCTCCATGCGCGGAATTAAGTCGTCGCGCAGTGTTTGAGCTTCTTCGACGGCGTGTTTCAGTCGCGCGGCGACTTCGAAGAGGCTCGCGCGCGCTTTGATCAGCGCTGCGGTTCGCTCGAGCTCCAACCCGTCGCGACGCGCCTGTGCCTCCGCTATCCGAGGTCTGGCGTAACGCGCACTGGAAAGTGGCATAGAGAATCCTGCGATGAAGGCCTGATCTCCAGTTGCTTCGAGACGCCGTATTCCGGCACTGACCGTGATACTGGCGCGCGCCTCCGCTTTAGCCAGCTCCACCTCCGCTTCTCGCTGGCGAATCTCCGTGGCGAACAACAGGAAGTCGGCACTGCTTGCTATCTTCTCGGTTCGTTGCTGCAAAGATTCGATGTTCGGCAAGTCGAAGAGATTGGCCTCGATCCGCTCGAAGTCCGGCTCCATAGCACCCCACATGGCGGCGAGTTTGCGCTGCGCAATTCGTACGCGATCCGCGGCAACTCGCACACCCAGCTCGGCGCGTGATAGATCGATTCGCGCCCGCACCAGTTCTACCTCGGGATCGCGAGCAGCTTTGACTCGACGCTCGACGTCGTTCGTCTTTCGTTGCGAGGCTGCGAGCCATTCCATGGCGAGGATTTGTTGCTGCTCTTCGCTCGCCAGTTCGATGTAACGGCGGGTCGTCTCGGCCACCGCATCCAGTTGCGCGACGGTTTGTGCAAGTTCGAGCGCATCCATCGTGCCGCGGGCGGCGGCTAGGCGCTTGCGACGTTGGTCGCCGAGTTCGATGACCTGCGAGAGAGATAGACTCGTCTCGGCGCCGTCCAAGTCTCGATAGCCGCCGGATCCGAGCATGTTTTCGATCTGGGCGTCGAACGCCAGCGGAGGCCGCAAGCCCGCGAGCTCGATGCGCGCGTTCTGCTCGCGTTGTCGAGCGGGCAGCGCGGCCAAATCCGGGTTGCTACGCAGCGTCCTGTCAACGGCGGCGGCCAACGTCAGCGGTTCGGCCGAGTGACTGAGGCTCACGGAGCCAATCACGACAAGAGCTAAGAAAAGGTTGGGAACTCGCACGGACATCTCCTGATCCTGAGAGAAACGAACAAACGGCTGCGGAATCACCCCGACACGCCGTCGACGGACTCAGCGGAGTGGAGGTGCGTGCGTGGGTGGTTTTATCGAGTAGCGCGGAGGTCGATCGACGATGCGCCGACCACGCTGCAGCGGAAGTCGCAGCGGTTGCGCCACAGGTATCGACAACAGCAGAGCCAGCGCAGGCAGACCGACTGCCAGCGTGCCCAGAGTCTTCATCACGAAGGATTTCAGGCCATCGGCACTGGGGTCGCCATGACCTGAGGTGTCGTTTGTGCCGCCGCTGACACCGCTCGCATCGAGCGCGTAGAGACCGCTATGCGCAAAGTGCCATTCGAAGTGGCTGTGGCCGTGTGCATTCGCAGCATCGACCCGGTGGGCGTGGATGCCGAACAGCTGCGTCAGAAGCAGTGCAGCGCAGCACCACCAGATGACTCG
The DNA here is from genome assembly GCA_017853175.1 of Steroidobacteraceae bacterium. Taxonomy (GTDB): domain Bacteria; phylum Pseudomonadota; class Gammaproteobacteria; order Steroidobacterales; family Steroidobacteraceae; genus UBA964. Next base: position 200 of record JAFMKA010000093.1, on the reverse strand, counting down.
ACTGATCAGGCGAGAGGAACGGACCACGAAAAAAGGTTAGCACAGAGCGTGGCTTGCCGTCGCGACGCCATTGGGGCATCGTCGGCGCCCGATGAGCGCTCCCGACACTCTTTTTCTCAAGATCTTGCTCGTTCCCGTTCTGATTGCCTCGGTGACCTTGGTTGGCCGTCGCTATGGTCAGCGGGTGGGGGGATGGCTCG
>JAFMKA010000092.1 GCA_017853175.1 Steroidobacteraceae bacterium | reverse complement strand
ACGACGAACCGCGGCCCGACGTAGAAAAGATCCTCACCCGGTCGACCCGAGGCATCGAGACCTTCGCGATGTAATTTGTTGACAGCACGCCCGAAGGAGAGCGCCAGCTCGTCGAGTTTGTCGACAGCGAGCCCAAGGCCCTGACGCCGGAACGCCACCAGTCCGCCGACTAATCCGGTTTTGACGCTCGGGAGCACCACCGGCTGGCTGGCCGCATCAAGTACGAACTCGGCCTTGCCATAATCATAAGAATCGAACGAAGCCGATATCGTGCGTGAGCGGTCGTCTTCGACGAGCGCGACGCCGGAGGCGCTTTCGCCCGCGTAAATATTGGCGGAGCCACTATTCGTGAGCACCACCGTCACGCCAATTTTCTTTGAAAGCTCACGAATCGCGTTGTCTCGCTGATCGAGCAACTGCATCGGCTGCTCCGACGCAGAAGATCGCTTCAACAACTGGGTGTTGAGTGAGGCGAGCTGCGACAGAAGCGTGTTGGCTTCCTGCAGCGCTTGATCGACCTGGGCTCTCGAATCGAGATCGAGACCGGCGGCGGTAGCCGCCAGACTCCGAAAACGTGCCGCGAGGCCTTCCGATTTCGCGAGGAACCCGGCACGAGCACCGGCCGACGCCGGCGATGCCTCGAGCTCACGCGCGCTATCGAAGAAATCTTGGAACGCACCGTGTAGGCCGGCCTCGGAACTTCCGATGGCATCCTGCAGTGCTTGAAGCTCCTTGAGCATGCCCTGCTCCGCTTCAAGACCCGATGTCGCTCGCTGCAGATTTTCTTCTGCGAAGCGATCATAAAGACGTTGTATTTCGGCGAATCGGACACCCGTGCCCACGCTGACAATGGCCGACGGGTCCTGCCCCGACGAGGCAAGCACCGCACGCTGACGTACGTAGCCTTCGGTTTGAAGATTGGCGATGTTGTTACTGGTGGTCGCGAGCGCGCGTTGGTAAGCGCTCAGTCCCGATACACCAATTCCGATGAGATCGGCCATCTCAACGCCCCTTGATTTCGAGGCCGCGCTGCTTCAGCACGACGTCGGTCGGAACGTCTGCAGGCGCACGATGTTCTGCGAGATTCGGAGCGGTCTTGTCCAACTGCTGCTCGATGAACGGGGCGAGTCCGATGCCGCCGGCCTTGGACATACCGAGAGCAATCTGTTGATCGAACATCTGCTCGTAGGTCTCCATCGCGTCCGATCCGAGCAGACCGCTGCGATTCACCGTCTTTCGCATTTCCTTGAGCATGATGTTTAGGAAAAGCGACTCGAACTGTTGCGCGACGCCCTTCGTGGCATCCTCGGGACGAGCGCCCGCCTTGGCCTTGAGATCGGCCAGCGAGTTGAAGTCGAACCAGGATGAAGGGTGACGAACGTCCATGAGTCTTAGATGACGATGAGTTCCGCTTGCAGGGCGCCCGCTTGCTTGAGCGCCTCGAGAATCGAGATGAGTGCAGTCGGCGATGCACCGATTTCGTTCACGGCGTTGACGATCTGCCGCAGTTCCGCACCCGGCTTGAAGAGGACCATTTTCTTGTTCTCTTGGTCGATCGCGACCTCAGCATTCTGAATGGGAGTGGTCGTACCCCCGCGCGAGAACGGCTCAGGCTGGCTGACCTCGTTCGTCGCATCCACCGTGACCGTAATGTCGCCTTGGCTGACAGCCGCGGCCTTCACACGCACGTTGGAACTGATCACCACCGTGCCGGTGCGCGAGTTGACGACGATGCGTGCCGGCGGGTCCGAGGCGTCCACCTCGAGCTCCTCAAGCATGCCGACGAATGCCACCCGATCTTCAGGTGCTGTTGGTGCGCGCACCTTGACGGACACCGCATCTGTCGATGCGGCCGTGCCTTCGCCAAATTGGTTGTTGATCGCTTTCATGATGCGAGCGCTAGTCGCAAAGTCCGGCGAGATGAGGTTGAGCGTGATGTAATCGCCCACGTTGAGCGGGCCTTCGACCTCACGCTCGACGAGCGCGCCACCCGGAATACGTGCAGAAGTCGAGACTCCGACCGCGACCGAGCTGCCCGCAGCGTCGGCTGAAAACCCCGATGCGGCCAATGGTCCCTGGGCAACGGCATAGGTCTGTCCGTCTGCACCCCGCATGCGAGTCATCAAAAGAAGACCGCCGCGCAGACTCTTCGCCTTGGCGATCGCCGCGACGTTCACATCCACTTTTTGACCGGGCTTTGCGAACGCCGGAAGTTCTGCCGTCACCATCACGGCCGCGACGTTCTCGACTTTGAAATCCTTGACTGCGGTCGGGTTAAGGTCGTAACTCGACAACGGGCCGTCGACCGAGGCGCCCATGCGCGCGAGGGTTTCCCGCAGCGTCTGGATGGTGAAGGAAATATCTTTGCCGTCGCCGGTGCCCTGCAGACCGACCACGAGCCCATAACCGATGAGCTGGTTGGGTCGTGCCGCGGACAGCGCCGCAATATCTTTTATGCGAGCTGCTTCAGCTGGGACGAATGCGGTCGACCATAAAGAGATGAGGAGGACCGCAAAAAAATTGAACCATCGATTCGAAAAAAACATCTTGCGATTCCTCAGAACGGCCACAGTTTCAGAAGAGCGCGGTTCATCCAGCCCGCACGACTGGCGTCGGCCAGTTCGCCTTTAGCCGCGAAACTGATATCGGCGTCCGCGAGGCGTCGCGAACGCACGGTGTTATCGGGCTGGATGTCCATCGGTCGTACGAAGCCGGTCAGACGAATGAGTTGTACACCGCGGGTCAGCTCCAAGCGCTTATATCCGCGTATGGCGAGTAGGCCGTTCGGCAACACTTCCGTCACGACTGCGGTGACTTCGCCTTCGATGCGACCGGCTTGCTCGGCGCTGCCCTCGCCTTTCGATTCGATGGCGCTCTCGGCGGGATTGATATCGGATGCCCAAGCCTTGCCGAGTCGGCGGTTAAGGTCCGCGAGCGCGATCGGCGTCAGAGCCGTCGTCGCAGAGTTTCGTGAAGCATTGTTCGAGGCGGAGCTCGAGGCCGAGACCTGCTCATCGATCAAAACAGTGAGGATGTCGCCCGGCTGACGCGCACGATCCTGGCCCAGAAGGCTGTCCTGACCAGCACGCGAAAAGATCGAGCCGTCTGCCGCCGGAGGCGATGCCTGTCGAGTCGACGGGATGTACACGCGCTCGGGCGGTACATCGCGAACCCCGATCTCAGCACACCCCATGAGCAGCGACGAGAGCGCCGCCAAACACAGCATCGATCGCTTCACGCATCACCCTTAGAGGTTGTTGTTGGCAAAGCGCAGCATGCCGTCGACCGCTTCGATCGCCTTCGAGTTCACCTCGTAGGCGCGCTGGGTCTCGATCATGCTGACCATTTCTTCGACGACGTTGACGTTGGAGCTCTCGAGAGCGCCCTGAATCAATTGACCATTGCCCTGCTGCGACGGAATACCCACCTGCGGCGGGCCGCTCGATGTCGTCTCGCGGAACAGGTTCTCACCGATCGCCTGCAGACCCGAGGGGTTGAGAAACCGCGCGAGCTGGATCTGTCCGATCGTCTGCGCCTGCGCTTCGCCGAAAGCCTGGATCGACACCGTGCCGTCGGCACCGATGGTGATCGTCTGCGCGTTCTGCGGAATCGCAAGCTCCGGCTGTAAGCGGTAGCCGCTCGAGTTGACGAGCACACCCTCACCCGAAATCTTGAAACCACCGTCTCGCGTAAAGGCGATGGTGCCATCCGGCTGCAGGATCTGGAAAAACCCTTCGCCGCTGATAGCGAGATCGAATGCGTTCTGCGTTTGAATCAGGTTGCCCTGCGCGTGCAGCTTCTCAGTAGCAACGACTCGCGTACCCGTACCGAGCAGCAAGCCGGTCGGCGCCGTGGTATCGGCGGACGTCTGCGCACCGCCCTGTCGGACGCTCTGATAAAGCAAATCTTCGAAGGTCGCGCGATCGCGCTTGAAACCCGTCGTGTTGACGTTGGCGAGGTTGTTGGCGATGACGGTCATACGCGTTTGCTGCGCATCGAGACCGGTCTTTGCCACCCAGAGAGCTGCTTCCATTTTTTATCTTCCTAAGATTAGGCGAATTACTGAGTCACTCGAGCAAGGCTCTGGCTTCGTTCCGCCAAGTCGCTCGCCTGCTTCAGCACTTTCACTTGCATTTCGTAGCGACGGCTCATGCTGATCATGTCGACCATCGCCGAGAACAAACTGACGTTGCTGCCCTCGAGGGCGCCCGACTGCACCGCTGGTGTCGCAGCTGCGGCAAACGGCTGTCGATCACTCGACTCATAAAGCCCATCGGCTCGCAGCGACACCTTGCCCGGATCCGCCTCTGCTACCTGGATGCGTGCGATCGGCTGAAAAATCACAGCGTCGCCACCGATCTGTTTGCCTAGAACGGTTCCGTCGGGTCCGATCTTGATTTCGGTCAACGCCGGAATCGAGATCGGCGTATTGGCATCGCTCGCGAGTCGCTCGCCGGACCCCACGCGCAGGAGGCCATCGGCGCCCAATACGAGATCGCCGCGTCGGGTGTACGCAATTTCATCGTTGTCGGTGAGCACGGCGAGCAATTGGTTACCGCTTACCGCGATGTCCAATGGGCGCCCCGTGCTCTGCATCGCACCGTCTGTCAGATCGACGCGATTGCTCGGCGTCACGACGGG
>JAFMKA010000091.1 GCA_017853175.1 Steroidobacteraceae bacterium | reverse complement strand
GGACCCCTTGCACCCCATGCAAGTGCGCTACCAGGCTGCGCCACGTCCCGACCGACCTTTGAACTTGCCTCAGACGCCAACTGTCTGACGCCTGACATCATAACCTGCTCTGACCGTCGATCTTGCTCAACGTCGCAAGATGCGAAGAATTTCCTCGAGCTCAAGCCTCATCTGTCGAACGATTTGCTGACTCTGAGAGACATCTACGCGGGCTTCTTCACCCTGAAGCTTGTTCCGGGCTCCACCGATCGTGAACCCTTGGTCGTACAGCAAGGCGCGAATCTGGCGGATGACGATCACGTCTTGTCGCTGGTAGTAGCGACGATTACCGCGACGCTTAACGGGTTTGAGCTGCGGAAACTCTTGTTCCCAATAGCGCAGCACATGGGGTTTGACCCCGCACAACTCGGCGACTTCGCCAATGGCGAAGTAGCGTTTACCCGGGATCGCCGGCAGTTCGTCGTTATTCTTGGCTTCCAACATACGCTTCGACTCGCGCCTTCAACTTCTGCCCCGGCCGAAAGGTGACCACACGCCTGGCGCTGATCGGAATCTCTTCGCCAGTCTTGGGATTTCGCCCGGGACGTTGATTTTTATCGCGGAGATCGAAGTTGCCGAAACCTGAAAGCTTGACCTGGGCGCCCGAGGACAGCGCTGCCCGCACTTCCTCGAAAAACAGGTCGACGAGCTCACGCGCTTCACGCTTATTGAGACCGAGCTGGTTGAACAGCGCTTCAGCCATCTCCGCCTTCGTTAAAGCCATGTTGGTACGCCCTGAAAACTCTTTGTTCTGGTTGCGGTATTCGTCCGCGACACCTGTCACGGAAGACTACTCACGGAATCCGGCGCCCAGCCCCTGACTGAGTGCCTTCCGCACCGATGCGATGACGCGATCGGTATCTTCGTCCGTCAGGGTGCGTTCTTTGTCCTGCAAAATCAAGCCCAAAGCGATACTTTTTCGCCCAGATTCGATTCCCGGTCCACGGTAGACGTCGAATACCACCACTTCACGCAAAAGACTTGACGCGGCCGCTTTCACCTGTGCTCGAAGCTGCTCCGCTGACACGGACTCATCGACCAGCACGGCGAGGTCGCGCCGGACCTGAGGAAACCGAGACACCTCGAGGTACGGCGCATACGTGACCGACAGCGCGCTCGCCTCGAGCTCGAAGATCACCGGTGCGGAAACGAACCCGAGCTCTCTAACGAGACGCGGATGAAGCTCACCGATCCATCCGGCCGAGATTCCGTTTCGTAGGATTCGAGCAGCGCGCCCAGGGTGTAACGCGGAGTGCGTCGCCACCTCGAACGTGAATGCACCCGGCACGTCGCTGAGCGACAGCAAGGCCTCGACATCGGCTCGCACGTCGAAGAAGTCCGTCGGTTCACGTCCGCCGTTCCATTGTTCGGGCCAACGTGACCCCATCGCCAGACCGGCAATGCAATCTTTCTCACACTCTCCGACCGGAAACACCACGCCGTGCTCGAACAGCCGCACTCGCGATTGTTGCCGTCGTTGGTTTTCGATCGCCGCTTTGAGCAAGCCCGGCCATAGCGACAGACGCATGACCGCCAGATCACTCGAGATCGGATTGGCGAGCGTATGCGCCGCCGCGCCAGGGAAGATCGCGGCCTGAAGTGCCGGGTCGACGAAGGCGAAATGAATCCCCTCGTGGTAACCCCGCGCAGCGAGTAAATCTAACGGGCGCTGTTCGTCCAGCACTGACGTCGGTTGCGCGAGAATGGCTTGGCGAGCGTGCGCGATCGTGGTCGGTAGTTCGTCATAGCCAGCGAGGCGCGCCACCTCCTCGATGAGATCGCGCTCGATTTGGATATCGAACCGACTACTCGGTGGCCGAACTTTCAACACGCCCACGCCCGCCGTCTCGGTGCTCATCCCGAGCCGGGTCAAGAGACTGGTCACGTCGCGCTCGGAGAACGCCCGGCCGAGCAGTCGCTCGATCTGAGCGATCCGCAGTGCAACCGTCTGGGGCACACGAACCTTCGATCGGTCTTCGGCCGTGACCACTCGGCCCGCGCGTCCACCGGCGATCTGTATCAACAACGCGGTTGCCCGCTCGATCGCCATTGCACCGATTTCGGGATCGACGCCGCGCTCGAAGCGCTGGCTCGCGTCGGTCGTCAATCCGTAGCGACGCCCACGGCCGGCGATGGCGGACGGTGTGAACCACGCAACCTCGAACAAGACTCGACTCGTTTGCGGGGAGACGGCCGTGCGCTGACCGCCCATCACACCGGCGAGCGCCACCGGACCCGCCTCATCGGCGATGACGAGGACGTCCGAGGCTAGATCGATGGTACGTCCGTCGAGAAGCTCGCACCGCTCGCTCTCATGCGCGTGACGCACCGTAAGCGCGCCCTCGACTTTATCGAGATCGTAGGCATGCATCGGCTGCCCTAACTCGAGCACGATGTAATTGGTGATATCGACGATAGGCGAAATGCTTCGCAGCCCCGACCGGCGCAATCTCTCGATGAGCCAACTCGGCGAGCGCCGCGTGTTATCCACTTCGACCAACACCCGACCGTGAAAACGCGGGCAGGCCGAGGGCGCAGCGAGTGTCGCTTTGGCGCGATCGTCCAATGCGGGATCGATCACGGTCGGCGTTACCGCGGCGCAGTCGGGCGAGGTCAGCGCAACCCCTATCAACGCTGCGACCTCACGGGCGATGCCGCGTACCGACATCGCATCGCCGCGATTCGGGGTGATCGAAAGTTCGAGCACCTCGTCATCTAGCGCGAGACAGTCACGCACCGAAATGCCGAGTGGCGCGTCGACGGGGAATTCGATGATCCCCTCCGACGTGTCGGCGAGCCCTAATTCTTTGGCCGAGCACAGCATCCCCGCCGACTCGACGCCGCGAAGTTTAGCCGCTTTGATCTTGAGCTCGCCCGGAAGGTGGGCGCCCACCTGAGCAAGCGCCGTACGAAGCCCCGCTCTAGCATTGGCCGCGCCGCACACGATTTGCAGGGGAGCCGCCCTCGCCTCCGGGCTGTCACCCGTCACGACGGTGCAGACCTGTAATTTGTCGGCCTGCGGATGGCGAACGGCCTCGACGATCTCGGCGACGATCACGCCATCAAAGGCCGGAGCCGCCGGCGCGACAGATTCAAGTTCGAAGCCGGCCATCGTGAGCCGATCACCGAGCTCACGCGCAGAGAGACTAGTCGGTGCCCACTCCGCCAACCAAGACGATGAAATCTTCATGCGGCACCGAACTGTTTGAGGAACCGCAGATCGCTCTCGAAGAACAGGCGTAAATCGTTGACGCCATACTTCAACATGGCGAGTCGCTCGATCCCCATGCCGAAGGCGTATCCCGTCCAACGCTCACCATCGACGCCTGCTGCGGCAAAAACGTTGGGATGCACCATGCCGCAACCGGCGATCTCGAGCCATCCGGTGTGCTTACACACCCGACACCCGGCGCCATCACAAAACACGCAGGACATATCGACTTCGGCCGACGGTTCGGTGAACGGGAAATACGACGGTCGAAGGCGCATCTTCAAATCTTTTTCGAAGAACGACTGCAAGAACCCCTGCAAGGTCGCCTTCAGGTTTGAAAAACTGACGTTCTCGTCGACGACGAGTCCCTCGACCTGATGAAACATCGGTGAGTGCGTCATATCGTAATCGCATCGGTAGACGCGACCCGGCATGATCATGGCGAGCGGTAAGCGACCTTTCTTGAGCTCGCGAATTTGCACGGGAGACGTATGCGTGCGCAGCAGACGTCCATCTGGGAAATAGAACGTATCGTGCATCGCACGCGCCGGATGATCAGCGGGGATGTTGAGCGCTTCGAAGTTGTGAAAATCGTCTTCGATTTCGGGCCCGGAGGCCACCTCGAATCCGGAACGACGAAAGATTTGTTCGATGCGCAAGCGCGCACGCGTGACCGGATGCACCGACCCACGTGCCTCACCGCGGCCCGGAAGCGTGACGTCGATTCGGCCCGCGGCGAGTTCCGCTTCGATGGCCTTCGACTCGAGCTCTGCTTGCGCCGCGTCGATCGCGGTCTGAACCTGCGCCTTGGCTTCGTTGATGCGAGCGCCCGCAGCAGGTCGATCGGCTGCGGGAAGCGAGCCGAGAGACTTCAATTGCTCAGTGAGAACGCCCTTTTTGCCGAGCCAGCGAACGCGAACCTCATCGAGGGCGGCGAGCGTCGTGCTCGCCGCCACGTCGTCGAGAGCCTGTCGCGTCAGGGTCGCGAGATCACTCACGACCGCACCTCAAGCGTTGCCGAGGGCTGCCTTGACCTTGTTGGCGATCGCCTCAAACGCCGGAGCGTCGTGAACAGCGATATCGGCAAGCATCTTGCGATCGATTTCGATGTTGGCGAGCTTGAGCCCATTCATCATTCGGCTGTACGACAAACCGAACTGACGCGCGGCCGCGTTGATGCGCTGGATCCAAAGCGCTCGGTAGTCGCGCTTCTTGAGTCGACGACCCTTGTACGCGTACTGACCGGCTTTGATGACCGCCTGTTTGGCGGTGCGATAAACCTTGCGACGGGCGTTGTAATAACCCTTGGCTTTGCCAAGGACCTTCTTATGGCGACGACCCGCGGTCACGCCACGTTTAACTCTTGCCATGTTCGTTTACCTCGGTGGTTGGCTTAGGCGTGCGGAAGCAATTGGTCGAGACGACCGACATCGCTCTCATGCACGAGGCTGGAACCGCCCGAACGAAGCTGACGCTTGGTCTTGCGGGCCTTATGACCGAGGTTATGGCGACGGCCGGCGGAATAGGACTTGTAGCCCTTCGCCGTTTTGCGAAAACGCT
>JAFMKA010000026.1 GCA_017853175.1 Steroidobacteraceae bacterium | reverse complement strand
GTGCAGCGGTTTTGTAAACCGTTGGTCGGGGGTTCAAATCCCTCACCCGGCACCATTTTTGGTCGCCCTGGTAGCGAGGTCTCACGACCTCACTTTTGTTGCTTACCGACGATTTCATCGATGGTCAGTCGCGACCCTTGATGCACTCCGTCCAAGTAACAGGCGGCGCAGACCTGAAGCAGGTTTTCCGTAATCTTTTCGTCGGTTACTCCGCTCTTCGCAATCGCCTGTCGCCAAAGTGATCCGTAGGCTTTGATCACTTCATTTCGCTCTTCAAGATGGTCAGCCCACTGAGATGGGTTCGTGTCGCTCGTTGTCTCGGTCATGGTGACGATCTCACTTTGGTGGATTAACTCTGTGGTGTGGGTATCAAGGTCTACGGTCGTTAGACCGTTTCTCCTTGATTCATCTTTCGTAGTCGCTTGCTCTGGAGGGCGGCAATATTCCGGTATATCTCGACGGCAATCTCCGGAGAACTGCTGAGACGCGAACTCTTGAGGCTGAGGGCGATACAGTCTTTGAGAGCGCGTATGCGTGCCGATCGGGGCAAGCCATCGACGATCGCCATCTCTCCGAAGGTTTCACTCGGTTGCAGGGTTGCAAGAGTCGTCCAACCGGTCGAGCTTTTCTTTTCTACAACGGCCTCGCCCGCTACGAATACGTACAAACAGTCTGCCGGGTCGCCCTCATCAAAAAACAAGTTATCTGCCTTTACCGATACGCGCGTCATCGAGTGGACTAACCAGATGAGCTGCAATCGTGTGAGGCTCGCGAAAAGCGAAACGCGTGTCAGCGCCATCACGAGGGCATCGTCGAGTAATTTCGGATCGGAGTTTTTCATCGGTTACGCCAGCGAACGGATGCATTAGCCAACATGCCGTTTTGACACAGGCTAACCCGGTCTCGCCAAATTCAAAAACATCGAGCGCAAATCCTTTCGAATAAGACTTCGAAATTTAGAGCCCACCCATGAATATGGGATGAATAACCATGACCCGTAATCGAGAGAGGCGCCTGAAGGTACGTTTATACTTTCCCGCATGATCGCTAGCCGTTACTGGGCCTGGTTGGCAACGCTTCCCTTAGCGATCGCCGCGTCGTTTTGGGCGCCGCCGCTTTCGTTAGTGCTCGCGGCGTTCTTTCTTGTTGGACTGCGTGATATATCGCAAACCCGTCACGCCATTCTCCGTAATTATCCGTTGATCGGGCACCTTCGTTTTCTGCTCGAGTTCATCCGTCCGGAGATTCGGCAGTATTTCCTCGAAGACGACGAGACGCAGCTGCCGTTCTCGCGTAACCAGCGCGCGCTCGTCTATCAACGAGCCAAGCGTCAGAACGACAAGCGAGCATTTGGCACGCTGATTGATCCTTACAAGCCAGGCGCGATTTGGCTGAACCACTCAAACGTCGCTGTTCATCCCGATGAGAGCGCGTTTCGGCTAAAGATCGGCAATCAGGGTTGTCTGCAGCCTTATCACTCGTCGATTCTCAATGTTTCAGCGATGAGTTTCGGTGCGCTCTCAGCCAATGCGATTCGGGCGCTCAATCGCGGAGCGAAACTCGGTAACTTTGCTCAAGACACCGGTGAAGGGTCGATTTCGCGTTATCACCGTGAGGAAGGCGGCGATCTCATCTGGGAGATTGGTTCCGGGTATTTTGGTTGCCGCGACGCGGCCGGAAATTTCTCCGCCGAAAAGTTTGCATCGCAAGCTGTCGATCCGCAGGTTCGGATGATCGAAATCAAGCTCTCGCAGGGCGCGAAACCTGGACACGGCGGCGTTTTGCCGGCGGCGAAAGTCAGCGCCGAAATTGCGATGACCCGGGGCGTGGAGATCGGTCAGGATTGCGTATCGCCCGCGACTCACTCGCGATTCTCCACTCCAACGGGGCTACTTGAATTTGTAGCAGAGCTTCGTCGGCTTTCCGGCGGAAAGCCTGTTGGCTTCAAACTTTGTATCGGCGATCCGGTCGAGTTTATGGGCATCTGCAAGGCGATGCTGGCGACGAAAATTATTCCGGACTTCATCGTCATCGACGGCACGGAAGGTGGGACGGGCGCTGCGCCGGTGGAGTTTGCCGATCACGTGGGCATGCCCGCGCGCGACGGTTTGTCTTTCGCGCATAACGCGCTACGCGCGGTCGGCCTTCGAAGCTCCGTCAGGCTCGCGGTAGCCGGCAAAATCGTGTCGGGCTTCGATGTGGCCACCATGTTGGCGTTGGGTGCCGATTGGTGCAACGCTGCGCGCAGTTTTATGTTTGCTCTCGGCTGCATTCAGTCGCGAAGCTGCCATACCGATGAATGTCCGACCGGCATCGCGACTCAAAATGCGCTGCGACAGCGCGGTCTCGATGTGGCAGATCGGGCGATTAGGGTGGCCAACTTTCACCAAGCCACTGTTCAATCGTTGGGCGAGTTGATCGGATCGGCCGGGCTCGATCACCCGTCGCAGCTGACGGCACGAGACTTCATGATTCGCGATGACAAGGGACAACCGGTCCCGCTTTCGGCTGTTTATCCGGAAATCGAGATCGGAGCCTTGCTCGAACCGACCGATGTTCGCTATTCGGCCGTGCCTGCGGTGTATCGCTCAGCGTGGGAGATCGCGAGCGCTGATCGGTTCAAAGGCTCGTCGGAGCGTCACCGATTACCTTGATGCACAACGAAATCATCTTGATTTCGTTTACTCTAGGGCGGCGTGAGTTCGCCCCATATCATCCGACTGATCGAAGCGTCTCTGCTGGCCTCAGAGCCCGTCGAGTATCTCCCCGCGGCCGAAAAGATTGTGTCGGGTCACCCGCTGCAGCGGGTCTGGTCACATTACACAGATGCGAGTCAAAAATTCTCCGTCGGTGTTTGGGAATGCGAGCCAGGGGCTTGGCGCGTTCGCTACACCGAAGAGGAATACTGTCGAATCGTAACGGGTCGGAGTCTCCTCACGAGCGCCGATGGCGTAGTGCGTGAAGTGGTGGCAGGCGACGAGTTCGTGATTCCCCGCGGGTTCGAGGGGGTATGGGAAGTCGTCGAGCGCACCCGAAAGATTTACGTCATCCATGAGGCCGCCGACTAATCGGGTCGGAAACGTCGGGTGATTTGCCGGCGACTCCGTTCGTCTATTTCATGAAATGCAGCGCACAGAGCTTGTTGCCATCTGGGTCGCGCACGTAGGCGAGATAGAGAGAGCCAATGCTACCGCTGCGCACGCCGGGCGGGTCTTCGATCGACGTTCCACCGTTTGCGACGGCCGTATCGTGAAACTGCTTCACCTGTTCCGGTGAGTCGCACTTAAAGCCGATGGTGCTGCCGTTACCGAAAGAGGCGGGCTCATCGTTGATGGGCTCACTTACGCAGAACATGCTACCGCCCGCTTGATAGAAGAGTCGCATGTGTCCGGAGCCTGCCTCGTTACGCATGGCGGGCTTGGCACCAAACACGGCGAGTAACGCGTCGTAGAAGCGTTGTGAGCGATCGATGTCGTTCGATCCGACCATGATATGGCTGAACATGAGGCGGCTCCGTTAGAGAGGTTTTGATTGAGCCTAGTCCTCACGTTCGGCCGCGGCAAGCACGGAAAGATCACCAATCTACAAATCAATTCAGAGTGGATTCACTCGGCTAAGCGCTACGACTGGGGTCGCATCGATCGTTCGTCATCCTCGCGGCCGACGCTCAAAGCGTCGTTGGCGTTGCTCGCTGCCGCCGCCTCGCTCCATACGACCGTCGCGTCGCTCCATCATGCGCTGACGTCGCTCGGCTCGATTGGCCTCGAGTGCATTGAGTTGCTCGGGGTTCAGGAGGCTGCGCGCATTGTTCTGGAACGCTTGTTGCTGAACGCGCAGTTGGCTTCTTGCGCTCTCAAGGTCTTGTCGGGCCCGTGCTGTGATCGACTCATAGTTGGGGTCGGTACGCGGTGTGTTGGCGAGGGTCTGTTGTGCCGAGCGAACTTGAGCCCGCAAGCCCTCTGTGGCCTGTCGATGGTTCTCACTGAGTGAGCGGAGCTGGGCCTTTTGAGAGTCGCTTAAGTTTAAATCGTTGAGCGCAGACTCAAGTCTTCGAGAGTCTCGCGTCACCGGTCGATCAGACTCGCTACCGATGTCTTGGGCGAATACGGGAGTAATTGCCCCGACGATTGCCAGTGCGAGGGCCGGTAGTACACGGAAATAGTTTGTGGGATTCATGGGGCTCTCCGGATGGGGTTTACGTTGGCGCTGACGAGATCAATTTGAACAGAATTACCTGTCAAAATTTGTCAACCGAGCCCGGATGATTAGAAAAGTTTCGTCAATCTTTTGATGGCTCAAGCGATGCGATACAGTCAAACATCACGGAACCAAAAAAGGGTCAAGATGATGAAGAAGTTTCTGGTGACGACGGTGGCGGCAGCCCTATTTGCAACAGCCTCCGCTTTCGGCGTGTCGGCGGATGCCGCACTCAATCAGGCGGTATCGGGTGAGTGGCGATCGGCCGATGATAAATCGCGCGACGTCGAGCGTCGTCCGCTCGAAAGTCTGACGTTCTGGGGTCTCAAGCCCGGCGCAAGCATTCTCGAGGTGCAGCCTGGCGGCGGGTGGTGGACGCGCATTCTCGCGCCTTACGCGGCTCGTTCCGGCGGGCGTTACACGGCGACGGCAGCCGACCTTAATAATCCGTCGTTGAGCGACGCCGCTCGCAAGGGGCGCGCGGATTTCGCAGCGCGTTACGCGGACGAACAGGTTTTCGGCAAGGTCGAGCTCGTCAACTGGGGTCCGACTGCCGCACCGCTACCGCGCAACGGTTACGACTTCATTCTGTTGTCCCGCGTGATTCACGGGTGGATGCGAACAGACGGCCTACTCGAGCGTAATCTCGCAAGCCTCGCTGGCTCTTTAAAGCCGGGCGGTGTGCTAGCGGTCGAGCAGCATCGTGGAAATCCGGGCCCACAAGACCCGAAGGCCGAGAGCGGTTATGTGACCGAAGCGTTCGTCATCGAGGCGGCGCAGAAGGCCGGGCTCCGTCTTGCAGGCCGCTCGGAGATTAATGCGAATGTGAAGGACACCAAGGATCATCCCTTTGGTGTGTGGACCTTACCGCCGACTCGCGCAACCGTTCCGTATGGATCGGGCAAGGCGCCGGATCCGACCTTCGATCGTAGTCAGTACGATGCGATCGGAGAGTCCGATCGAATGACGCTGCGCTTCGTCAAATAACGCGTCGTCAAGTAAGACGAGGTTGAACGATCGTCAGCCTTCTTGCGTCAAACGCTTGAGGTCTGCCGCGAAGAGATTGATCTCGAGAGTCGGCTGCGCGATCAGGCGCAGCTGATTCTTTCGGTCGTAGACGTAGATCGTGGCCGAGTGGTCGATGGTGTAGTCGTCGCCTGACGTCGGTACTTTGACGGCGATGGCATGAAATGCTTTGACCACCTTCTCGAGCTGGGCGGGCTCGGGTCGCAATCCGATGAATGAGTCATCAAAACTTTTGACGTAGGCACCAAGGCGATCGGCGGTATCTCGTTCGGGGTCGACGCTGACGAGAAGCACCTGCACCTTGTCGGCATCTTCGCCTACGGCATTACGCACCTGCCGCAGTCGCATCAGCGTGGTCGGGCAGATATCCGGACAACGCGTGAATCCGAAGAAGACCAGCGTGACCTTGCCCTTGAAGTCGTCGATACGACGAATCTTGCCGTCGGTGTCGGGAATACCGAGACCCTTGCCGTACGCAAGGTTCGATACCTCCGTCGCATTGAACGGCGGCGGAGGAGGGCCACAGGCGATCAAGATCGCCGAGGCGAGCAGCGCGAGCGCTAAACCTATCGACTTCATTTAGTCGGGCGGGCTTCGACGCTGAACTCCACCTTGATCTCGCCTGCCTTGGCGAAACGCAGGGTCACCGGAAATGAGGCGCCGGCGACGAGCGGAGCGTTGAGATCGACGAACATCAAGTGCAGACCGCCTGGCTGTAGCGCGACACGGCCGCCCGCGGGAATCGCGAGTCCGCCTTCGACTTGCCGCATGCGCATGACGCCGCCGTCCATGTTCATGCTGTGAATCTGCACCTCGCGTGCGATGGGCGTCGTCGCCGAGACGAGTCGATCTTCCGCGCCACCCTGATGAACGATGGTCATGAAACCTCCGCCCACCATCTGCCCCGGAGCCGATGCGCGTGCAAACGGGCGTTCGATGGTGATGGGGTCAGCCGCGATGACTTGGGAGATCGAGGCGAGCAGCAAGAGCAAGGCGAGGGGGGTTTTCATGCGGACGATTATATCGTGCAGAATGCGGCGTATGAGTCAGGCACGCCAAATCGTCGGAGCGCTCGTGTTCTACGGGCGATTCGCCGCGTCGTTCTCGCAAGTGGGATACCTCGTGCGTCGCCTGTTTTGGCCGACGTTCCGTCCGAATTTCCACGGGCAGCATTGGCTCGTGACCGGCGCATCCGGCGGTTTGGGTCGTCAAATGGTGTGGGCGGCCTTGAAGGGCGGTGCCACCGTTACCGCTGCTGCGCGATCAGACATCAAGCTCGGCGAGCTCGCTACAGCGGCCGCGGCAGAGGGATTGTCGGGACTCGAAATCGAGCGCTGCGATTTCACTTCGATGAACGAGACGCGTCAGCTTATCGAGCGTCTGTCATCACGAGGTCGGCGGATCGATGTGCTGATGAACAACGTCGGAGTGATGAACGATACGCTCTCGATGACCGCTGAAAACTTGGAAGCCTCATTTGCTTCGAATCTGCTCGCGCACTACGTGCTCACCGAGGGTTTGATCGAGCGAGGTGCGCTCAGGCGAGATAGCGCCGTGATCAATATCACCTCTGGCGGCGCGTATAGCGTGCCGCTCTCGACAGCGTTGCTCAACATCACGAGCCCCACGCAGTTCAACGGTGTGGTGGCGTATGCGGCGCACAAGCGAGCGCAGATTGCGCTGACCTCTTTTTGGCGAGAGCGTCACCGAGAGACCGGCGTCGAGTTTTATGTCATGCATCCGGGGTGGGCGGATACCGCCGGCGTGCAGCGCTCGTTACCGAGATTCCGAAAATTGTTTAAGCCGGTGTTGCGTGATGCCCGTTCCGGTGCCGACACTGCGTTGTGGCTTGCGGCACATCGCCCGAGTCAGCCTTCGCACGAGCTCGTTTGGTTCGACCGGAAAATACGTGCGGCTCATGCGTTTGCCTACACGCGAGCGACCAAAGAAACTCCGGCGGACCTCGCGAATTACCTCGCGAGCATTTCGCGATCGAGCGTGCGCGACGACAAATAGAAAAACCATGCGGCGGGCAGCATGAAGAGCGCTGTCAAAGACATGGAATCCTGTAATCCTTCCGCGTAGATCGTGGCGCAAATATTTTGTTGATTGAGAGTGAGCAAAGCCGCCGCCTTCGGGTGACAGGCGGTCACGCTTAGCGCGTCGGCGACACCTTGCGCCTCGAGTGCGGCCGTCATGAAGCGATCGCTCATCAAGCCGACGATTTGGGGCCCGAGTCCGTTGCCGACGAGTGCGATGATGAACAACATGATCGCGATCGAAGACGCCCGCGATGACGCCGGTACGACACCTTGACCAATAGTGTATTGAGCGCCGAGATAACCGTAATGCAGCAATGCGGCGATCAGCCAAAGCGCAAGAGCGAGGCCGAGACGATCGCTCGGTTGGTTGAAGGCGAGAATATAAAGCGGCGCAGCCAGTGCCATCGTGACGGCCGGCCATAGCGCGACGACGCGGATGCTGCGCTTATTGAGTGCGTCGATGGCAAAGCCCGCGAGTAGTGTGCCGACGGCACCGGTGATGCTGAGCGGCACGCCGAAACGCACCGCGAACTCACCCGGTGTCAGCCCATGCAGTCGTTGCATCATCGGCGCCTGAAAGCTTGCGAACCCGAATCCCACCATGGCGATGAGCGAAGCGCCGATGGTCATGTACCAATAGCTGCGTTTCGTTAACAGAATTCGTAGTGTCGTCGCGATGCAGGTTTTCTCGAGCTTCGGCAGATCGGGGGAATCGGAGTAGCCGCGCGGCGGTTCACGCACGGTGAGCCATACGATGAAGGCGAAGATCACGCCGGGAACGCCCAACGCGATGAACGCGAAACGCCAGCCGTAATCGGTGCCCCAGCTCAGCCATTCGGGTAGAAGTTCGAGCCCGAAAATGCCGAGTATGTTTTTGACGGACTCGTCTGACATTTGGCCGAGTGGCCCGCCGATGAGATACGCGAGCATGTTGCCAAGCATGACGCCGGTGGAGAATATCGCGAGCGCCTTCGCACGGCCCGAAGCGCGGTAGTAGTCGCCAATCAAAGAATTAGAGGGTGGCGTGCTACCAGCTTCGCCGATCGCGACGCCCACACGCGCGATCAGCAAGAACAAGAAGCCGGTGGCGAACCCGCAGAGTGCCGTCATCAAGGACCACAGCGCAATGCACACGGCGAGGATGGTCACCCGGTTATGTCGATCGGCAGCGAGTGCGATGGGAATGCCCATCAGGGCATAGAAGAGCGCGAATGGAGGGCCAGCGAGAAAGCCGAACTCGGCATCGGAGAGCCCGAAATTCGAGATGACAGGCTGTGCGAGCACGCCGAGCAGGGCGCGATCGATGAAGTTGAGGGTGTAGATGGCCGTGAGCGTGATCAGCACGTACCAGCGATAGGACGCGCTGCCGAAGTCCCTTCCCTGGGCGGCGGGGTTGGTCGGGTGACTCACCCCCGCACTATACTGCGGTTATGGCTCGAATAATCGTCATCGCGCTACTCGTGATTGGCGCTCTGCTGCTCTGGCGGAGCTGGCGCAACCGCAAATAAAAACGGCCGCATCCCGAAGGATGCAGCCGTCTTTTGAACATCAACCTGAGACGGGCCTGATAGCCCGCCAAAGGTTTTATTTCTTGGGCTTCTTGGCGTCCTCGATGACCTTGTCCGCGACGTTGCGCGGCACGAGGTCATAGTGCGAAAACTCCATGGTGTACGACGCACGACCACTCGACATCGCGCGCAGCTGACCGATGTAACCGAACATTTCGGAGAGCGGCACGGTCGCCACCACCGCGATGTTGGTGCCACGCTCGAGCTGGTCTTGGATCGAGCCACGGCGACGGTTGATGTCGCCGATGACGTCACCGAGGTAGTCACCCGGTGTGACGACTTCGACCTTCATCACGGGTTCGAGCAGAACGGGGCCGGCCTTCGGCAGCGCTTCGCGGAAGCAGGCTTTCGCAGCGATTTCGAAGGTGAGGGCGTTCGAGTCGACGTCGTGGTAGCTGCCGTCGAAGAGTGTCGCGCGGAAGTCCACAGTCGGGAACTTCGCGAGCACGCCTTCTTCGAGCTGCATCTTGAGGCCCTTCTCGACCGAAGGCACGTATTCGCGCGGTACTGATCCGCCGACGGTGGCATCGACGAACTCGAAGCCCTTGCCGCGCTCGAGCGGCTCGAACTTGATCCACACTTCGGCGAACTGACCCGCACCACCGGTCTGCTTCTTGTGGACGTACTGCTGCTCGATCGGCTTGGTGAAAGCTTCACGGTAGGCCACTTGCGGCTCGCCCATGATGCCTTCGACGTTGAACTCGGTGCGCATGCGGTCGAGCGTCACATCGAGGTGAAGTTCGCCCATTCCGCGAAGGATGGTCTGGCCCGTCTCGCGATCGGTCTCGAGTCGCAAGGAGGGATCGGCACGAACCATCTTGCCGAGGGCTGCGCTGAACTTCTCGAGCTCCGCCTTCGATTTCGGCTGAACCGAAACGCTGATGACGGGCTCAGGAAAGCGCATGCGCTCGAGCACCACGGGATGATCGGTATCGCAGAGCGTGTCACCGGTGTCGGTCTCGGCCAAAGACACCAACGCGATGATGTCACCGGCGCGAGCCTCTTCGATGGCGTTGGCCTCTTTGGCGAACATCTCGACCATACGACCAATCTTCTCGCGCTTGCCGCGAGTCGTGTTGGTGACCGACATGCCCTTGGTGAGCACGCCAGAGTAGACACGTACGAAGGTGAGTGCGCCGTAGGCGTCGTTGATGACCTTGAACGCGAGCGCGGCGAAGGGTTCGTCATCGGAGCAGACACGCTCGCCGATCGGATTACCGTCGGCATCGACGGTGTTGATGGCCGCGACGTCGGTCGGGGCCGGCAGGTAGTCGACCACCGCATCGAGCACTTGGGTGACGCCCTTGTTTTTGTAGGACGATCCGCAGAGCACCGGCGTGAAGGAACCAGAAACGGTTCCCTTGCGCAGACAGGCGATGAGGGTTTCGACCGACGGATCTTTTTCGTCGATGAGATAGGCTTCCATCGCCACATCGTCCATCTCGAGACACGTGTCGACGAGTTCCTTTCGGTAGTCGGCGATCTTGCTGAGGATGGCGCGATCGGAAGGCACCGTCACGCCGAGCTTGTCGACGATGTCGGCCGTGATATCGAGTTCAGCGGGTTTCGCATCGCGATCGTCGGAGTCCCATACGAGCGCTTTCATGCGAACGAGATCGATCATGCCCTTGAAGTTATCTTCGGATCCGATCGGAAGTTGGACCGGCAACGGACGCGCACCCAGGCGCTTCTTGATCATGTCGACGCAGCGAGTGAACGAAGCGCCGCTACGGTCCATTTTATTGACGTAACAAATACGCGGAACGCCGTAGTTATCGGCGAGACGCCAGTTGGTTTCAGACTGCGGCTCCACACCCGCTACGCCGTCGAACACGACCACGGCGCCGTCGAGTACGCGCAGGGAGCGGTTTACTTCGATGGTGAAGTCGACGTGCCCCGGGGTGTCGATGACGTTGATCTTCTTCTTGCGCCAGAAGGTGGACACGGCGGCCGACTGAATCGTGATGCCGCGCTTTTGTTCCTGCTCGAGGTAGTCGGTCGTGGTCGAGGACTTGAGGTCCTTCGTGTCGTGCACGTCGACGATGGTGTGCTTGCGTCCCGTGTAATAAAGGATGCGCTCGGTGGTCGTGGTTTTGCCCGCATCAACGTGGGCGATGATGCCGATGTTGCGGATGTCGGCAAGGGGAGTAGTACGGGGCATGGCGGTTTCCGTCGTGTCAGTAAGGTGGGGGCACGGGTAAACTCCGTATTATAGCCGTAAGGCGGCTATTCGATCGATACCTTGGGGGTGGCCGGGCTTCTGGGGGGTGGACGCACTTGGAGATGGGGCGGGGACTCGGATTTTGGGGTGCCACGGCCTTGGTGGTCGGCAACATTATTGGCTCGAGCATTTTTATGCTGCCGGCCGGGCTCGCCCCGTTCGGGCTTAACGCCTTGATCGCCTGGGGGGTGAGTATCGCCGGAGCTGCCTGCCTCGCTTTCGTTTACGCGCAACTCGCCCTGCATCTGCCTGCCGGGGCTGGTAGCCACGGGCACGTCAAAAGCCTGCTCGGTGACGACGCCGCCTGGATTGGCAGTTGGGGTTATCTGCTGTCGGTGTGGACAGCGAACGCCGCGATCGCGGTGGCCGGAGTCAGCTACTGCCTCAATTTAATGCCAGGACTTGATCAGTGGTCCTTCGGACCTGAGGGGCTTGGCCTGCTCGTGATCGCTCTGTTGTTCGCCGCGAACCTGCGCGCGATGGGTGGGCTGGTGCAAATCGCCTCGACGCTGCTGAAGCTTCTTCCGTTCGCGCTCGTGATCGCACTCGGCTTACGCTTATTCATTGATAACGGGAGTGCGGCGTTCGAGGGGATGTCGCGTCAGCCGATCGCCTGGGAGCCGGCGCTCGCATCAGTCGGGATCACGCTTTTTGCTCTGCTCGGTCTTGAGAGCGCAGCCGTTCCGGCCCGCGCCGTGCGTGATCCGAACATCGTCGTGCCGCGCGCGACGCTCGCAGGCTTGTTGCTCGCCGGATTCGTATCCGTCGCGGCGACCTGCATCGTCGCCTTCATGATGCCAACGGCGCAAATTGCGCAATCCTCAGCGCCGATCGCGGATTTCATTGGTCGCTTCATGGGTGGCGGTGCTGGACTTCTCGTAGCGATCTTCGCTGCGATCAGTTGCTTTGGCGCTTTGAACGGTTGGCTGCTCGTGGGTGGAGAGCTCACGGCGGCGATGGCATCTACCGGCGGACTGCCGCACCGGGCTGCAGAGCGCAACGCTCGCGGCGCGCCTATCGCCGGGCTTATGTCATGCGCCGTGGTCTCCTCGATTTTTTTGTTGCTCGCATTTTCGCGGCGCGGCGCGGCAGCATTTGAGTTCGTTGCGCTATTGTCGACGACGACATCACTGGTGTTTTTCGTGATCTGCACGCTGGCGGCGCTTAAGGCCTGGGGTAGCGGGCAACTGCCGAAAACCCGCAGCACTCTATTGGCCTGCCTCGGAGCGCTTATTTTTTCGATGGCGGCGCTCTACAGCGCAGGCTTGGAATCGGCGGTGTGGGGCGCGGCGTGCATTACCGCAGGCTATGCCTGGCGGCGAATTTCTTTGGCGCGTCGCAACGCCTCGCGATAGTCCGCTCGCAGAAGTTCCTGAAAGTGATGCACTCCCGACTCGCGCGTCGGGTTCAGCAGACCAGAGACATACGAGCCGCTGTCGAGATTGCGCTGCACGGCTTCGCAAATGCGGACGTCTTCCTCCTGGACCACATCCGAGAACTCGCGATCATTGGCGAGAGGTGCCTCGCAGTAAAAGAAATCGAACTCGACCCTACATCGATTGCCTCTCAATGGCAGTACGCGGTTGGTTTGTAGTCTTCCCGGCAAGATGTTGAGCATCGTATTAGGGTAGATGAAGTAATAGAGCGCCTCGCCCGAGCCGTAGGCGTCCGGCGCGCTTTCTAGGGGGCTCGACTGCAGCGAGTGCCATTGCGAGAGCATCGTCGTGTAACTACGGTAATCGAGGATGGCGTTCAGCGTCGGATGGATATGCGGAACGTGATAACCCTCAAGATAGTTATCGACGTAGGTCTTCCAATTGCAGTCGATGTCATACGACACACGCTCATGAAAGCGTAGGGCGGACAGCGCGTGACCGGCGCGCGTAAGACGCGGAGCGACTTCGGTGAGTACGTCCTCGAGTGAGGCAGGGCCGGGCTCTAGTCGACCAAAGATCAAACCCTCAAACTCAGCGAGCTCAATTTCCGGCAAACGGATCGAGGTTTCGTCGAACCCTTCGGCGCCGCGCATTTCAGGGGCCGA
This sequence comes from Steroidobacteraceae bacterium, assembly GCA_017853175.1. Taxonomy (GTDB): domain Bacteria; phylum Pseudomonadota; class Gammaproteobacteria; order Steroidobacterales; family Steroidobacteraceae; genus UBA964. The sequence continues at coordinate 7,037 of JAFMKA010000026.1, read as the reverse complement.
AAGTAACTGTCCGTGTAGCCCATACGCCCAAGCGTGATAGCGGCATCGCAAAAACGTTTTTCCGCCGCCGCGACACGGCTCAAGAGGACCTGCTCGATGACGGCAGACGGCATGGAACCCGCGGAGTCCCTGCTCGGAGCGCGTGATCGCAACATCGAGTCCGCCGAGCGACGCCATCAGGATATCCCCGTCCGTCGATAACTGACTTCGATGTCCGACGAGTTGCCAATGACGAGCAAAGACGGTGCTGCGCTCGATATCAACGATCGGGCCATCTCGATACATCGAGGCCGGTAGAGAGTAGGCGCCGGCTGCCGGCTGCGCATTGAGCTCGACGTCAGCGAACGCAGACTCGAGCAGCCCGAGAGTCGGAGTGGTCACTGCTGCGATCGTGAAGGGTTGCGACCCAGACGCACGAGATGGCCTGGTCTTTCGCGCGTAATGTGTCCGTCGCGAACGACGGCGGTTCCTGCTACCCAAGTGCCGAGATAGCCGTGCGAGGTTTGCAACAAACGCTTGCCACCCGCCGGCAGGTCGCGCACCAGGTGCGGGACTGCGGGCGCGACCCGCAGCGGATCGATGAGGTTGAAGTCGGCGCGCATGCCCGGCGCGATCTCACCGCGATCGTGGAGGCCGATATGTCGTGCGTTGCGGCGCGAGAGCATTTCGATGACGCGCTCGGGTGCAAGACGGCCTTCACTGCGATCACGCGCCCAGTGACTGAGCATGAAGGTGGAACTGCTGGCATCGCAGATGGTGCCGACATGAGCTCCGGAGTCGGATAGACCATAGAGCGCTCGCGGGTGATCGAGCATCTCGCGTGCCGTCGCCAGAGATCCCTCGTTGTAATTAAAGATGGGGAAGTGAATGAGATTGCTGCCATCGCCCTCAGCGAGAAAATCGTAAATCGCCTCGAGCGCGCTGCATCCGCGTTGGCGCGCTTGGGCTAGCAGGCTACGCGTGACGGGCGGCTCGTAGTCCACGTGACTCTGGCCATGTGAATCTTTGACCACGAGCGGGAACATGCGACCCGAGATCATTTCGATGCGTGCGAGCATGAGATCGACGAGTGGCGGAATGGCGCTGCCGTCGCCGGCGAGTCGACCGGACTTCTCCGCGAGTAGGCGCGCCTTGCGGGCGGGGTCACGCAACGCCGCGGCGCGCTCGGCGAGTGGTAAAGCAGCCACGTCGATGTAGGCCGGAAAACCCATCAGCGGATGGAAAGTAGTGTCGAGCCCGAGGATGACGCCGATGCCGCGAGGGCTCGCTTGTAGCCAGAGCGGCAGCCCACTCGCGACAGCGGCTTCGGTACGCGCCCGAATCGCGCGCCACTGTTCGCCGCCGGGATCGCGTTGCAGCCAGGTCATAGAGAGAGTCTTGCCGCTCTCTTTAGCGAGCAGCTCGACAAGATCGAACTCTGCATCGAAACCCGTCGGGCCTTGCAGCAAATTGAAGTCGCTTACGACCTGAACCACACCGTGATCGAGCCCCTTGAAGGCTTGCGCGATTCCCGCGAGCTCGGCCGCTGCGGCTTCCGAGGCGGGTGTGGCGAGGCCTGCAGTCGTTCGATGGTTGTCGGTTCGGCCGGTCGAGAAGCCTGCGGCGCCCGCTTCGAGTGCCTCGCGCAGCAAGCGACGCATGTCGGCGATATCGGTTTCGTTCGCAGCCTGTTGCGCGAGGGCGCGATCGCCCATGACGGCCATGCGTAGCGGGTCGTGCGGAACCTGAACCAGAAAGTCGAGGCTGTGAGGCATGCGCTCGAGTGCAGACATATATTCGGGGAAGCTCTGCCAGTCGAAGCTCACGCCCTCGGCAAGCGCCACGCCCGGAATATCCTCGACGCCTTCCATCAAAGAAATTAGACCGTCGATCGCATGCTGTTTGTCTCCCGGTGCAAGCGGTGCGAAGCCGACGCCGCAGTTACCGAAGACGACGGTGGTCACGCCGTGATGAATGCTGGGGTTGAAGGTTTCGTCCCAACTCGCTTGACCATCGTAGTGCGTATGCAGATCGACGAAGCCGGGAGTGAGCCATGCGCCGTGTGCCGTGATGTGCTCGCGCGCTGGGCGAGTGATGCGGCCCACTTCGCGGATGCGACCGTCGGCGATGCCGACGTCTGCGGTGCGTGGTGCTTCGCCCGTCCCGTCGATGACCGTTGCGCCTTCGATGAGGAGATCGAGCATGGCGTATTCCTCGAGTGAGTTCAGCGCGGGAGGCGCAAATCGACGCCTATCGGACAGTGATCGGCAAGTTTGCGCTCGAGCGCGTCGCGTCCGTCATAAGTGAGTCTCACGAACGAGTCAGGCACACGCCACTCGGCGAGTTTGGCACCGAGCACCACATGATCGATATAACTGCGATAGTTTTGATCGGGTGCGCAGTTGATGAATCGCTGGCCTTCGGCCACGTTGACCAAATCGGCACCCACCGGGTCTGCATCATCGATCTCGGCCCAAAAATTTCGCGGCTGTCCCTGCTCGTTGCGTGCCGGACCGGTTCCGGCGAGCAGATCGTGATTGAAGTCGCCGAGTATCGCGAAGCGGCGACCCGCTGCAGCCTGCTCGTCAATCCACCGCTCTAGGATCGGTACCTGCTCTGCAAGCGTTTGGCAGTCACGACGCGGATCGTCGAGAGGTCGTCGTGGGCAACCGGCCTTCAAGTGAACCGAGAGCAGTCGGAGTTCGCGTTTGTCGTCTGGGTAGACGATGAGTACGGCGCCGCGTCGAACGCGGTCGTCGAGAGAGAGATCAATGAAATCTTCGCCGCAGCGATGCGGGATGCCCTTGCGAATGGCAAAGCCTGTGTTCTGCACGCCCTCACGACGCGAGAAACAAAAATCGTGATTACGAAAAACTTTGCGAGCGGCGGCTACTCCGTCGACTTCTTGCAAGGCGACGACGTCGGCATCGAGTTGTTTTGCGTAGCGCTCGAGAGCCTGGAAGTCGAGGGCAGAACGTTCGAGCTCTTGCGCCACGTTACAGGGGATGGAGCGCTTGCGGGAGCCGGGGGAAGCATCGCGGGGCACGCAGGTATCGGCCAGTTGTCGAAATTCCTCGGGGGCGATGAGCCACTCGAGGTTCCAAGCGGCGATACGCAGGGTTTGATCGGCGGCAGGCGAGGCCGGACTGAGCAGCGCGGCCATCAGGGCGATGAGCGGAAGCATTGATCGGTACATGGCCCATTCTCGCTAACGCAGCCCACGATGCGCAAACCTCGAACCGTTATCATGGACCCCTGATGAACGACCCCACCAAAGAGCCCGCTGAGAGGTTGCAGAAGGTGCTGGCCTCGCTCGGCCTCGGCTCTCGTCGCAGCATCGAGGACTTGATTCGAGACGGTCGCGTGACGGTGAACGGTGTCGTCGCCGAACTCGGTGTCCGGGTCGGCCCTACCGACCGGGTGCTGATCGACGGCAGGCCGGTTGATCTCGCCGCGCGTGCGACGACGGCCGCATCCTCGGTGGTGCTCGGTTATCACAAACCCGTCGGCGAAATGACGACGCGCAGCGACCCGCAGGGTCGTCCGACCGTCTTCGATCGATTGCCGCCACCGCCTGCGGGGCGCTGGATCGTCGTCGGTCGCCTCGATGTGAACACCTCGGGACTCCTACTCTTTACCACCGATGGTGAACTCGCCCATCGGTTGATGCATCCGTCATCCGAGGTGGAGCGTGAGTATCTCGTGCGTGTGCGGTCACACCCCGATCGCGACACGCTCGACGTGTTGCGTCGTGGAGTCGAACTCGAGGACGGCTGGGCGCGCTTCGATCGCATCGAGGCGGAAGCCTCGAGCGACGGTCACGCGTGGTTTCGCGTGGTGTTGCACGAGGGTCGAAATCGTGAGGTGCGTCGGCTTTGGAGTGCAGTCGGTCACGAGGTCAGTCGACTTATGCGAGTGCGCTACGGACCTGTGGTGTTACCTCGTGATCTGAGGCCCGGTGAGTCGCGGTTACTTCCCGCCGATCTCGTCGCTGAACTCGCTCGAGCCACCGCATGAAATCGCTGCGCCGCGTTCGCCAAGCCTTTTGGGGTCTGGTGTTTGCTGCGCTCTGGAGACGGGTTCGTGATGCCGGCGCAGTGCCGCCGCCCGCGTTCAGTGTGTTGATTCGTGGCGGCGTGATCTACGACGGGACGGGCGCCGAGCCTTTCGAGGCCGATATCGGACTCGTCGGCGACCGCATCGCCGCCATCGGTGATCTTGGTTGGATGCGAGGTCGCACGGAAATCGATGCGAGCGGATTCGCGGTCGCGCCGGGGTTCATCAATAGTCTTTCGTGGGCGACCGAGTCGATCATCGAAGATCCGACGGCTGAGAGTGATCTGCGACAAGGGGTCACGCTCGAGGTGTTCGGTGAGGGCTTGTCGATGGGTCCTCTCAACACCGAGATGCGCCGTGAGCTCCGGTTGCGGCGCGGAGAGAGTCGATATCCCATCGACTGGCACTCGCTCGGTGAGTACCTCGAATTCCTCGAAAAGCGAGGCGTAGTGCCCAACGTGAGCTCACTCGTCGGAGCAACGACGGTACGAATTCACGAGCTCGGCCACTCCAACCGCCCACCGACGTCGGCGGAACTCGTTCGCATGCAGTCGCTCGTGCGTGCGGCAATGGCTGAAGGAGCCCTCGGCGTCGGCTCGTCGCTCATCTACGCGCCCGCCGCGTTCGCGGGGCACGACGAGTTGCGCGCACTTGCGCTTGCTGCAGCCGAATATGGCGGTGCGTATTACTCGCATGTGCGAAGTGAGTCGCGGCACTTGCTCGCCGCTGTCGACGAACTCATCGATATCGCAAGGGCGACGCGTACACATGCCGAGATCTGGCATTTCAAGGCGGCCGGACGCGACAACTGGCCGCTGCTCGCGGCCGCGATCGATCGCATCGAGGCGGCTCGTGCGGAGGGTCTCGATGTCGGCGCCAACGTCTATCCGTATCTCGCCGGAGCCTCGGGCTTCGATGCGGCGATGCCGCCTTGGGTACAGGAAGGCGGACACGCGCAATGGATCGATCGACTACGCGATCCTGTGATCCGTGCGCAGGTCATCAAAGAAATAGAGATGATGCAACCTCAGTGGGAAAGTCTTTATGCCGCGGCCGGGTCGGCCGAGAATGTGCGTCTACTCGGGTTCAGGCATGCAGCCTTACAGGAGTACTGCGGGCTCACGCTCGCCGAGGTGTCAAAGAAAAGAGGCCGTACGCCGGCAGAGACTATCGTCGATCTCGTACTCGAGGACGACAGTCGCGTACATGCCGCCTATTTCATGATGTCGGAGGACAACCTCAGACGTCTCATCACGCTGCCCTGGGTCGGCATTTGCTCTGACGAAGAGGCGTTGGCGCCGCGAGGCGCATTTTTACAGCACTCGCCTCATCCTCGGGCCTACGGATCGTTCGCGCGATTTTTGGGTCACTACGTGCGTGATGAGGGGTTACTCCCACTTCCGGAAGCCATTAGGCGACTCACGAGTCTGCCGGCGAAAAACTTTGGCTTGGTTGATCGCGGCGTGCTGCGCGCGGGGGCCTCGGCCGATGTGGTGGTGTTCGACCCTGCGCAGGTGCGAGATCTCGCGACTTACGCGCGACCCCATCAGTTCGCCGCGGGTATGCGACACGTGGTGATCAACGGACAACTTGCGCTGCGTGATGGCTCACCGACCGGAGCGCGTCCAGGTCGCTTCGTGCGCGGACCGGGCGTTCAGCGGAACTTGTCGGGCCTGAGCACCTCGACGTCGACCACCCACATTACGATGGCGTAGTGCTCGTAGTACTTCTCTCGTAGGCGAGCAAGCACGCGTTCGGCAAGCGGCGTGTCGCAGACGATCTCGACACGAATGTTACTGCTGTGTCCCCAGTGCGAGGCGCGCAAACCTTGTTCGCCCCGCCCGCGAGCATCGCTGATGGTGTATCCGGCGACGCCGATCGACTCGATTTCGCGTACGAGATCACGCTCGAGATTGGACTCGGTGATCACGGTCAATAATTTGCGATGAGCGTGGGCAACGCCGGTCATGTCGAGGTCCTCAGCAGCCATTCGGCGGCCCGCTGATACAGCGGGATACCGACGAGAATGTTGAACGGGAAGGTGATCGCGAGTGCCGCCGTCAAAGAAAGCGCCGGGTTCGCCTCGGGCACCGCAGAGCGCATGGCCGCCGGTGCAGCGATGTAGGACGCGCTCGCGGCGAGTGTCGCGAGCAGGATAGCGCCGCCCACCGAAAGCCCCATGAGCGCAGCGAAGCCGAGACCGATCATCGCGAAGAGCGGTGGAATCAAGAGTGCGAACGCGCCCATGAAGAGACCGTGACGGCGGAACCCGCCGAGATGGTCCGCCGCGATCAGCCCCATCTCGAGCAAGAAGACGGCGAGGATGCCCTTGAAGAGATCAAAGAAAAGAGGCGCGACGGGCTGTAGCCCTTCGGCGCCTGCGGCCCAACCGATGGCGAGGCCGCCGAGCAGCAGCAAGACGCTTCGGCCGAGCAGCACTTCGTGGGCGATTTCGCCCCAAGGGGTTCCGGCCTGGACTCCCCGGGCGAGCAGGATGCCGAGGACGATGGCCGGGATCTCGAGGAGCACCAACAGCAGGGGCAGGGTAGGTTCGTAGCTGATGCCGGCTCCGGCCAGGAAGGCGACGGCGACCGCGAAGGTGCCGATGCTGACTGATCCGTAGTGGGCCGCGACGGCGGCGGAATTGCTCCGGTCGAGCCGACCGACGTACCTCAGGATGAAAAAAGCTATAAAAGTCAATAAGATACCGAGGATCAAGGTGAGCAGCAGATCAATCGCCAGACCCTCGGCGGGCTGTCGGGCGAGCTCGATACCCCCCTTCATGCCGATGGAAAGCAGCAATAAAGTACTGACGAACTCGTAAATGGCGGGGGGCAGGCGGAGGTCGGCCTTCAGGATGCCGGCCCCCAGCCCGAGAGCGAAGAACAGGACGATGGGGTCGAGGCCCATGCTCAGATTGACTCCTTCATTGACACCCCAGAGCGGTGAAATCAGAATAGGCGGCTCGTTTCACGCGGAGGGGTACCCAAGCGGCCAACGGG
>JAFMKA010000025.1 GCA_017853175.1 Steroidobacteraceae bacterium | reverse complement strand
CCCTCCACGCTCTCGAGCAGGAAGGTGGGCCTGAACGCATGAAGCTTCAGGAAAGCGGAGACCGGTGTATCGAGATCACCGGATATATCGAATGGCGGCTTCATAAACGAAAAAACCCATCCCGGAGGGTATCCGGAGATGGGTTTGCTGGCTTGAACCTCTTGCTAGTGTGATCGAACAGCGGCGCCGGCGCCCTCTCCTTTAGGAGAGTCGCCACCAACCCAAACGGCGGACATCGCAACGGACGCCGGAGTCGACTTTGGTACGCAGGCTGTTCATGACGTACAGGAGTATCCCCGTGGGCGGTATTTGCGTCAACGGGCGATCAAAATCAGTCCATTTACCGCAAGACCGATGATCAGCAATCCGATCGAAACCATCGCAGCGCGCGGTGGAACGTGCTTGGCGACCCATGCCCCGACAGGCGCGGCGATAACGCCCCCGCCCAGCAAGGCGATGACGAGATCGAATCGGTCCCAGTCGAAAGTGAACAGAAAGGTGATGGAAATCGTGAGCGTGACGAAGAACTCGGCTGCGTTGGTCGTACCGATGGCATAACGCGGCGGGACCCCGCGAGCGATGAGTGTCGGCGTAGTCACCGTCCCCCAACCTCCGCCACCGACGGCATCGAGAAATCCGGCGACCCCGCCGAGTGCGTGGCTCGGGGCGCGTGCGAGGCCCGGCTCACTTCGTAACCAGGCGCGTCGCAATAACAGAATGCCGGTCAACAGGAGATAGACCCAAACGAATGGCTTCAATAAGTTGCCGTCGAGATTACCGAGCAACCACGCGCCGACGGCACCACCGACCATGCCCGGCAACACTAGCTTGAAGAAAATCTTTCGATCGAGATTTTTGAACCATGCATGCGAGACACCAGAGGCCCCCGTGGTGAAGACCTCGGCTGCATGGACGGTAGCGCTCACGAAGGCTGGCGGATGTCCCATGGTCGTCAGGAAGGCACTCGCCGAAATGCCGTACGCCATCCCGAGCGCCCCATCGATGAGCTGCGCCGCAAAGCCGACGAAAACGAGAGGCCAGAATTCGGGGGACAGGCCGTCCATGAGCCTATCGTACATAATGTGCGTATGAAATTTTCCCTCTCGTACCGCTTTGTGCTGCCTTTGGTCGCTCTCATGACGCTCAATGCTTGCTCGCGTGATACCACCCCCGAAATCGAAGGTCTGCGCGTCGGTCCTTGGCGCGCCGTATTACAGGTGCCTGGTGGCGATCTGCCCTTCGGGATGTCGATCGCTGCAAAAGACGGGAAGCCGATCGTCACGCTGGTCAACGGACCCAATCGCGTCGACGTGACCGAAATCACCATCGCGAACTACGAAGTCACGATGCTGATGCCCGGTTTCGAAAACAAAATCGTGGCGAAAATCGACGATGGTGCGCTGCGTGGCACACTCACCATGGTCAAGGCCGGGGGCAAACTCCAACTCATCCCCTTTGTTGCCACGCACGGTCAGACGTGGCGCTTTTCTGAACCGGCCACAACACCAGGCGCAGACGCCAACTCTGGAGCACAGGTTGGCGGGCGCTGGGCGTTCACGTTCGGTGAAGGCGACAAAGCATCGCCAGCGGTTGGCGAGTTCGTGCAACAAGGCACGATCGTCACCGGAACCGTCATGACACCGACCGGCGATCATCGGTTTCTCGACGGCGAATTCATTGATGGCGAACTCAGACTCTCAAAGTTCGATGGCGGTCATGTCTTTCTTTATCGAGGAACGCTGCAAGACGATGGCTCTTTGCGCGGTAAGTTTTGGTCTGGAACGGCTTTCGAAGATCGCTTCGTTGCTCGGCGGGATGACAATGCTTCGCTGGGTGACGCCGAGAACGCGACCAAACTCGTTGGCAAAGCTGATCGCCTAGACTTCCGTTTCCCAGATCTCGCGGGTCACGATATTTCGATCAATGATCCATTCTTCTACGGGAAGGTCGTCATCGTGACGCTTGCCGGCAGCTGGTGCCCGAACTGCCACGACGAAGCGGCTTTCCTCGCGGAGTTGCACCGCAAACGACGTGCCGAGGGGTTAGAGGTGATCTCCCTGATGTTCGAGCAATTCGGCGACTTCAAACGCGCCGCGGAAGCCACCGATCGGTTCCGTCGCCGCTACGGCATCGAATATACGACGCTGATCGCCGGAACCTCGGACAAAGACGATGCCGCCTCTAAGCTGCCGCAGCTCAACGGCGTCTTCGCTTTCCCGACCACGATCTTCGTCGATCGACAAGGCAAAGTGCGCAAGATTCATACGGGCTTTTCTGGGCCGGCGACGGGTCAGCACTACGACAAGCTGGTCGTCGAGTTCACCAAGACGCTCGATGCGCTCTTGGCGGAAACGCCGCCTCCACCCTTACCCTTGCCCAAAATCTGACGGAGTCCTGACATGCCCTCCTTCGATGCCGTCTCGGAAATCGATGCCCACGAACTCACCAATGCCGTCGATCAGGCCAACCGTGAGCTATCGCAGCGGTTCGACTTTAAGGGAACGGCCTGTAAGTTCGTGCTGCGCGAGAAAGACTTCACCGTCGAGGTGCGTGGCGAAGTCGAGTTTCACCTGAAGCAGATGCTAGATATCTTGAAGCTCAAACTCACCAAACGCGGCATCGATATCGGCTGCCTCGACGTCAAAGATCCACAGACCAACCTTGCCGAGGCTCGACAAGACGTCGTGTTACGTCATGGCATCGATCAGGACTGCGGCAAAAAGATCGTCAAACTGATCAAAGATTCGAAACTCAAAGTACAAGCCGGCATTCACGGCGATAAAGTTCGGATCACCGGAAAGCAGCGAGACGACTTACAAGCGGCTATTGCCCTGGTTCGCAAAGAGAAGTTCGATCGCCCGCTGTCTTTCGACAACTTTCGCGACTAGCGATCACTCGCGCGTCGCACGTGCATCGACCTGTCGCGACCAATAAAAGTAGAACGGCACGCCGAGCGCGATGACTCCGACGCCGAGCAGCGCCTGCTTTGGTGTGGCGTATAACGCACTCGCGAGTAGCCCCACCGAAACCAATACGAAAATCACCGGCGTAAACGGATAGCCCCACGCGCGGAAAGGTCGCGGTAGATCGGGCTCACGCACTCTGAAAATGATGACTGCCGCCGCGCTCAGCGCATAAAAGAGGCAAGAGGCGAACACGACCGAATCGGTCAGGGTGTCGAAGGTTCCCGATATCGCAAGCACGCTCGCCCACCCTGCTTGCGCGAGTACCGCATTCACCGGCACCCGTGTACGCGACGATAGCTTGGCGAGTGGTTTGAAGAACATGCCGTCTGCCGCCATCGCATAGGGCACACGCGAATTGGCGAGCACAGAGGAATGCAGCGAGCCCAGTGACGACAGCATCAGCGCAGCCGCCATGAACGTTACGGCAAAAGGCCCTGCGAACGAGGCAAGCACCTCGGTCGCAACCGAAGAGGTCGCCGAAACGCTGGCAACGTCAGAGGGCGCGAGCACGTAGAAGTAGGCTGCATTGACGCCGACATACAGAACGATCACGAGCAGCGTGCCCCAGATGAACATCCGAGGCAGGTTACGTTGCGGGTCTTTCACTTCGCCACAAAGCGGTGCGACGTTATTCCAACCGTCATACGCCCAGAGCGCCCCGAGCATCGCAGCGCCGATGCCCGCGATTCCGCCCATCGCACTCACCTCGACGCCCTCGCAAGTACCGCCCGATGCCGAGGCCGCGAAATTTCCGAAGTCGCCGCTACCAAAGGCAAAGGCCCCGACACCCACGCCGATGACAGTCAATACTTTGAGTACGGTGAGCAGCGTTGCCGCACCGCCGGTAGCAGTCACGGAGGCGCAATTGAAGAACGTGACGATCCATAAGGCGCCGAGAGCGAAAATCGTGATCCCCGGTACTTCGATGCCGTCACCGAGAGGCAGCGTGAGCCAAGTCGAGTCGAGCGCGCCACCGAGTGCTGTATTCAAAAATATCGCAAACCCGACGGCGAGCGCGGCCTGAGAGCCCGTCTTCATGATGGCGAAAACGGTCCAGCCATAAAGAAAACTCGTTAAGCGACCATAGGCCTTACGCAGGAAGACATAGTCGCCCCCCGCAGCAGGCATCATCGACGCGAGCTCGGCGTAACAAAATGCGCCTAGCAAAGAGAGCAGACCTGCGGCGGCCCACACCGCCATGACGATCAACGGGTCATCCACGTTGCAGGTCATGACGCGGGTCTTGAGAAAAACTCCGGTGCCGATGACGTTCGCCACGTTAATGGCGATACCTGCCGATAGCCCGAGACCTCGGTTAAGTTGGGTCATCGAGGCACTCGATCGAGCTGCTGGCACAGCCCCGGTACCGAGTCGATTGCACTCGGTCCCATGCGAGTGAGACGAACATCCGAATAAGTGAGCACTTGTTTGTTGGCAACCGCCTTGATCGATGGAAACCGCGCCCAACGCTCACGCCAGTCGCGAGCAGTGATGGGTGGTGCAGTCATCAAAATGACGTCCGGGTTTCGCTTCTTGATGTCTTCGAACTCGACGATGGGTGACGGGTAGTCGATATCGTCATAAAGATTTCGCGCGCCGCAGTGACGCAGGGCATCGGACACCACATTACGACTACCCACCGTGTAGAGCGGCACATCCCAGATCATGAAAAAAACGTCGAGAGAACGACGGCCGGCCAATGATTTTTTAGGTAGTGCAGCGATTTTCTTTTCCATCGAACGTGCCGCCTGCTCGGCAACCGTAGACGTCCCCGCAAGAACACCGAGACGTCTAACAGACTGTGGAATGTCATCTAGCGTGCGAACACTCACGTAGTACACGTTCAACTTAAGTTTGTTGACGAGACTATCGATCACGAGTTCGTTGGTGAGGTCTTTCCAAACGACGACCGCATCGGGTTTGAGTGCGATGAGCCGGTCGAACACCAGAGCATTGGCATCACCGATGCGCTCGATCTTTTTGGCGGCTTCTGGCGCATCAGCGCCTGTCACGGTGGCGAGCACTCGATCTCCCGCACCGGCAGCAAACAACATTTCGGTCGCTCCCGGTGCAAGGCTTACGATCCGACGTGCGGGCGTCGTGAGACGGAGCGTCGCTCCGGTGTCATCGCGAATCGTGATCGTCTGTGCCGTCGCTGTCGGCACCAACGCGACCAACGACATCTTGACGATCAAGAGCACCGCCAAGATCGGCGATCGGCCGATCATTTGGAGCAACTGCGACAAGCGGAGCAGCCGGGCGGGGATTCGAGTCGATGGCGAAGTCGATCGAGGCGACCGCGTAAGGGTGGCAACGTACGATGAGCCGCTCTGATGAATCGCAAGCGCCAACTCAGACCTGACACGGTCCAAAACACGTAGACCGAAGATCCGATCACGAGGAGTGCAACGATCAGCTGCTGCCAGACGTCGTGGTGCATCGTCATCATCCGACCGAGAACCACAGGGCGAGTCGGTAGGTCGCGAAGGCGGCGAGGTAGGCGAGTCCAAAGAGATACACCGTCATGATGAGAGGATAGCGCCAACTGTTCGTCTCGCGCTTCACAACGGCAAGCGTGGCCAGGCACTGCGGTGCGAAAACGTACCATGCGAGCAACGCGAGGCCGGTCGCGAGGCTCCACTGGCTCGCGATAACGGAAGATAGGGCCGTGGAAACCGCTGTTTCATCGCCAGAGAGCGCATAGACCGTCCCTAACGCACCCACGGCCACCTCACGCGCGGCGAGGCCCGGAATCAAGGCGACGGAAATTTGCCAATTGAACCCGATCGGTGCGAGCACCACGGCGAGCGCACGGCCCAGTTGTCCTGCAAAACTGTATTCGATCGGCGCGCCGGTCGCGCCGACGGGCGGCGCCGGATAGGTCGAGAGAAACCACAGCACTACCATGAGCGCGAGGATGATTCCGCCCGCTCGACCGAGGAAGAGGCGTGCACGCTCCCACAAGCCGTAGGCGAGATTTCCGAGACGTGGCCATTGGTAGTCTGGAAGTTCGAGCATCAACAGATGCGTATCGTTTCCACCGCGGAATTTTTTGAGCGTCCAGGCGACGAGGAGTGCGCCCGCGACGCCAGCAAAGTAAAGAGCGAACAGCACCAGACCCTGAAGATTGAAGCCGCCAAGATCTCGATCGGGAATGAATGCCGCAATCAGCAAGGCGTAGACCGGCAGTCGGGCGGAGCAAGTCATGAGGGGCGCAACCATGATGGTCGCTAGGCGATCGCGCACACTCGGAATCGTTCGTGTCGCCATGATCCCGGGAATTGCACAAGCAAAGGACGACAGCAGCGGGATGAACGCGCGCCCGGATAGTCCGACCGAACCCATCACTCGATCGAGAAGATACGCGGCACGCGGCAGGTAACCGCTGTCCTCGAGCGCGAGGATGAAGGCGAACAAGATGATGATCTGCGGCAAGAAGACGATGACACTACCAACCCCGGCGATGATGCCGTCGGCGAGCAGACTCCGTAGGGGTCCGTCGGGCATGCTGCCCCTCACCCACTCTCCTAGCGCTGCAACACCCGCATCGATCAGATCCATGGGCAGCGATGCCCAGCTGAACACGGCTTGAAAGACAAAGAAAAGTAGGACGCCCAACACGAGCAAGCCGAAGAACGGATGCAGCAGGAATCGGTCGACGGATGTCATGAAATCGCTGCGTGCAGGCTCGCGATAACCGCAAGCCGCGAGGATGCGCGTTGCCTCGATGTGGGTCTGCTGCACGTCTTCCGCTGACGGCTCACGCCACTCGGAGTTCGGGGTGAGAGTAGTCGTCTCGGATGACAGTTCGTCGAGATAACGAATCAGCGCATCCGCTCCACCACGTGCAACCGCTATCGTTTCAACGACTGGCGCACCGAGCTCTTTCGAGAGTCTCTCGCGATCGATGGAGTAGCCTCGCTTACGCGCGAGATCGGTCATGTTGAGTGCGACGATCATCGGCAGCCCGAGTCGCTTAACCTCAAGCGCGAGCCGCAACGACAGGGGAAGGTGCGTGGCATCGGCCACCAACACGATCGTGTCGGGTCTGGGTTCCGACGCAAGCCGCCCGAGTGCGACGTCGCGAGTGATCGCCTCATCGAGCGTAGTCGGCGTCAGGCTGTACGTTCCCGGAAGATCTAAGAGGCGATAACGACGCCCGGATGCAGAGCGGTGGTACCCCTCCTTTCGCTCGACCGTCACGCCCGGGTAGTTCGCAACTTTTTGCCGGCTACCGGTTACCCGATTGAAGAGTGCGGTCTTACCGCAGTTGGGTAAGCCAATTAGCGCGATTCGTGACTCTGCGGCGCTCATCGGATTTTCACCCGCTCCGCTTCCTGTCGACGCAAGGCAAAGGTGGCGCCACCAACCCGGATGGCAACAGGATCATCGGCAGGCCACATGGACGCCACCAGCTCGACCTTCGCGCCAGGATAAAACCCGATCTCGAGCAGGCGCCGAGCCAGCAGGTCGTCTGCATCGACCCGCTCGACCACAGCCGACTCCCCGGCCTTGAGGCCGGAAAGCGTCCGCGGAGTTTGGCCGACATCGCCCATAACCAAAGTATCCGACAGCCCACCCCGCGTATGCAATTGCGGATCATTCTCATTTGTCCGATCGGTTTAAGGTACCCTTCTCATCACCATGGACGGCAGCGGCGACGGTCAGAACAGGCAGGTCAACGTATTCGGCGAGCCTCTCGCCGACTGCAGCCAGTCACCCAAAACCGGCTGGTTCCGCAGCGGCTGCTGCGAGACCGACGCCTCAGACGTCGGTTCGCACACCGTCTGCGCCCTGATGACCGCAGAGTTCCTGGAGTTCTCCCGGTCTCGGGGCAATGACCTGTCGACGCCGAGGCCGGAATTCGGTTTCCCCGGACTCAAGCCGGGCGATCGCTGGTGTCTCTGCGCAGCCCGTTGGCAGGAAGCGTTCGAGGCCGGTTGCGCGCCCAAAGTCAGCCTGAAGGCGACCCATCGTCGCGCCCTACAGGTCGTGACGCTCGCCGATCTCAAGATCCACGCGATCGATCTTGTCTGAGTCCTCCGTCATCGGCGCTGCGGCGACTTCGCCGCGAGAAGCGTTTCGCCACGGCGTGCGTGATTTATTGCCGGCGGCGCCCGGCGTCTTTGCGTGGGGCCTCGTCACCGGCGTCGCGATGGTGAAATCCGGGCTCGGCGTGCCCGAGTCCATCGTCATGAGCTTGGTGGCGTATGCGGGAAGCGCTCAGCTCGCCGCTCTGCCGCTCATGGCAACGTTCGCGCCGATCTGGCTCATCGTCGTGACCGCGGTCATCGTCAATCTTCGGTTCGTCGTCTACAGCGTGATGACTCGACAGCATTTCGCAGGTTTGTCGATGAATCGGCGACTCTGGTTGGGGTACCTGGTCGGCGACATTATGTTTGCCCGGTTTTCAGCGCTTCTCGAGCGACAGCCCGATTATCCGCATCGCATCGCGTATTACTTCGGTGGCGCGAGCTGCAATTGGATGTGGTGGCAGGTCTCCTCGATCATCGGAATCCTCGCGGCGACGCGTATTCCCGTCTCTTGGGGGCTCGAGCTCGCGGGCACGTTGACGCTCATTGCTTTGCTCGTCCCGCTGTGTCGCCAATGGCCGGTACTCGCCGGGGCATCGGTCGCTGCGGCGACCTCGGTCCTGGCACACGGGCTGCCCCTTCGTCTTGGCCTAGCGCTCGGTATCGCGCTCGGCGTCGCTACAGCCGTCGTCGTGGAACGAGGACGGGAGGAAGCGTGATCGACTCCTATGTCCGTTGGGCCATTCTCGGCATCACTTTGGCCACGTTCATCACCCGGTCCGGGCCCCATTTGCTCGGGGCACGACTTCGGATTCCTCCGGCCTTCGACGCCGCGCTGCGATTCGCCCCCGCCTGCGCGCTCGCTGCGATCATCGCGCCAGACCTGGTTTTCACGGGAGACACCCTAAATTTGACGCTGGAGAACCCCCGATGGGTGGCTGGCGTCGCAGCTGCCGTCATATTCGCGACAAGTCGCAGCATGATCGCGACAATTGTCGGCGGAATGGCGTTTTTTTGGCTGCTTAAGGCTTGGTTTGTAGGGTGACAGACGTCTAATAGAAAAACACGTGTCCACTAATTGACACGATGTCAATAAGTTCGGCAATGTACTCGCCATGAGTTACCTCGCCGAACGCCGCCTAGAAGAGAAGGAACGTCGACGCCTCGAGATTCTCGATGCGGCAGAAGCCGTGGCGAGCGTCGTCGGCATCGAGTCGATGACTATGGAGCAGGTCGCCCGTAAGGCTCGGCTGTCACGTGCGCTCGTGTACGTCTATTTTCGCGATAAGGCCGATCTGCTGATCGCGGTATCGATTCGTGCGCTCGAGCAGCTGAACGATCGGTTCGAGGTCGTGCTGGGGCAACCGCTGAAAGGCCTCAAACAAGTCGAAGCCTGCGGACGTGCCTACGTCGATTTCGCCCGAGAGTTTCCGGTGCGCTTCGAGGTCCTGGCGCATTTCGAGGCGCATTCGCCGACCGGTGATCTTGATCCCGCCTACGAAGAATTTTTGAAATTCGGCGAGCGTCCGCACGCCTCGCTGACCCGCGCGATCGAGAACGGACTTCAAGATGGCTCGATCCGTAACGATCTCGGCAACCCCGCGCTACTCAGCTTCACGCTGTGGGGCCTCATGCACGGCATCATCCAACTGACCATGCACAAGATCGGCGGGCTGCATCGAGCAGGAGTATCCGCAGAATCTTTGATCGAGCACGGCTTTCGACTGGCGCTCGATGCGATGTCCCTCGGTCAATCCGCTCGAGCCTGAAGCCATGACTAAGCGCACTTACACCGCTCGATTCGGTGTTGCGGCCTTCGCTCTCGCTCTGGCGGGCGTCACTGCCGCGCAAGGCGGCCCGACGCGGGAAGCGGGTGCACTCACGGAATCGACGAGCGCTCGTGCCGTACCCCTCGTCATCGAGGAATACGTCCGAGAAGGCATTGCCTCTAATCTCGCGTTGCAATCGGCAACGCTCGAGGTAGCGCGCAGCCAAGCGGCCCTCGACGCTGCGCGCGGGAAATTCTTTCCTGAGGCTACGATCGGTACGCGCTATACCCGTGCAGAAGGGGGTCGTGAAATCACCCTGCCCATCGGATCAGCGCTGAATCCGGTTTACCTGACGCTCAATGAATTACTGATCGCAGACGGAAAGTCGCCGCGATTCGGCACGATCGAAGATCCTCGCTTCATGTTGCAGCGGGAGCAAGAGCAAGAAACTCGACTCAGCATTCGACAACCGCTTTACGTTCCTGCGATTCCTGCTGCAGTTCGCGCTCGCCGTTCGTTGCTTGAAGCCAGCGAGTTTGCGCGTCTCGCGCTCATCGGCAGACTGCGTCGAGATATCACCGTAGGTTATCTCGACTGGCTGCGCGCGAGCCGCGGTGCCAGCCTGATCGAAGCGAGTCGCGGTTTGCTCGCCGAAAATCTTCGTATCAACGAATCGCTCTTTCGTAACGGAAAGATCACTCAAGATCAGGTGTTGCGGGCGCAGGCTGAATTGTTGGCGGTTGAGCAACAACTCACCGAGGCACGTAATCTTCGCGATCAGGCGGCGAGTTACGTCAATTTTTTGTTGAATCGATCGCTCAGCTCGACACTCGAGCCGGCGGATACCGCGGGAGAGATCTCGAGAACGGTCGCCGACCTATCGGCACTGCGCGAAGCGGCCGTGGCGCGGCGACCAGAATTTGCTCAGCTTGATCGGGTCGCTCGCGCGGCCAGTGCGCAAGTCGATGCCGCACGGGCAGCACGAAAACCCTCGATTGCGCTCGCGATCGATGGCGGCTCTCAGGGCGAAGAGTACGAATTTGGTCGAGGCCGAAATTTTGCGACGGTATCGGTGCTGCTCAACTGGACGCTCTTCGATGGCGGCAGTCGGCGCGCCGAGGTCCGTCAGGCTCGCGTAGCTCAACGCCAGGCAGAACTTCAGCGAGAACAGGCCAGTCAGCAGATTCAGCTGGAAGTCCAGCAAGCCTTAGATCGATTGCAAGCGAGCGTAGCCTCGCTCAGAACGGCAGAGGCGCGTGCGGACGCCGCGCGTGCCGCGTTTCGGATTGCAGGCCGAAAACGCGACGAAGGCGTGATCAGCCAAGTCGAGTTTCTCGACTCGCGCACCACGCTGACCGCTGCAGAGCTCAACTTGAACGCCGTGCGCTTCGAATTACTCGCGCGCCAGGCAGAACTCGATTACGCCACTGGAGCGACCCTACCGTGATGCGATACGACATGAAAAATCCGCTCCCTGTTTTACTCATGACTTCGTTATTGATGTTCGGTTGCAGCGATGCGTCCGATAAGGAAGCCGTCGTCGAAACTCCCGTACGCGCGGCAGAAGCCACGGCGGGACCCGCCGTGGCGCCTATCGAAGCGAATGGTCTGATCGGTGCACGCGACGAAATGAGATTGTCATTCAAGACGGGCGGAATCGTGCGTCGTATCGTCGTTCAGGAAGGTGAGACGGTGCGCAAAGGCGCGCTGCTGGCAGAAGTCGAGCTGACGGAAATTCAGGCGCAAGCCGAGCAAGCCTTGCAGATAGCACAGAAGGCAGAACGCGATCTTGAGCGTGGCGAGCGCCTGTACGCCGACCAAGTCATCAGTCTCGAGGCTCTGCAAAATCTACGAACGCAGGCTGCCGTAGCCCGCGCCGGGCGCGATGCGGCGCGTTTCAACCTCGGCTATTCACGGATCACGGCACCGCGCGATGGCGTGGTGTTGCGAAAGCTGGTTGAGGAGCGCGAGCTTGTACCCCCTGGGCAACCGGTGGTCATCCTCGGTAGCGCCGACCGTGGGCACGTGCTGAGGTTTGCGCTGTCAGATCGCAATATCGTGCGAATCAAGCCAGGTGATTCGGCACGTGTGCGTCTCGATGCGTACCCGGGCATTGAGCTCAAAGGTGCCGTGAGCGAAGTTTCCTCGGCTGCAGATCCGCGAACCGGTCTCTTCCCAGCTCAGGTGCGACTCGATCCCGTCGCCAATATCCGTTTGGCGAGTGGGCTCGTAGGAAATGTCACGATCGAACCCGCTCAGTCCGGATCGGTGCGCTTCACCTATGTGCCGGTGAGTGCCATCGTCGAAGGAGAAGGTCGAACGGCCAGCGTCTTCGTCATCGACGGTACGACGGCCCGAAAGCGCTTGGTACGAGTGGGCTTCATCAAAGATGAGCAAGTGGCCCTGGCAGAGGGACTGAACCCCGGCGAGCGAGTGGTGACGGAAGGTTCACTTTATCTCGTGGATGGCGAACGAATTCGTGTCGTCGACGGATCGACGGGTGCGGCGACTGCTGCCGCGATGATTCGCTGACCTCGCATGGCCACTCCGATTCTCGAATTTCCGATCAAACGCTACCAGTTCACGCTGGTGGTTTTTTTCTGTTTGGTCGTACTCGGCTTCTACAGCTTCCTCTCTGTTCCTCGGGAGGAGGATCCGTCGTTCAAGATTTCGGGCTTCGAGATCTCGACGATCATGCCGGGCGGCGATCCGAAAGATCTCGAACGTTTAGTCGCCAAGCCGCTGGAGGATCGACTCGCAGAGCTCGACGACGTCAAGCAATTGGAGAGCATCGTCGCCGATGGCGTCGCGTTCACGATCATCGAGTTTCAAGCGTTTACCGATCCCGATCGAAAGTACGAGGAGATCGTCAGAGAACTCAACGCCTTGAGGCCAGGGTTTCCTGCGGAAGTACGCGAAATCCGAATCAGAAAGTTCAGCCCCGGGCTCGTCAACATCGTTCAGTACGCGTTGGTGTCGGACGATGCGCCCTATCGAGAGTTGCAGACCCACGCGCGTACCCTGAAAGACGCCCTCAAAGGTGTTCCGGGCGTACGTTCGTCCGAAAGTTGGGCCTATCCGCCGCGCGAACTGCGCATCGAAATCGATACGCGGCGGCTCGCTGATCTTCGTATTACGCCCACGCGAATCATTCAGGCTATCGAGAGCGAGAACGCGAATATTCCTGCCGGCGTGGTGGACATCGGTCCTCGCAGCTTTTCGGTGAAAGCGACCGGCTCCTATCAGGACCTTGAGCAAGTTCGCGAAACCGTCGTGAATGCGGCCGATGGTCGTACCGTACGTCTGCGCGATATCGCCGAGATCCGTTGGGACGAAGGCCAATGGGGGCACATCGGCCGATACAACAATCGTCGAGCTGTGTTCGTCACCGCGAACATGAAAGAAGGCCAAAATATTCTCGAGGTACGAAAGGCCATCGATCAGGTGGTCGATCGGTATCAGGCGGGTCTGCCGAAGCGTGTGACGCTCGAACTCGGCTTCGATCAGTCGAAGAATGTCGAAAAGCGCCTCAACCGTCTCTACACCGACTTCATGATCGCGATCGGTTTGGTGCTGATCACGCTGTTACCGCTCGGTCTTCGCGCGGCCAGCATCGTCATGATCTCGATTCCACTATCGCTCGCTTTTGGTCTGACCGTTCTCTATTTTTTGGGTTACTCGCTCAATCAGCTCTCGATCGCAGGATTCGTCGTTGCACTCGGTCTTTTGGTCGACGACTCGATCGTCGCCGTCGAAAACATCTCTCGTCATTTACGGATGGGCTATGACCGCGTCAAAGCGGCGGTCGCCGGGACTCGGCAGATTTTCGTCGCGATCCTTGGTTGTACGGCAACGCTGATCTTCGCTTTCCTGCCGCTCATGGCACTCCCCGGTAATTCCGGTAAATTCATTCGTGTGCTACCGACCACGGTTGTCGCCACGATCGTCGGCTCGCTGTTGATCGCTCTATTCATCATTCCGTTTCTTGCCAGTCGCATGTTGCCGGCCGAAGAGGTCGGACATTCGAGTCGCTTGCTCCAACGAATCATGGATGGCATTCATCGTTATTACCGTCCAGCGCTGCACTACTGCTTGGCGCGGCCCAAAGCGACCGTCGTCGCCGCGATTGGTGGCTCCTTGCTGCTTTCTGCACTACTCGTGCCAGTGCTCGGCTCTAGTCTCTTCCCAAAGGCGGATACGCCCATATTTTTGGTCCAGGTCGAAACGCCCACGGGAACCAGTTTTTCGGCGACCGATAAAGCCGCGCAATTCGTCGAATCCGAAGTGCGGAAGATGCCGGGAGTGCGCTCGGTGTTCACGAATATCGGTCGCGGCAATCCACAGGTGTATTACAACCACATTCAGCGCAGCGAAACCGCGTCGTATGCCGAGGTGTTCGTAGTACTTGAGAAGTACGACACCCGGCGTACACCGAAGCAGATCGATGAGCTGCGTTCCCGACTCGACGGTTATCCGGGCGCCCGTATCTCAGTACGCGAGTTCGTGAATGGGCCACCCGTGTCCGCGCCGATCGCCGTGCGCATCGTCGGGCCAGACATCGAAGTCCTCGATGAACTGGCGAGTAAAATCGAACGCTTGATCGAAGAAACACCGGGAACCCGCGACGTTCGTAATCCCCTCAAGTTTCCAAGAACCAATATCAAGATCGAGGCCGACACCGCGAAGGCGGCTCTTCTCGGCGTGCCCGCTGTAGAAATCGATCGCGCCATGCGTCTCGCCATTTCAGGGCTGCCGGCCGGAACGTTCAAAGATCTCGATGGTGAGCAGTATCCGATCGTCGTACGCACACCGCTTGACGGCCGACCCACTCTGGAGGCCATCGAAGCAGCACGTGTGATCAGCGTTTCTGGTGAGTCGTTGCCCCTGTCACAGGTGGCGTCGATCGAGTTCGAACCCGCTCCAGTTTTGATTTCGCGTTACGACCGTCAACGTGCGGTGACGATCAACTCCGATGTCCAACGAGGCGATAACACCGGAAAGGTCACTGCAGCGGTCGTCAGTCGCCTTGACGATATGGAGTGGCCTCGCGGATATCGCTATGTGCTTGGCGGCGATGCGGAAGCGGGCGCTGATGCATTCGGAGGAATCGGTACGGCCATTATCGTAGCGCTCTTCGGAATCTTTGCGGTGCTGGTGCTGGAGTTCGGTAGCTTCCGGTCGACCCTGATCGTGCTGACTGTCGTTCCGCTTGGCATCTTCGGTGGCATGTTGATGCTGCTACTGACCAATAACGATATTTCTTTCACGGCAAGTATCGGCTTCATCGCGTTGATCGGAATTGAAATCAAGAATTCGATCTTGCTTGTCGACTTCACAAACCAGCTGCGTGAGGAAGGCGTGCCGTTGGATGACGCCATCGAGCAGGCGGGAGAGATTCGGTTTCTGCCGATCTTGCTGACGTCTGCGACGGCGATCGGCGGTCTATTGCCGCTCGCTGCGCAAAACAGCGGGCTCTATTCACCGATGGCATGGGTGATCATCGGCGGACTCATCACCTCGACACTGCTCGCGCGACTCGTCACGCCCGTGGTGTACAAGTTGATCCCCCCCGAAGGTCACGAACCGCGGAATATTGCGCGAGGCAATCAGCCCGAATCGTCGGGCGCTCTGCTTTAAAACTCGTTCGCGGATCGATCAGCCTACGGACTCGAGCTCCCACGTCACGAGTGGAGCGCCACGGCGGATCCAAAAGCCCGCGCTGATCGGGCGGAAGTTTTTGGCGAGTCGCTTGCGATACCAAGCCCCGGTGCGCATGGTGACATCAGGGTCGGTACGGGATTGGTCGGCGTTTTCGCGCCAGTCTCGACGGGTCAATGCGCTGAAGAACAGCACGCCGCGACAAAGCCTCGCGAAGTTGCGCATGGCCTTTTCAGCTGACGTGTCATCTAGGTATTGAAACACGTCGAAACAGACGACGAGATCGAACGGTTTCCGAGGGCGGTAAGTGGCGAGACTGCCTTGTACCCATCCGTAACGGTCACAAAGATATTCGCTGTATTCGAGCCCTACGTACGTGGCACCGGGCAACGCACGCAACAGGGGATCACGCATTAATCCAAGGCCACAACCCGCGTCGAGAATACTCGCCACAGGACAGCCGATGTGGCGCGTATAGGCGGCAATCAGGTTGGCACGGGCCGTCATTTCGGCCCGTGAAGTCACGGAAGTTCTGCCGTCCCGATAGAAGCGACGGTAGTAGTCTCTTCCGAAGCGTTCGCTCGACGACTTCAAACGATGCCGGCGAGTTTCTTCGCAATCTCCGCCACTTGTACCGGGTCAGCCTGTGACACTTCCGGATACTCGGTGAAGCGCTCAGGAATTTTTATCGTGGCATCGATACCCATCTGATCGGAGCGGAAGGCGCCGAACTGTGGTGATTTTTCGCAAGAGGGATCGAGGATCATCGGAATACCGTCGGGCTGGATGACCGAATCTTTGACCGGCTGCCAGCGGGTCATCATCGCCCACTCCACTTGCTTGAGGTCGTAGGGGTCGACATCGGGACCGACGACGATGACGAGCTTGGCGGTTCGTCCCCATCGACCCGCCGAACCCCAAACGGCGTGGATAACGTATTTGCCGAAGTTCGGATGAGGCTTACGCCAACCGTCGACCGACAGTTGCACGACGTAACACATGTTTGGTGTGACGGCGACGTCATGCACTTCAGGAATCTTCTTGCGAAGGTCGGAGAGCACTTCGCCTTCGACCGGTAGCAGGGCGATGTAGTTGTGATCGAAAGGCGGCACCATCTCCATGGTGGCGTGCCAGATGGGCTTCTTACGATGGGTGATGCATTTGATGCGGACGATCGGGAACACCTGCACGCGGTCGTAGTAACCAACGGGGTTTGAGTGCCAACCAATCGCTTCGAGTTCGTCGGTGATGACCTCGCCCTCGAGGACCCACTCGGCACTGGCCGGCACTTCCAGATCGACGGTTTCACAACGAACCATTTCGACGGGTGATCCACGCAGTCCACCGGCGAAGGCGGTTTCGTCGACATTGAAGGGAACACCCGTTGCGGAAGCCAGATGTAGCGCCGGATCACAGACGCCGGCAATCGCGACCTCGAGCCGCTTGCCCATCTGAGAAGCTTTGAACGTGTGTCGCCCGATATCCGAGAACGGCGGATTCCACCAGTAAAACGCCGCAAGATCGGTTTTGGCGCGCTCCGGCTTGTAGCTACCCCCTTGAGGATGAGTGGCGTCAAGGAATTGGGTGAATCGATACCAGCCGCAGTTGCGTCCGCCGGTCTCAGGATCTTTTGAAAAGGTCATGGCATTGGTGATGTATGCCGGACCCTCTTTGCCGAACCATACGTGGGGGATCTGCTTATCGAGCGATACGTCGTCGCCCTTGATGATCACCTCTTTGCAGGGCGCCTTCGACTTGTCGACGATTTTGGGAGCGTGCCAACGAGCCGGATCAGCAAGCACCTCGGAGTGGTGCAGCTTCGCTTCGCGCCAATCACGAAAACCGATGGTCATCGCCGTGCGCTCGCGCGTGCCGAACGGGTTGAACAGAATGGGAACGCCTTGGGTATTGATGGCATCGACGTTGTTCAGCATCAATGCGGGACCATCTTTGCTGCAGACGTAATTCATCAGCGCCTGCAGCTCGTTGGTGTCGCGACGTCCGTTGAGCGGGACGTCGACGTTCTTCAGTTGTCCTTCGCTCTCGAGCAGCGCGAGGAACTCGCGCATGTCTTTGAATGCCATGATTGCCCCCGTTTGGCCTAGCGGCCCTGACGATGCCACAGACTAACCGCCCCGCCCCGGCCGGGGCCATAGGTGAGGGCTTTGGCGGAGACAACTGACCTTACATCGGACAGACGGTTCCGAGTGGTTCCCCGATCGGTATCCGAATCGGCATGATCAACGCTTATTTCTCCAGGACACATCGGAGTCACCATGTCCTCTACCCGTAAGGTCGCCATCATCACAGGCTCGGCCACCGGCGTCGGTGCCGCGGCCGCCATCATGCTGGCAGAACGAGGCTGCAACGTCGTGATCAACTACACGCGCAGCGAGTCCGAAGCTCGGGAAACTGCAAAGCAATGCGAAATGAAAGGCGCAGAAACCTTGGTGATTCAAGGTGATGTTGCGGAAGAGTCGTCCTGTCAGGCCATGGCTAAGGCGGCAAACGACAAGTGGGGGCGCATCGACTACCTCATCAACAATGCTGCGAAGACCAAGTTCAACCCGTACGAAAATCTCGACGGTCTCACCGGCGACGATTTTCTCGCGATCTATAAGGTTAACGTCGTCGGCGCCTATCAGATGGTTCGCGCCGTCGCGCCTTTTATGAAGAAGCAGGGGCATGGCGCCATCGTCAATAACTCATCGATCGGCGGCATCACGGGCATCGCCTCCTCGATGGCTTACGCGGCAAGCAAGGCCGCGCTCAATATGCTCACCCAGTCGCTGTCGCTGGTGCTTGGCCCGGAGATTCGCATCAACGCCGTAGCGCCTGGTGCCATTCAAACACGATGGCTTCAGGGTGGCATGACCCCCGAGCAATATCAGGCTTTTCTGGTCAACGCAGCGGCCATGGTTCCGCTGCAAGTGGTACCTACCGCCGAGCAAATTGCCGAAACGCTGGTTTGGTTTCTGGAAGGTGCCAGCGTCGTCACCGGCGAGGTGTTGATGGTCGATGCCGGCCTTCACTGCGGCCGCTTACCGCCCTCCTCGAGCGCCAAGTCAACTTGGGATACCGTTAAAAAATAAATCGCGACCCATGCATCGCCGTGCAGTACTCGCGGGTCTCGGTGCGCTACCCCTAAGCGCGATGAGTCAAACGGCACTCGCTTTCGCGCGAGGCGACGTTGTCGTGGGCTGTACGGTGCTTAACGATCCGAAAGATGATCATCGAGGTCGCGGTCGCATTCTGCAGTACGACGCCGAGTTACGGCTGAAAAATTCGATCTGGCTCGATGACACCACCCACATCGTGCAGGGGCTCAAGTTCTCCCCTGATCGAACGCTCTGGGCGTTCGACTCTTTTGCGTACAAGGTCGTGAGACTGTCAGCTGACGGACGACGGCTACCCGATTTCAAAGCCCCTGCCCGCTCTTTTGGGCACATCACGTTCGCTGAAGATGGGCGATTCTTTCTCGGTGAAAATTTCGTCGGCGAAAAATCTCGGGTCCCTTTGGGGACTACACTGCCCTTCATGCCCGGCACCCGTCGTTTTGGAGATGGGCACCTGTTCGAGTTTTCCAAGACTGGAAAACTGATTCGCGAACATGCGACGCCCGTCCATGGAGGCATGGGTGGCTTTCAGGGCCTCACGTCGAGCGCCATTGCACCCGACGGTCGAACGCTCATCTACACCTCGGAGTCAGGCCCCAGAATCATGCGCTGGGATCTCATCGCTCAAAGATCTTTACCTGATCTCGTCATCGCTCCGGAAAACGCTGGACGGATATTCTTTGATTTGCGGTTCGATGAAGCTGGCCGACTACTCGTCGTGAATGGGCGCGGGATCGACGCGGTGGATGACGCCGGCCGGCTCATTCGAAGCTATTCCTTCGGGTCGTTCGGCTGGGCTTCACTCGCGACGCCTCGCAGCGGATATGTCTACGCGAGCAATTTTTTCTCGGGCGAGCTCGCCTGCCTCGATTTGGCGAGCGGCGAAATCGTCGCGCGAGTACAAACCGGGATTCGAAAATCAGCTTCGGGAATCGACAGCTTCCCAGGATGACTCGCCTTAGATCGGCTGAGTGACCGGGTTATACGCGAAAAGGCCGATCCCCTCGTCTGCCGCTTGACCCTTGGTGCGTTCCGGATACTTCTCCGGATCGGGCGCATGAAACACTTTTCCCGCCTTTCGGGACTCGAGTACGACGAACGCCGCGCGCTCGACGCGGGCGTGTTCGTATCGTTCGAAGGCATCCTCGAGTCGATCAGATGTTGCGATTGCTCGAGCAAGCACTACGGCATCTTCGATTGCGAGTACGGCACCGTGCCCTAGGAACGGCAAAATCGGGTGAGCGGCGTCACCGAGTAAGGTGATTCGACCTTTCGTCCAGGTTTTTAGGGGCTCGCGATCGAACAGCCCCCATTTGAAAAGCAAATCGGGTGGCACGAGCTCCATGATGCGGCGCACCATTGGAGTCCACCCCTCGAATTCTTTGAGTAGCTCTTCGACTGTCGATCGGATCGACCACCCTTCCTCGACCCACTCTTTACGCTCTGCGAAGGCCACGAAGTTGAGAAGTTTGCCGCCACGAATCGGGTAGCGGTTAACAAGATGACCGGGCCCCAAAAAGATACCTGAAGGTGGCTGCAGGATCTCCGGTGGAACGAGCTCCATTGGGACGACACCCCGCCAAGCGATGTAGCCCGTGTACTCGGGCTCGATCGGTCCGAAAATCTCGTGTCGAACAGCCGATCGTGATCCATCAGCGCCGATGAGCGCATCGAATCGACGTTCGCTGCCGTCGGCCAAAACAACCGTGACACCCGTGCCGTCTTGCGAAACTGTACGGCACCGCCGATCGAGCTCTATCGCGGTGGGATCATTGGCACGAACAGCGGCCGCGAGAGCATCGTGCAAGTCCGCTCGATGAACCAGGTAGTAACGCTCACCGTATTTTTCGATGAGTGCCTGGCCGCGATTGATCCAGTTGAGCGGGCGGCCATCCTGATAATGGCGAACGCATTGATCTTCGGGGTGAAAGCACTTCGTGCGCAGGACGTCGGTCAGCCCCAGAGAGTTGAGCGCGTGAGCCGCTGGGGGGCTCAGCGAGATTCCGGCACCGACCTCGGCAAGTACGGGAGCCTGCTCGAGCACAACGGGTCGAAAACCCGCTCGCTGCAGAGCGAGTGCTGCAGAAAGTCCGCCAATACCGCCACCTACGACGCCGATGTTCAGATTCTTCACGAGAGGTATTGAGCCTCAGCTTTTGATG
>JAFMKA010000090.1 GCA_017853175.1 Steroidobacteraceae bacterium | reverse complement strand
GAGGTCGAGCGCCGCGGCATGCCGATGGAGCTTGCGCTGCTGCCGGTGATCGAGAGTGCGTTCGAGCCTTTTGCGTATTCGAAGGCGCGCGCCTCGGGACTGTGGCAGTTCATTCCGGATACGGGTAGCCGCTTTGGCCTGCCGCAGAACTGGTGGTACGACGGGCGACGCGATGTGATCGAGTCGACGCGTGCGGCGCTCGATTATCTGCAGTTCCTGCACGATGAGTTCGATGGCGACTGGTTGCTCGCGGTCGCAGGCTACAACTGCGGCGAGAACTGTGTGGCGCGGGCCGTCGCGCGCAATCGTGCCGCGGGATTACCGACGACGTTCTGGGATCTGCGTCTGCCGAACGAGACGCGCGCGTACGTGCCGAAGCTCTTAGCGATGAAGCGGCTCGTTGCGGATCCGTCGATCTTCGGGATCGAGTTCAGCCCGATTCCGAACGAGCCCTACTTCACGCGGGTGTCGCTCGGATCGCAGATCGATCTGCGCCTCGCCGCCGATCTCGCGGGGCTCTCGCACGAAGAGCTCTCCGAGCTGAACCCCGCGTATCACCGCTGGGCGACGCCGCCCGAGGGCCCGCACGCCATCTTGCTGCCCATCGACTCGGCCGAGCTTTTTCAGCAGAACGTGACCTTGCTCTCGCCCGATGAGCTCATGCGCGTGACGCACCACATCGTGCGCGCCGGCGAATCGTTACCCGATTTGGCCTCGCGCTATGGCACGAGCGTGATGACCATTCGCATGCTCAATGGTCTCAAAGATGCGCGTGTGAATCCGGGTATGGACCTGCGCGTGCCGTCGGGCACCACGAAGCTGCCTCAAAAGGTGTTGCGTGCGGCGGCTCGTGTAGACGGCCCCGAGCCGAAGTCGCGTAAGAAGCGCGGACGGCCTGAGGTGCACGTGGTCAGGCGCGGTGAGTCGATCTGGGCGATCGCGCGGCGTAACAATATGGATCCGAAGACGCTCATGCGCCTCAACGGCAAGAAGCCGGGTGACAAGATCAGACCGGGCGAGCGACTCATCGTCTCGCGCGGCGGCGGCTCGGACGCCGGCGCCTCGAGCTCGGGGGGTGCTCGCGAGAGCGCTCGCGAAAACTCACGCGTGACGCATCGCGTGCGCAGCGGCGACACGCTCTCGGGCATAGCAAAGCGTTATGGCGTGACGATCTCGCAGCTCGTCGCCTGGAACGACATTTCAAAGAATGGCGTATTGCGAGTCGGTCAGCGACTCGTCATCCGTCGAGGGAACTAACCATGGGATTTTTAAGTGGTAAACGCGCGCTGATCGTGGGCGTGGCGAGTGACCGGTCGATCGCCTGGGGTATCGCCGAGGCGATGCATCGCGAGGGTGCGGAGCTGGCGTTCACATACCCGAACGATAAGCTCAAAGAGCGGGTCGACACCCTCGCAAACTCGATCGGATCAAAGATTATTTTGCCGCTCGATGTCACTGTAGATGCGCAGATCGATGCCGCCTTCGAGAGTCTCAAGCGCGAGTGGGGTCACCTCGATATCGTGATCCATTGTGTGGCGTTCGCGCCGCGCGAGGCACTCGCGGGTGGCTTTACGCAAAGCACGACGCGCGAGGCGTTTGCGATCGCGCACGATGTCTCGAGCTACAGCCTCACCGCGCTCGCGCGCGGCGCTGCGCCGCTCATGCAAGGTCGTGCGGGTTCCATTTTGACGCTCTCCTACCTCGGCGCAGTGAAGGCCATCCCGAGCTATAACGTGATGGGACTCGCCAAGGCGAGCCTCGAGGCGAACGTACGGTTTTTGGCTTCCGACTTAGGGCCGCTCGGGATCCGCGTGAACGGCATCTCGGCAGGACCGATCAAAACGTTGGCGGCCGCCGGCATCAGCGGGTTTCGCAAGATGCTCTCGCGCGTGGCGCAGGTCGCACCGCTCCGTCGCAACGTGACGCAGGAAGACGTGGGCAATGCCGCCGCGTTTTTGTGTTCGGATCTCGCCGCCGGCATCACGGGCGAGATCGTGTATGTCGACGGTGGATTCAGCACCGTCGGCATGAGTTTCCCGGAGACGGCGGGGGAGTAGCGCGGCCCGTTTGGGCGTTTACTTTGAGCGTTTACCTTGGGCGTTTACTGGAACGCCTGCGGGTTCTTCGTCACCTTCGCCTTCTCACGCATGTCCTCGACGTACGAGGCGAGCGTGCCGAGCGCCTGACGCCCGGCGAGTTCTTGACCCCGCGCGGCACGCGCCGCCGCATCGGCCGCTGAAGGCAATACGCGCGTCTGCGACACGACGACCACCGCTGCACCGTCTTTCGTGACCACGGCCTTCGCCGAGGTTTTGCCTGCAGCCGGGCGTGAGACGTCGAACGCGGCGTTGCGCACTTCGGCGGGTACGGCCGGATCGCGACGATCGATGAAGCGGGCCGCCGTCGGCGCGCCGCCTAAACCCGTGGCGAGCGACTCGAACGCGCCACCCTCACCCAATACTTTGACGATCGACTCAGCCGTCTTACGAGCCTCTTCGGTCGCACGTTCGGCCGTCGCCGCCTCGAGCGCCTGAGCGCGCACGGTCGCAAGCGCCGGCACCGCAGGCTTGCGATGCTCGAGCACGCGCACGACGACGAAGCGATCTTCACCGAGGCCCACCGGGCCACCGATGCGACGCTGATTGAGCACGGCGTCACCGAACACGAGCGCATCGAGTTCGGGCGTTGCCGCGAGTTCTGGGCTGCCCGTGCC
Source organism: Steroidobacteraceae bacterium (assembly GCA_017853175.1). Classification (GTDB taxonomy): domain Bacteria; phylum Pseudomonadota; class Gammaproteobacteria; order Steroidobacterales; family Steroidobacteraceae; genus UBA964. Next base: position 2,278 of record JAFMKA010000090.1, on the reverse strand, counting down.
ACGCTGATAGGTCGCGACTTCGCCGAGCTTGAGGCCGAGTTCGTTGGCAATCTTTGAGAGATCGGCGCCCGCCTGCTCGAGACGCTGCTGCACGGCATCCTGCTTCTCGCCGAAGAGATCGGCGATGCGGCCGCGGCGATACTCGTCTTCGAGCTCTGTACGCACTTCCGCAAACGACTTATTTCGACCCGCCTGAATGGCCTCGAGACGAATGACATGGAACCCGAACTCGGTTTTCACGGGGCCTCGGGTCTCGCCTTCTTTCATCGAGAAGACGGCTTCGGCAAAGGGCGCGACGAAGGCGGATTTTTCTGAGAAGCCGAGATCACCGCCGCTGCCCGCGGAGCCCGTATCCTTCGAAAGCTGCGTCGCGAGCGCTGCGAAATCAGACCCACCCTTGAGCTTGGCGAGCACCTCGTTCGCTTCTTTTTCGGTGGCGAGCAGGATGTGCCGCGCACGACGGCGCTCGGGCTCGGCGTAGAGGTCTTTATTTTTGGCGTAGAGGTTTAGGAGATCGGACTCCGCGACAACGACCTTACCCGACACGTCGGCGATCGAACCTTCGGCAACTTGCAGGCGCACGGACTCCGTCGTCAAGAAACGCTGGGAATTTTTTTGATACCACGCGTTGAGCTCGGCGTCGGAGAGTTTGAGGTTCGTACGATACTTCGCGGCCGGGAACAGCGCATAGCGCACTTCGCGCTGCTCATCCTCGAGAGCGATACGACGACCGATTTCGGTCGCGGTCAAAAATTCGCCGGCAAAGAGCGTGCGCTGCAGCTCTTCGTTCTGCAGTCCGCGGCGGATGTCGGCACGGTATTGATCAGCCGTGATGCCGAGCTGCGCGAGGCGCGCGAGCGCGAGGGTTTCGTTGTATTGGCCATCGACCTGGAAGGCCTGCTCGTTGCGGATGCTCTCTTGCACGCGCGCGCCATCCACACGATAACCCGCCTCTCGCGAGCGGGCGCTAATGAGCTCAGAGCGGATCAGACGCTCGATGATGCCGTCCTGGAGCGAGGGCTTGAGGTCTTCGGGGATGTCGGTGCCGAACTGCTGCGCCCACTGCGACTGCTGGTCCTGCCAGAGGCGGCCCGCGTCCTGCAAAGAAATCTCGTTGCCGTCGACCTTGGCGGCATAGCGCTTGGGTCCGATGAAATCGAGCGAGACCGCCCCAGTCGCACCCCAGATCGCAAACACGAAGGCGAGCGGGATGATGATGAGCCACGCGAAGGTTTTCTTGCCTTTGAGGGAATCGCCGATTTTCTGGAGCATGGGGTTTTCAGGGGGTCCGTCGTTTTCGAGCCGGCGATTATAGGGCTTTGGGTGGCACTCCGGGGGTCGACCCCCTATCATCGGCGCCAGTCATGAGCCAGGGCCCCGCGAAAATCATCGACGGCAAGGCCATCGCCCGGGTGGTGAAGGCCGAAGTTCGTGCGGCCGTCGATCGGCTGGCCGCCACGGGCGCCCGTCGCCCAGGGCTTGCGGTCGTCATGGTCGGGGACAACCCGGCCTCGGCCGTCTACGTGCGCAACAAGCGCGCGGCCTGCGAAGAGTGCGGGATTGCCTCGGTCGCCATCGACCTGCCCCACTCGACGAGCGAGGTCGAGCTGCTCACGCGGATCGATGCCCTCAATGCCGATCCTTCCGTCGATGGGATTTTGGTCCAGCTGCCGCTGCCCGAGCATATTCGGCAGACCGAGGTCGTCGAGCGCATCCACCCGCGCAAGGACGTGGACGGGTTTCATCCGTACAACATCGGGCGGCTCGCCGAGCGCAACCCGCTGATCCGGCCGTGCACGCCGTATGGTGTGGTGCGCATGCTCGAGCACATCGGCGTGTCGGTGAAGGGCCAGCACTGCGTGATCGTCGGGGCGTCCAACATCGTGGGGCGACCCATGTCGCTCGAGTTTTTGTTGATGGGTGCGACGACGACCGTGACCCATCGGTTCACCGAAGACCTCGAGCATCACGTGCGCGAGGCTGAGGTGCTCGTGGCTGCGGCCGGTAAACCCGGGCTCATCAAGGGCGAGTGGATACGGCCCGGCGCCGTGGTCGTCGACGTTGGCATCAACCGACGCGAGGACGGCGCGCTCGTCGGCGACGTCGAATTTGCCGAGGCTGCCAAGCGCGCCTCGTGGATCTCACCGGTCCCCGGCGGCGTCGGCCCGATGACCGTCGCCATGCTCATGAAGAACACCCTCGAGGCGGCGTTGAGGAGGGGTTGAGGGGGCTGGGGTCGCGGTAGAGCGGCACGTATTTCGTTGGCCCCAAGAAGGGG
>JAFMKA010000001.1 GCA_017853175.1 Steroidobacteraceae bacterium | reverse complement strand
CCTGGAGTCCTACAAAGAAATCATGAACATGACGGTGTAACGCCATGGCAGCGGTCGAAGCGGATGTTTTGAGGTCGCGCCTGGATAACGAAGGCGCGGGAGCCGGGGTGATGGTATCCACCTCGCGTGATGCCATGCGTTCGACGGATCTGGCGCCGACCGAGGCGGCTTCGTCGGGAGCGGTCACGAATTTTCTACAACAGCCCATCGTCAGGACGGCGTTGCCGTACGTGGGTATCGCGCTCGTGCTGTTGCTGGCGGTCGTCGCGTACGTGTCGATGTCGACGCCTCCGCCGCGCGCGCTCTACCCGGAAATGGCGGATGCCGATAAGGAAGCCGCCCAGCAGCTGCTCCAGAAAAACGGCATCGGTGTTCAGCTCGACCCGGCAACGGGTTCGCTCGTCGTGCCGGCCAGTGAATTTCACGAAGCGCGCATCATGCTTGCGGCAGCGGGGCTGCCGAAGGACTCCACCACCGGGTCTTCGATGCTCAACGAAACCATGCCGCTCGGTACGAGCCAATTCATGGAGCAAGCTCGCTATAACGCGACTGTAGAAGAAGAGCTCGCCCAAAGTATTCGTCGGATCAACTCCATCAAAGATGCTCGGGTGCATCTCGCCTTGCCGCGTCAGAGCGCATTCGTCCGTGATCGAGCCGACCCGAAAGCCTCGGTGATCGTGACGCCGTTCGCCGGTCGCGCCGTGAGCGATGGGCAGGTTCAGGCGATCATCCATCTGGTGTCTTCAAGCATTCCGTATATGGTTCCGGCCAACGTGTCGGTGGTCGATCAGTTCGGCCGTCTGCTCACCGAGCCGGCGGGTGCGAAGGATCTCAACGCCAAGCAACTCGAGCTTCGACAGAAGTTTGAGGCGGACTACGTCGATCGCATCAATCAGATGCTGACGCCGATCTTCGGCGCGGCGAATGTGCGTGCTCAGGTCAATGCGGATCTCGATTTCTCGGTGATCGAGCAAACCACTGAAAACTTCGATCCGAACAATGCCGGTACGCGCGTGCGTTCCGAGCAGCTGAAAGAGAGTAGTACCACCGAGCCGCGTTCGTCCGGCGTTCCGGGGTCGTTATCGAACGAACCGCCACCGCCCGTCGCGGCGACAGCGGCCGCCAATGCGCCAGCTGATCCGAATGCGGCTGCAGCGCCTGCAGCCGCAGCCCCCGCAGCGGCGACGCCGCCCGCCGGTGAGCCGGTGGTTCGTGGCCAAGAGCGCAGCGAAAGTCGCAACTTCGAGATGGACCGCAGTGTTCGGTATGTCGTCGATCCGGCCCCGCGCATGCGACGGCTGTCGGTCAGCGTGGCGATCAATGATGCCATCGCGGCACCTGGCGCGACGGCTCCGCCGGCGCGTAAGCCTCTGCCGGCTGCCGAAATTGCTCGGCTGACCACTCTGGTTCAAGGTGCTGTGGGCTTTGATGCGGCACGTGGAGACGTCGTCAATATCATCAGCACGAACTTCGAGCCGCCCGTTGTCGAAGTCGAGCCGCCGATCTACATGCGTCCGCAGGTGATCGACGCTGGAAAATATTTGACCGTCGCGCTCGCGATCGCCTTGCTCGGCTTGCTGATCGTACGACCTCTGATCAATCGACTCGTCGCGCCTCCGGCCGGACCGAGCCCGCTCAGCGGCGCTGACGGTCTCGCACTCGCTACGGCCGGTGATGCCGTGATGGGCGGCGCGGGTCAGGCATCGATGGGCGGAGTCGCGGCGGAGTCCGCCGGGCCTGCAGAGGGCGAGGTCGAGCTTCGCGAAGGCGAGACGCTCGAAGAACTCAAGGCTCGAATGAAGCCTAAGAAGAAGGGTATTTCGGCGGATCTTCTCGATACCGCCAACAGCTACGACGATAAGGTCACGGTGGTGCGCATGATGGTGTCGCAAGACTCCAAGCGTGTGGCGCTGGTGCTGAAGAACCTGATCGGCCGCGACCTGACCTAGCGGGAGCACGGACATGGCAGAAGCAACCGCGGTAGCGGTCAACACGGTCGACCCTGAGCAGATCGCCATGGAAGTGGCGGCGCTCTCGAATACACAGCGCGCTGCGGTCATGCTCATGCTGCTCGGCGAAGAAGAGGCCGCGAGCGTCATTCGTCACCTCGCTCCTAAAGAAGTACAGCATTTGAGCGCCGCGATGATCTCGGTGGCTGATCTCTCGCAGGAGGCCGTCAGTGTGGTGCTCGACGGCTTCATCGCGACCATCAAGAAGCAGACGAACATCGGCGGCGGCATCGACTATCTCGAGAGCGTGTTGCGTAACGCCATTGGTGAGGACAAGGCGAGTAGCGTGCTCAGCCGAATCATGCCGGCTTCGGCCAATCGCGGTCTCGAAGTGCTGCAATGGATGGACGCGCGATCGATCTCGGAGATGATCTCGAGCGAACACCCGCAGATCATCGCGATCGTGCTGTCGTTCCTCGACTATGACGTGGCGGCCGACGTGCTGAGATTCTTGCCCGAGACGGTGCGACCTGAGGTCATCTCGCGTGTCGCAACCCTTGAGACGATTCAGCCGACGGCGATGCAAGAGCTCGAAGTGATCATGCGCAAGCAGTTCTCTTCGAACTCTTCGCTCAAGTCTTCGAGTGTCGGTGGCGTGAAAGCGGCCGCGAAGATCATGAACTACGTCAAGTCGGAGATCGAGCAGGGGCTGATGAGTCGCCTGACTTCAAAAGATGCCGATCTTGCTCAAAAAATTCAGGACAATATGATCGCGTTCGAGAATCTCTCGGGATGCGATAATCGCAGCATCCAGACGCTGATGCGTGCCGTGCCGTCTGAGTTGCTGATGCAGGCGCTCAAGGGTGCCGATGACATCCTCAAGGACAAGTTTCTCTCCAACATGTCGGGTCGTGCCCGCGAAATGTTCGTCGACGAGATGGACAGCAAGGGGCCGATGCGACTCTCGGATGTCGAAGAGGCCAGAAAGCAGATTCTGCGTACCGCGCGCAAACTCTCAGACGCCGGCGAAATGATGCTCTCGGGTCGTGGCGCCGATTACGTCTGATGAGGATGTAACGCGGTGATCGAATCAGGAAGTACACGGGCGCGCAAAGCGGCGCCCTTCGTCCCGGCCAACTCGATTAGAAGGCCCGACCCGGGCGCGGCCACTCAGTTTTCCGCGAGGGATTTCGCAGCCAAGCGAGCAGGGTTTCTGCTTCGCGAGTATGCGCGACAGCAAGAGGACATGGGCGCATCGAGCGCGGTCATGGAACTCGGTGCCGCAGAGGGTGCCGTGGCCGAGAGCTTTTCATATGGCGAGGGCAGCGCCGAGCTTTTTGAAGCTTCGACCGAGTTTACGAGCATTGGCGAATCGGCCGAAGAAGTAGAGCGCCGGGTGGCCGAAGCGGAGCAGCGCGGTCGCGAAGCGGGCAAGGCTGAACTCGTCGCGGCGCTCGATCACGCCATCGCCGCACTCGATGCCGCCGGTCGTGCGGTGAGCGAGGCGCAGGCCGAGCTCGAGCGACGCTCGATCGTTCCGCTCGCTCAGGCCAGTTTTCACATCGGTAGCGAACTCGCGCGTCAGGTTCTGTCTGATGCTGCGGGACTGCAGCGTTACCTCGAGGCCGTCACCTCGGCGATTCAGCCGAACAACGGCGATGCAGAGTCCTCTGCGTCGATGGCGATACTCGAAGTACGCTTGAACCCTGAAGATCTCGCGCTACTCGAGCGCGCGTCGTTCAAGCCCTCGTCGATTACTTTGGTCGCCGACCCGCTTGTGCCGCGTGCCGGGGCGATCGCGAGCAGCGACAACAAAGTGGTGGACGATCGATTCGAAAATCGCGTGCGCTTCGCGAAAGAAGCGGTGCTTGCGGCAGCCGCCGATCTTTTGCGCGAGGCGCCTGCGTGAGCGCGTCGTTGATCGAAAAGCTGGGTGACCGACTCTCGGCGATCAGCCTACCGCCGCCGGGAGTGTGTGGCGTTTTGACTCGTGTGACGGGCATGCTGCTCGGTGCGCGCGGCGTCCGAGCGCCGCTTGGCGCCTATTGCGAGGTCATGGCCGAGCAGGGCGAAGGCATCACCTGCGAGGTGGTGGGCTTCAATGGCGAAGAAGTCATGCTCATGCCGCTCGCCACAGTTCAGGGATTACTGCCAGGCACTGGAGTCCGCGTGATCACGCACACCGCGCGTGTCGGCGTGGGTGATGGGCTACTCGGTCGGGTCGTCGATGGACTCGGGCAGCCGCTCGATGGTGGCGAACACATCGAACCTTCGGTTTACGTCACGCTGCGCGGTGAGCGCAAAAACCCTCTGCACAGGGCACCGATTAATGGGGTGCTCGATGTAGGCGTCCGCGCCATCAACTCTTTTTTGACCATCGGCCAGGGACAGCGTGTGGGTTTGATCGCGGGCAGTGGTGTCGGCAAGAGCATGCTGCTCGGCATGATGACTCGCTTCACCGCGGCCGATGTCGTGGTGATCGGCATGATCGGTGAGCGCGGACGTGAGGTGCTCGACTTCGTCACCGAGACGTTGGGCGAGGAAGGTCGTAAGCGAGCGGTCGTCGTGGCCGCGCCGGGCGATTGCTCGCCGGTGATCCGATTGCGCGCGACGCATTACACCTGCGCGATTGCCGAGTACTTCCGTGATCAGGGCAAGAACGTCTTGCTCCTCATGGATTCACTGACCCGTGTCGCTCATGCCCAGCGTGAAGTCGGACTCGCCGTCGGCGAGCCACCGACGACCAAAGGTTATACGCCATCCGTATTTTCTTTGATCAACGAGCTCATCGAGCGCGCGGGCAGCGTAGCCAGTGGCGGCAGTGTCACGGGCATCTATACGATTTTGGCCGAGGGTGATGATGCGAACGATCCGATCGTCGATGCCGCCCGCGCCATTCTCGATGGCCACGTACTGCTATCGCGCGAGCTCGCGGCGATGGGGCAGTATCCGGCGATCGATATCAACGTGTCGGTGTCGCGCTTGGCGACTCGCTTGATCACGAGCGAGCAACGTACGCTGGTTCGGAAGTTCCGTCGCTTGATGGCGACCTGGGAAGAAAATAAAGATCTCGTGTCTGTGGGTGCGTATCGCTCGGGGACGAATCTGGAACTCGATGAGGCGCTGCAGCGCCGCGGGGCGCTTCAGGCGTTCCTGCAACAGGATGTCGACGAGCGGGTCGATTACGAAGGCGGCTTCAGGCAACTGAGCGAGGTACTCTCGTGAGTGCCCGCAGCCGTCAGCGAGCCGATCGACTCGAGCGCATCGCTCGCATCGGCGAGACGCTCGCAGCCGTGGCCGAGGGCGCCGCGGCAGATCGCAGACGGAGTCTTTTCACCGAGCAAAGTCGACTCGAGACAGTGCAACGCTATCTCGGCGATTACGGGCAGTTGGTGGAGCAGCGCGAAAGCGCTGGGCAGACGGTTGGCAGTCTGCGGCTCTATCGGAATTTTTCAGGGTGGCTCACTGAGCTGTCCGAGAAGCAGCAAAACGAAGTGGCTCAGGCGGAGTTTCTGCTCGAGGCGGCCATGGAAGAGGTTCGGGAGAAGCGACGCTTTGCCGATGCCCTCGAGCATGTGGCCGATAGGGTCGGGCGAGAGGCCCGTCGTGAGGCCGAAAAAACGGAGCAAAAAAACCTCGACGACGTGGCGCAGCGGATCAGTCAGAGCCAACTTGGCATCCAAGTTGCAACCTCCCGGTTGTCCTCATCAACCGGCAATAAAACTCCGTAACCATGGCTGTCCCAGAAGCACTCTTAAACGCGATCGGCTCCTCGACCCCGACGAGCAAAAACCCGCTGGAAAAGCTGGGTGAAGTCTCTTTTTCGGGGGCAGACGGCCCTTCGTTTTCGGCGGTCATGCGCGAGGCTTCGGCCTCGGAGCAGTCGCCCGATGAGACGATGGGGGCCGAAGAAGCCCAGGATACCGGCAAGGGTTTGCCGGATTCGCCGGGCCGTGCTTCGCTCCCGGCGCGACTGAAATTAGTCCCGGTTTCGGACCAGAAGCTCGAAGAATTCGCCGTCGATATGGGAATCGATCGCGACCTCGCTCGCTTACTTTTGAGCGAGACGGCTCCCGAGGCGGAGGTCGAGTCGATGGCTGTCGCTGTAGACCCCGAGGTTCCGACGGCGATTCCTACGGCTGTTCCTACGGCTGTTCCGACGATTTTGACGCCGACGCTCGTCACCATGGCGGCGCGTTCCGAAGCAGCGGCGGTCGTTGATCCGAACCTCGAACACGTCGACACGATTCCTGAGACGCCTGTTGCGACCCACGCTTCGCCGATTGCCGATGAAGATCTTCTGCTTTGGCGCTCACGATTATCGTCGGCGACGATGATGACTGAGGCGCGTGAGCCTGCCGAAAACGGCGCGATGGTCGCTGCGGCGCCCTTGCAGTCGGAGCTGACCGACACCGTACCGACCGCGTCCGAAGCGATGCCCGCCGTCGCATCGACGATGGGTCAATTGCGTACGCGGGCTGTGACGATATCGGCAGTGATGCCGGCAGCTGATGCGGCCATCGAGCTGCGCAATATCGACGCACGTGATGCCGTATCGCTGTCGAGTTCGGAGGGATTACCGCAACGTCTGATGAAGACTGAGCGAGCGTCATCGGCCGAGCCCTTGGCGGTGTTGCGAGACATGGCTGCAATGACAGGAGCGGGCGCCGCGTCGATGTCGGCCAGTGGTGGCGAGGGCAGCCTCGGCGAACGCTCACCCAAACATGCGCCGCGCGACGCGGTCATTCCGGAGATGAGTTTCGCGATGGCGGCATCGCCGATCGCTGAGAGCGCCGAATGGTCGTCGTTGGTCGCACCGACGTCGTCGATTCTCAATTCCGCCACGGGTGTATCGGCATCGCCGATCGCTGAGAGCGCCGAATGGTCGTCGTTGGTCGCACCGACGTCGTCGATTCTCAATTCCGCCACGGGTGTATCGGCAGCGTCGATCGTCGTCGGTGATACCTCAGCGGTATTGAGCACGCCCGATCCCAAACTCTCTTTCGGTGAGCGCGTACAGGCGTTTGCCGATGCGGTGGCACAGCGCGTTCTCGGGCAGATTCGGGATGAGAATTGGAGCGTCAGCTTACAACTCGATCCCGCCAACCTCGGGGCGATGGATATCGATCTGACGATGCGTGGCAATACTGTTGCAGCCAATGTCGGTGTCGCGAACGGGGAAGTGCGTGCGCTCCTCGAATCTGGCCTGCCGAGACTGCGAGAGTCGCTCGAGTCTGCCGGCCTGCAACTCGCTGGCTGGACGTTTGGCCAATCGGGCTCGCGTGCCTTCAGCGAGCCTGCCCGTAAAATGTTCTCTCAGGCCTCCTTGCGCGGGCGAGTCAACGACGTTGATTCGGTTGCCGAGGTGGGCGCTTCGCGCATGATGCCGGGTAAGAACCCTGCATCGGGCGCGGTCGATTTGTTCGTTTGATTCCTCTCCTACTTTTTACTGACGGTACACAGCGATGGCAGACAAAAAGGACGACAAGAAGAAAGCTCCAGAGGCGGCCGCTCCGGCGGGCGAAGAGGGAGCTCCGAGCAAGAAATCAAAACTGATTTTCTTCGTGATGATCGCTGCCGGCGCGATTGCGCTGATCGGTGCCTCAGTGGGAGCGACTCTCTACTTCACGGGTTTCTTCAATCCCCCTGCAGCCGAGGCGAAAGCTGGCGAGCACGGTGACGAGCACGGTGGTGGCGAGCACGGTGGTGGTGCCGAAGAGGGTGGCCACGGCGAGGAGGCTGCCGCGGGCGAGCACGGCGAAGCGGGCGGTGGTGAAGAAAAATCGGCGGCTGAAGTTCCCGAGAGCGAGAAGTTCGCGGCGACGTACAAGCCCATCACCGGCGCTGACGGCAAAGAGCGTGATTTCACGCTCAACGTGCCGAACTCGAAGAAGTTCGTCCAGTTTAAGGTTGCGTACAAGACGTTCTACGGCGACAAGATCGTCGAGCGGGTCACGAAGCATCAGATCGCGATCGAGGCTGCCATCATCGCGACCTCGAGCCAGTTCGGCGAGGAAGAGATGACCTCAGTCGAGGGTCGCTCAAAATTAGCCGAAGCCTTGCGCGATGCCATGAACGACGTGCTGATTCGTAACGAAGACTTCGGCGGTATCGACGAAGTGATGTTCACTCATTTCGTATTCCAGTAACAAAGAAAATCATGTCTACGTCTGGTCAAGTCCTCAGTCGAGAGGAAGTCTCCGCGCTGGTCGAGGCCATGCAGAGCGGCGACGTCGACACGAGCGCCGGGGACACGTCGTCCTCCGAGGTGCAGCCGTATAGCCTCATCGCTAACGACACCACTTCTCGCGGCCAACTCGCTGCGCTCGAGATGATCAATGATCGTTTCTCGCGGCAGTTCCGCGGCAGTCTCCTGACCTTGCTTCGGCAGGCGGTCAAGGTGACAGTGATGCCGTTCGACGTCATGACCTTCAGCGCCTATCTCAAGACTTTGCCGTCGCCCTGTAACGTCAACATCGTTCGTTTCCCGCCCTTGCGTGGTTACGGACTTGTGACGCTCGAGCCGTCGATCGTCTATGGCGCCGTGGACAGCTTCTTCGGTGGTCGCGGTGGCGGATCTCTCGAACTCTCGCCTTTGCGAGGCTTCACGCCGACCGAGGAGCGCATCATTCAGTTGTTGCTCGAGTCGGTGTTCGACAACCTTCGCGAGGCCTGGGCACCGGTCTATGCACTCAATCCGGAATTCGTCAGCCGCGAAATCAACCCTGCGTTTGCGCAGGTGGGTGAAGACCGTGAGACCGTCGTCGTCAGTCGATTCGAACTCGAGTTAGGTTCCGACGTTCGCGGTCAACTGACGGTGATGTACCCGTTTTCTGCGTTGAAGCCGATTCGATTGCTGTTGCGCGGCCGTCTACAGGCGGGCGAACGAGACGAGAAGCTCGCGGCCCGGTGGTCCGACCAATTGCGAGACGCGGTATCGGATGCAGAGCTCGAGATGGTGGCGCAGCTCGTCACGCTTCGCGTGTCGGCGCTCGATCTCGCCTCGATTAGAGCGGGCGATACGCTGTGGTTCAAGCCGCCGCCGAGCGTCAAGGTGCTCGTCCAGTCCTCACACGTATTCGATGCCGAGTACGGTACGGCCGATGGTAACGCGGCAATTCGCATCGAGCGTGTTCTCGATCCTCCGGAAGAAAACAAGAACGGGTCCGATAGCGCAGGTGCCGAGCACGCCGATGAGTCGGAAGTGGGTAATAACGCGGCTGCGCGAAGAAAGCGTGCAGCGACGCAAACAGGAAAAATTGTAGGAGCAACGGCAGCATGAACGAGTCAGCGACAAACAATATTTCGAAGGGTGACGGCGGAGCGGAGTCTGCAGTTCAGCTGGAGTTGATCCAGAACGTCGCGGTGAGTGTTTCGGTTGAGGTCGGGCGCTCATTGCTTCGTATCCGCGACCTGCTGCGTCTCGGGCAGGGCAGCGTGGTCGAGCTCGATCGCGTGGCCGGTGAGCCGCTCGATGTCTGTGTCAACAACACCGTCATCGCTCGTGGCGAAGTGGTGTTGGTCAACGAACGCTACGGAATCCGATTGACTCAGGTGGTCGATCCGGAAGACCGCGTCAAGCATCTTTAAGATCGAGATCATTCGCAGATGGATCCTATTCGTTACATCAGCGCTTTGCTGCTCGTCGGCGGTTTGTTGGCGCTCGCCATCTGGATGCTGCGGCGTTTCCGCTTCGGCACTCAGGGCGCCTCGCGCAGCACGCTTAGCATCACCGCTCATGCGTCACTGGGTACGCGCGAGAAGTTGGTCGTCGTTCGTTTTGCCGGGCAAGATCATTTGCTCGGTGTGACACCGAGTTCGATTTCAAAAATCGCCACCGCAGACGCCGACGACTCTAGTGAACAGGAGCCTCGTTCGTGAAATCGTTCACGAGGTTCGCGTGGCCGCTCTTGACGGTGATGTTCTGCGTTGCGGCGCCGGTCGCTCTGGCTCAGGATGCAACCGCCATCGAATTACTGCGTACAAAGCCGATCGCGGGCGGAGGTCAGGCCTACAGCTTGACGCTACAAGCGCTCGGGTTGATGACGCTGCTGACGTTGCTGCCGGCGATCATCCTCTCGATGACGGCCTTCACGCGTATCGTCATCGTCCTCGGTCTCTTACGTCAGGCTCTCGGAACGGCGCAGACGCCTCCGAACCAAGTTATCGTCGGCCTTGCGCTGTTTCTGACCTTTTTCGTGATGGCCCCGACGCTGGACGAAGTGCAGCGTGTCGCGTTGCAACCCTATGTCGCCGAGAGCATTCCTTTTGAGACGGCACTCGAGCGCGCCGTCGATCCAATGAAGAAATTCATGCTCGCTCAAACCCGCGAGTCGGATCTCAAACTCTTCATGGACCTCGCGAAGACGCCGCCGGTGAAGGCGCCGCTCGATACACCCCTCAGTGTGTTGTTACCGTCGTTTTTGACGAGTGAGCTTCGTACGGCCTTTACGATCGGCTTTCTCATCTACATACCGTTTCTCGTCATCGACCTCGTCGTCGCGAGCGTCCTCATGTCGATGGGCATGATGATGGTGTCGCCGGTCATGATCGCACTGCCTTTCAAGTTCCTGCTGTTCGTCTTAGTGGACGGCTGGGCGTTAATTCTCGGATCACTCGCTGCGAGCTTCGCAGCCCCGCTACCATGAACGAGACTGGCGTCGTCGATCTGGTTCGTGAAGCCATGTGGGTCGGCGGGCTCGTCGCAGGTCCCATCCTGGTCACCGTGCTACTCGTGGGTGTGGTCGTCGGCATCTTTCAGGCGGCGACGTCCATCAACGAAATGACGTTGAGTTTTCTACCGAAACTGATCGCGGTCATGTTGCTCACTTTGCTGATCGGCGGATGGCAGCTTCAGTTGTTGATCGATTTCGCCCGACGGATATTCGAGCGAATCCCGGACGTCGGGCTCTGATGCCATGCTCGACCTCGGTGTACTCACCCTGAACTGGCTGCAGTCGATGCTGCTGCCGCTGACGCGGCTGACGGCGTTCTTTTTGGTTGCGCCGATTTTCAGTCAGTCAGCCGGTACCGGGCGAATTCGGGTGATCTACTCGGCGGTGCTGTGCATGGTGGTCATGCCGGTGTTTCCGTCATCGCTTTCTAATCCCGGGCTCCCTTACGGCGAGCCGAATCTTTTGTTGGTATTGAGCGAGGCGCTGATCGGAGTGTCGATGGGGCTCGCCCTGCAGTTCGTCAATGCCGCCGTCGTGACCGCGGGCGAACAGATCTCGATGTCGGTCGGCATCAGCTTTGCGCAGTCCTTTGACCCGACACTCGGATCGACGCCGATTTTGTCGCAGTTTCTCAACTTGCTCGCGTTGTTGGTGTTTCTGACGGCCGGTGGGCACACGATCATGATCAGCATGATCACCGAGAGCGTGCGTGCCATGCCGCCCGGCGAGTTCAGACTCGTCGACATCCCTTCGCTACTCGAATTTTCGATCATCATCTTCAAGGGAGCGGCGTTGCTCGCAGCGCCGTTGCTACTTGCGCTCCTGGCCGTCAATCTCGGTGTCGGCGCGTTGTCACGCGCGACACCCTCTCTGAACGTTTTCGCCGTGGGCTTTGCCGTGAGCCTTTTGGTGGGATTCGGGCTACTGTTCGTACTCATGCCGGCGATCGCCGAGCGCATCGTCGAGCTGTGGCAGCAGGCCGGAGCGTACATTCGCCCTCGGCTACTCGGGGAGGCCTGAGTCATGGCCGAAGAGCAAGGCGAAGAAAAAACAGAAGAACCTACCGCGCGGAAGCTCACGCAGGCCCGTGAGCGCGGCGAGCTTCCCCGTTCACCCGACTTCGGTGGCGCGGTCGAAGTGCTCGTGATCTGCCTACTGGTGATTTTTCTCGGTGGGGAAATCATCAGCGGATTTTCGACTTTGTTGAAATCGGGCCTCACGTTCTCCCGTGATCAAATTGAAAATCCGGAAGATCTGCCGATGCTCATGGGTTCTCGTTTGATCGAGGGCTTCTGGGCAGTGCGATGGATTTTCGTCACCTCGATCGTCGTGGTGCTCATCGCTGCCGCATTAAATGGCGGCTTCAACTTTTCAGGCAAAGCGGCTGCGCCCAAATTGAGCAAGCTCAATCCGTTGAGTGGCCTCAAGCGCATATTCGGCGCTCAAGCCTGGATGGGGCTGCTTCGAAATTTACTGAAATTTCTGGTGATCGCTGCCGTGCTCGGCGCAGTTCTCTGGTCGCGACGTACCGAGATGCTCGCGATGTCGCGCGATGCGCTCGAACCGATGATCGCCGACGGCGCCTGGCTCGCGCTGATCACCTTTACGCTAGTGAGTGCGGCGGCGGCGGCAATCGCCTTACTCGATGTGCCCTATCAGCGTTGGAGCTACCTGCGTCGACTGCGAATGACGAAACAGGAAGTGCGCGATGAAATGAAGGACATCGAGGGACGACCCGAGGTGAAGCGTCAGATTCGTCGTAAGCAGCGCGAGTTCAGTCGCGGCAAGATGCTCGAGAAGGTCAAGGATGCCGATGTCGTGATCGTCAACCCGTCCGAGTTCGCCGTCGCACTCGTCTACGACGAAATGCGAAATGCCGTGCCGATGGTGCTTGCCAAGGGACGGGGTGAGATTGCCGCCTCGATCAAAGAACGCGCGAAGCTCGCGGGTGTGCCGCTCGTGTCCGCGCCACCGCTCGCGCGTGCGATTTACTTTACGACCGAAGTCGATTCGCCGATTCCCGAGGGGCTCTATCGAGCCGTTGCGGCGATCCTCGCGTATGTCTTCCGACTCAGCGCGTTGACGCCGGGTCTGGAGACGCCGGAGCTGCCGAAGACGACGCTTGCTCCAGAATTTATGTTCGACGAATTCGGTAAACCGATGACGGAGAAAGGCCCATGACGGCAACTGATAACGCAGCCGTAGCGCGCGAGTGCGTGCTGAGCGGCACGCCACCGCTTCTGCTGCTCTGCTCGGCATCGAGTGAGTCGCTCTCTGCGAGTGCGCGAGATTTCGTTCGTGATTTACGTCAGGGCGGAGCCCGAGTCGAGTTTCATGCGCCCGGCGATGCCGAATCTTTGCTTCAGTCGGCCAATCGGCTGCTGGCGGAAATTCCGCTCGAGTCATTGTTGGCGAGCGGCAAACAAAATCCCCCACATCTTTTGATCATCGATGATGCGGAGTCGCTATCGTCTGTCGAAGCGGCATCCTTGCGCCGAATCGTTCAAGGACTTCGCGGTAGTCCCTTCAGAACGCTACTGCTTGCACGATGCACGCGAGCGGGTCTGCAGCGACTGCCGATCTCCGAGGTCACCGACCTCGCGATGATCTGGGATATCGACGGCTTGGGCGAAAGTGAAATCGAGCTTTCCGCCGACATGGACGCACCGGTTATTCCGTCGGTGCCGATGCCGCCTCCGGTCGCTACGCCAGCGGTTGCAACACCCGCGGTTGCAACACCAAAGGTCGCAGCGCCGACCGCGGCCGCGATACCCGATGTACTTGCGGAGCTCGCGCGCGAGAGAGCGGAGACTCGCGGATTTGATGTGACGTCGCCACGTCGTTGGCTGACCATGCCCGTCAAGGCCGTCGCGGCCGTCGTAGCCGTCTTGTTAATCGGCTATGCGGTACAAAGCGCCTTCTTGACGCCCTCGAAATCGTCGTCGTTGGTTTACGACTGCGGTCTTCACGGCGATCGTGAGTCCGTCGACGTTCTGATCGCGCGTATCGGCCGTACCACGCCGACGCGTGTGACTAATGAGTCCGGCCGGTTCCGTCTGCAGGTCGGGCCGTTCGCGAGTGAATCGGCTGCGGCTGCTGCACGTACCCAAGTGTGGCGACTCGGCGCGTGTCGTGTGGAGCCAGCTGTGGCGCGCGCCGCTGTAGCACCCAAGCGCAAGACTGGAGGATGAAGCCATGACGAAGTTGCCGACAGACATGGACCATAGCGATTCGGGCGCAGCGCATGGAGAAGTCACGGGAGTATTTAAGTCCGGTGATATGCCCGTCCAGCGACTGAACTCGGGAACTAACTCTGCGGTCTCTGATGTGGCCGTCGAGCGCGGCGCCGAAGACTTTCATACGGCGCAAGACGTGGTCGATGTCGATTCGGGTCTGACGCCCATCACGCGCGCGCCCATAGAGGAAGAGGTCGATCCCAGGGCGAAAGTTGATGAGACACTCGAGAGTCTTGAAGCCTCCGCAGCCAAAGTGGACGCCTTAGTGCAGTCGGTGGAACAGCGTCAGTCGCAGATCGAGGAAGCGCATCAGAAAGCCGAGGCCATGCTTGCAGAAGTCAATCGCATTGCTGAAGCGATGACCTTCTCCGATAGCCTGCGCGAAAGAATCAATGCCACGGTCGCCCGTACGCGGCGGCTTCGTGGCGAGAACGGAAAATGATCGGCGTGATGTCTTCACGCCGTCGTCATGGAGATCAGTCAAATGAGTGAACAGCCTGAGGTCAAGAACCCCCAGAACGCCGCGAGCGATAGCCCTCTCGAGACACTGACTTCGCTCGTGCTCGATGCGGCAGACGCTGCCAACGACAGCGCCCAGTCGACACATGAGGCGATTTCTCGGCTATCTCATGTGGTCGAGACCAATCTCGAGACCACGCGAGCGGTTCGCAATGCTCCGGCGATCTTCGGCGCAATCATGTTGAGCGTGGGTGTCGTGATGGCCGTCGTCGTTGCGATGGTGTTTTCAAAACTCAACGAACGCTCGGCTGCACTGGATGCCGCGATCTTAGTACAAGCGGAGAACCTCGAAAAAGTCGAGAAGACGCTCAAAGAGCTCTCCACGCTCGAATCTAATCTCGAGAAGTTTCAGAAGATCGCCGACGACACGACCCAGCGTGCAGTGGTGACGCTCCGTGAGCAAGTCAAAACGGATCGCCTCGCGCTGCAGCAACTGGAGGTTCGGCGATTGAACGAGATGCTCGCCTCGCTGCGCGGCGCCGTTGCCGAAGCCCCGCGAGCCGGTGCGGCACGCCAAAGCGAGGAGTCAAAACGCCTCGCTCAACTCGAGAAATCGATCAGTGGATTAGAAAGCGGCATCGCACGTATCGATGCGCGTTTTGCGGCGCTCGAGAAGCAGGGTGACTCTGACAAAAAGCCTGCTAAAGAACGCGCGGTAGCCGTGCTCTCCGATGCGCAGGCCAAAGATCTGAAGGCGACGGTTGCAGAACTCGAACGCTTAAAGAAAGAAATCGCTTCGCTTCGCGATCTCATCGAGCGTCGCGGTAGCGAACTGCAGTCCGGAGTGCCGGCGATCCGAAAGCAGGGTGGCTAACTTAGAGAAGAATCGCTCGACAGCCGAGCTCGCATAAGTCGCGTGACCCGCGAGTGATCTCGAGCTCAGCGCGACTTCCATTCACGAGGGTACGGATTCTCGCGATAGGCCAACGGCTCGCGAGCGCTGAATCGGTCGTCGGTACGAGCAACACCGAGTGACCTTCGTGCAGCCCCGTGTAACGCCCCGTGTTCAGCCACATCTTGCCGCGATCGGCCGTGACATCGAGCCACGGTGTATCGCAGGCCACGGGAGCGAGAACATCGTTTGCGGTAGCTTCGATACGCTCGAGCAGTTGTCGCATCCATCGTGTGCTCGAGGTGGACGCGTAGCGTTCGCGAAACTGTGGGCTCTGTTGCAGCGTCACCGTGCGAACCGCGAGCACGCGATTCCTGCGGCTGGGGTCTACGAGCGTCAGAGTGACCTGCAACTCGCGCGGGCCACGAATCCACTCATCGACATCACGCTGCAAGGCCGACATGCCTCGATAGTCGAGGCGGACCCGCAGAATTTCGCCGGTAAACTCGGCGCTTCGCGGATCGCCGTACTGAAGCTGAACGTTGCCTGCGATGTTCTCGAGAGTCGTCGGGATCAAATCCTCGAGTCGAGCACGATCATTCGCAGACCAGGCCGGGTGCGCTTCACCCGTGTCAAATTCGAGTCGAACCACACGCTGGAGATCGCCGGGACTTTGGCAGTGTTCCTCGGACGAGCGAACACGATTACTGCAGTCAACTTTTGGCGCGTTGCCCCAACGTGTGACTCGAACGGTGTCGCCCACCCGACCGTCGGTGCTCGCGGTCGATTCCACTTGCCACGGAGCGAGCTGCGATTCGATGCAGCGTTGCAGTCTCTCGGCATCACGCTGCTGCGAGGCATCCGCCATTCGGTCGTCGCGTGGCTGCGCAGGGGAGGGCGTGGCGAGAAGTGCAACGATCAGACCGAAGGTTGCCGCCGCGTGTCGTCGAAAGTGTCGGGTATCGAGGTGATTCACGGCTTTAGTTCCAGGCCGCTTACCGGCCGGTCAGCGCCGCAACTTTTGCCGCAGGCAGACGCACGGTCGCTTGGTAAGAGTCGTTGCCCAGCGGTTCGAGCATGATGACTTCAGCGCCGGCGATCACACCCGAGATCCGCACTCGAATATGATCTTCACGCACACGGCTATCGGCGACGACCGAGTCACTGGCGAACTCGACGCCATAGAGCTGCTCGGCAAGATTTCGATACGCGTCGAGCTTGGCTGCTCGAGCGGCTTGCAATCGTCGCTGCGCGGCATCACTGCCCGACTGAGCGGTGATCGATGCGAAACCGGAGGCCGTAAGGTCAGTCAGCACTTGAGCGGGTGCGTGACGCTCGATCGAGGCAGGCTCTTCAAGCGGTGTCACCGTCGCGACGGTGATGTCCTGGCGACCCGCGCCGCGTCGGTGCAAGAGCACCGATCGAGGCGTGAAACGCTCCCACGACTTTCCGTTCGTCACGCTCACGCGGACGGGACGCTCTGGTGGTGCCAAAGGGTCCTTTACGGACAGGGACGCACAGCCGCTCATGACGAGCGCGGCTGAGACGGTCAGTATTGGTGCGATACGACTGCTCACGTCTCGTAGAGTCGGCCCGTCGAACCCAGGCTTGAGCGCGCGCTCGCAGCACTGCCGAAAATCCGTATGGCACGTTGGTTGCAGATCAATAAGGGGGCGGTATCCGTTTGCCGGGTAACGCTCGGGTGGAATGCTTGTAACTTATTGATTTAGTTGAAATAAAAATGGCAGATATCCCGTTCGACATGGTGTCGAACCTTCGACAATTCGGCAAGAAGTTGCCGCTTGAGGCCGTGGCGATCCCGTTGGGGTTCCTACTGCTTCTCGGGATGTTGCTGCTTCCGGTTCCGCCGCTGCTCCTCGATCTTTTCTTCACGTTCAACATCGCCTTGTCGCTCGTGATTTTGTTTTTGGCGATCGCGACCGCGCGGCCGTTTTCCTTCTCGGTCTTTCCGACCGTACTGCTTTTCGCAACTTTGTTGCGCCTTGCGCTCAACGTGGCCTCGACCCGAGTGGTGCTCAGCTCCGGTCACGAAGGTACCGATGCGGCAGGTCACGTGATCGAAGCCTTCGGTTCGGTGCTTGTCGCCGGTGATTACATCGTCGGCATCGTTGTCTTCGCAATCCTCGTCATCATCAACTTCGTCGTCGTCACCAAAGGTGCGGGACGAGTGTCCGAAGTGACCGCGCGATTTACCCTCGATGCCTTGCCCGGTAAGCAAATGGCCGTCGATGCCGATCTCGCTGCGGGGCTGATCAACCAGGAGCAGGCGAGGGTACGACGTCGCGAGATTTCATCTGAAGCCGATTTTTACGGATCGATGGACGGTGCCAGCAAGTTCGTTCGTGGTGACGCGGTTGCCGGTATTTTGATTCTGCTCATCAACATCGTCGGCGGCATTCTCGTCGGTACGATGAAGCACGGGATGTCTATGAGCATGGCTCTCGAGCGTTACACCACCCTTGCGGTCGGTGACGGACTCGTCGCCCAGGTGCCCTCGCTGTTGCTGTCGGTCGCGACGGCGATCATCGTGACCCGCGTATCCGGCGAAGAGTCGCTGCATCAGCAGACGTCCAATCAGTTCAACAATATCGAAGCCTGGTGGCTGACCGCATGCATCCTCGCGCTGCTCGGCGTCATCCCGGGCATGCCGCACGTCGCGTTTTTATCGCTCGCGGCGATCACCGCGGGCGCCGCTTGGCTGCTGATGCGTCGACGCGAGAAGGTGAAGCTCGCGGAGAAGAAGTCCGAGGAGGCTCCGGCTGCTCCGAAAGAATTGTCGTGGTCAGATGTGCAGCAGGCTGATGCCATCGGTCTCGAGGTCGGTTATGCGCTCGTCGCGCTGATCGACGCTCAGCAAGGGGGTTCGCTGGTCACGCGCATCCGCGGAATTCGAAAGAAGTTGACCTACGAACTCGGCTTTCTCATTCCGCAGGTTCACATTCGCGACAACCTCGATCTGCGACCCGAGGCCTATCAGATCATGGTGAATGGTGTGGTGATCGGGCGCGGCGAGGTCAAGCCGACTCGCGAGCTCGCGATTCACTCGGGCGTGGTTCATGGCGAACTGCAGGGTCTGCGAACGAAAGACCCCACTTTCGGTCTCGATGCCGTATGGATCGATCCGGCGCAGCGTGACTACGCCCGCTCACTCGGCTACACCGTAGTCGATGCGAGCACCACGATCGCGACGCACCTCAACAAAATCCTGCAGGAAAACTGTAATCTGCTGTTAGGTCATGATGAGACGCAGCAGCTCGTCGACAAGCTGGCTGCCGCGGCGCCAAAACTCGTCGAAGAATTGATTCCGAAGAAATTGTCGATTGGTACGCTCACGCAAGTTCTACAGAACTTGCTCGCCGAGGGCGTATCGATCCGCGACCTTCGTGGTGTTTTGCTCGCTATCGCGCCGGTTGCCGAAAAAGTTCAGGACATCGATGAACTCACGGGCGTGGCTCGTATCGCGCTCGGTCGCATGATCGTTCAGCAGTACGCACAGCATGGCGATGAGCTTTCGGTGATGACCTTGGCACCCGAGCTCGAGCAGGTGCTGCATGCCACGGCGCGTCGTGGTCAGGGTGGCAACGTGCCGGTGGAGCCTGAGCTCGCCGAGGGGTTACTACGTTCTGTGAGCAAGGCGTCGCAAGATGAGTTGAATAGCGATCGACCTGCGTTGCTCGTGACGTCGCCGACGCTCCGACCTTGGTTGTCACGTATTCTGCGGCCGCGGATTCCGGGGCTGTCGGTGCTTTCGTATTCAGAACTCCCGGAGGACACGAACCTCCGAGTCAACACCAGTATCACAGTGCAAGCGCGGCAGACTGCAGCGGCTTAACGGGGATTGTTCATGCGTATCGAACGAGTGGTTGCCGGTACCTTCAACGAAGCGAGTGAGCGGTCACGTCGCTTGTATGGACCGAACACGTTGCTGATTTCCTCAAGCCGCGTCGGGAACTCACACGAATTACTCGTGTGCACCAACGATATGGCAGACGAAGAGACGCCGATCGTCGATGCGGAGGCGCGAGAGGCCTTCGCGGCAACGCTGCAGGAAGAAATGCTGGCTCGCCCGAAGCCTGTATTCACGGCAGCGGCCCCTGTCGCGTCGGCGACGGTCGATGCCGATGACGGGCAGGCGATCGTCGGACTGATCCGCAAAGAACTCCAAGCGCTCGAGATGCGACTTGCGTCGAGCAGCGGCAGCATTCACGGATTGAAGCAAAAAATGGCGTTGCTCGAGCAGGGCGTTTCGGCGGCTTATGCGAGTCAACTGATCGCGGCGGGTCTCGACTCGGTGTCGATGGGCAGTCGCTTGCTGGAAGATCTCAATCGCGGCGCCGAGGGCGCTGCGCTCGGCGACCGAACTGCGGTATTCGTCGGTCCGGCGGCGGGTGGCAAGACCACCGCGGCGATGCAGGCCGCTCGGTCGATCGCGAAAGCGAAATCTTTGCCGGCAGTCGTCAGTGCCTCACGCGATCCGCGTCCGGGTGCCCGCGAAAAATTCTTTGCCATGGCCGATGCGGCGCAGATTGAGTCGAGTTGGGGCGGTGTCGCCTCTGGCGCTCTCGTGGTCGATGCCGGTGGCTATAGCCGAGATGATTTGATGACCGATCGTCCGGAGTTGGCCGGCTACGATCTGTATCTGTGTATCCCGGCTTACCTTAACCGCCTCACTGCCGCACGATGGTTCGAGTGCACGGGCCCGATCGCCGGCGTGATTCTCACTCATTGGTCATCGACCGAGGTGCCGTTAGGCTTGCTCGGAAGCATGGCTGAGCGCGGGCTACGCTTAGCGGGGCTTTCGGTGTCGGCCGATCCGACCGCCTCTCTCATTCATCCGACCGCCGATACGCTCGGCGGGCCCGTGCGCCATGCGCTCGAACTCACGCTCGAAGTCGCGCCGGAAGGTATCGAATGAGCGACTCCGGCGAAAGAAAAACCCGATTCATCGCTTTCTCGAGTGGGAAAGGGGGCGTAGGCAAGACGTTCCTCAGTCTCAACGTCGCGGCGGCCCTCGCAACGCGTGGTCACTCGGTGTGGCTGTTCGATGGCGATATGGGTCTGGCCAACGTACATGTTCTGTTAGGGATCCAACCGCAGTTCGATATCTCCGACGCGGTGGCAGGGCGCTGCACTCTTTCGCAGACGCTGTTCGATGGACCAGCGGGTATCAAGGTCATACCGGGGTCTTCGGGTAAGCGCGACATGGCGGAGATGGGTACGCTCGAGATGACGCAAGTCGTACAGGCCCTCGGTACTCTGACCCCAGCTGCCGATTTCGTAATCATCGATACCGGTGCCGGAATCGGTAAACATGTCACCATGCTCGCTCGACTCGCCGACACGATCGTCGTAGTCGTGCGCGATGAGCCGGCTTCGCTCGCCGATGCGTATGGGCTCATCAAAGTGATGCACCAGGACTTCGGCAATCGGAACTTCGAGATCGTCGTCAACGACGTTGTTTCGGTGCCGCGTGGACAGCAGGTTTTCGAGCGGCTGCAACAGGTGGCGATGCGCTTCCTCGAGTTGAACCTCGTACTCGGGGGCATCGTCCCTCACGAATCGGAAGTGATGATGGCGACACGTCGTCGCGAAACGCTCATCAAGGCCGCGCCGCGTAGCTTGACGACTGCCGCAATCAATCAAATCGCGATGCGTTTCGAAGGTTTGAAAGTCGATAATGAAAATTCTCGAGCCTTTCTGAAGTTGGTTGGTGGAACCGCCAGGACGGGCAGCCAATGAAAAGATTAGGCGACGCATACTCTGAAGTCGCTTCGTCGACGGCGCCGAACGCGAGCGCCGACTTCGCTGCACACTTCAAGTTGGTGAAGCGCGTCGCCGCGCATTTCCGTGGACGTTTGCCTGCTGCTATCGAGCACTCAGATCTCGTCCAGGCTGGCATCGTGGGTTTGATGGAGGCGATCGAGTCCTTTGACCCCGAGCGCGGGAACGATTTCGAAACGTTCGCCAAACTCCGAATTCGCGGCGCAATGCTCGACGAAATCAGACGTGCGGCATGGGCGCCGCGCAGTACCGTGAAGGTCGCCGTCGAGGCGCGCGCGGCAGCCACCCGAATTGCAAACGAAAAAGGCTTGCCGGCGACTCATCGTCAAATTGCCGACGAGCTCGGATTAGACGTAGGTCGTTATCACGAGCTTCGCGGACGTAATCAGGGTCTTGCAGGTTCGGTCACGCTCGAAGAGATCAACTTTGCGAGCGAAGAGCCGACACCGGATGAAGTGGCTGACGAAGACAGCATTCGTATCGCCCTCAAGCAGGGTATTGCTTCATTATCCGAACGTGAGAAGACCGTCGTGGCGCTCTATTACGATCGGGAACTCACTTTGCGCGAAATCGGCGCAGTGCTTTCGGTGAGCGAATCGCGGGTCAGCCAAATGCTGACGTCGATCGCCAAACAGTTGCGCGCGTTGATCAACGGCGATGCCAACGCCAACGGCACGGGGGCTCCCCGCCCTCGACAGTCGTCAAGTAAAAACGGGGAATTGCGTGGTTAATCGTCAAGCTGGGCAAAATGCCCCGGCCGGGAGATAGAACGTGTTCGTAATCATCGGGTTGGTCGTCCTATTCGGCTGTGTTTTCGGGTTTTACATTCTTCACCACGGCCCTATGGCACCCATCATCGAGGCGGCGCCGACCGAGATGGGCATCATCCTCGGAGCCGGTATCGGCGCGATGGTGATCGGTAACAGTCTTGAGATTCTCAAGGGTGTCGGCGGGGGCATCGGCAAGTGTCTGAGTGGCCCCGCTTATCATAAGCAGGAATTCCAAGACACCATCACGCTCATCACCAAGCTATTCAAGTTGCTCAAGGCTGAGGGTGCCGTGGCGCTCGAGCCTCACATCGAGAATCCGGAAGCGAGTTCGATTTTCGGTGAGTACCCGAAGCTCCTCAAAGATCACGCGCTGATCGGCATGATTTGCGACACGATTCGACTGCTCGTCACGTCGAACCAGCCGCCGAACCCTGAGACGGTTGCCGACAATCTCACTGTCGCCATCAAGACTCATCATCACTCAGCGCTCAAACCCGCGCAGGCGCTTGCGAACCTCGAAGGCGCGCTGCCGGCGCTCGGTATCGTGGCCTGCGTGCTGGGCGTCGTGAAGACCATGGCGGCGATCGATCAGCCGCCGTCAGTTCTTGGTGCACTCATTGGTAGTGCGCTCGTCGGAACCTTCCTCGGCGTGTTCATGGCCTACGGTATCGTGGGTCCTTTGGCCGCTCGCCTCGCGCAGATCATCGATGAAGAAGGCCAGATCTACGCCGTGGCGAAGTTCACGCTGATCGGTCATATCCGTGGTGATCCGGTTCCCTTGATCATCGAGTCGGCTCGCGCTGCGATCGACCATCACTCAGCACCCACTTTCGCGGAAGTCTTCGATGGCCTCCGAGGCAAGTAACGCTCCTGCGGCGGTCGCGCCGGACGCGGCGGCTCCCGACGATCCGACTCAAGTCGGAGACTCGGCTGTTGCTCCGGCCGATACTGCAGCGCCGGCAGACGCCGGGGCCCAAGCGCCGCCGGCAGCGCCTGAAGGGGGCGCGCCTCTTCAGCCCATCATCATCAAAAAAATCATTGATGAGGGGCATGCAGGTGGCCACGGCGGCGCCTGGAAAATCGCGCTCGCCGACATGATGACGGCGATGATGGCCTTCTTCCTGCTCATGTGGTTGCTCGGCGCTACCAACGCCGATCAGCGTAAGAGCATTGCCGAGTACTTTCAGCCCACCAATGCACCCCGCGTCGATATGTCGGGTGGTTCCACTGGGTTTTTTGGTGGTATGTCGTTGATCGATCCAAAAGCCCTTCCGCTTACGCTGACCCAGACGGGCATCCAGCAACTGACGGCGCCCGGAACAGAAGAGGAGGAAGTCACCTCGGAAGATCAAGCGTTGCCGCAAGGTCTTAGCGAGGAAGAGAAGCGCAAGATTGCTGCCGAGCAAGATGAAAAGAATTTCGAGAACCTGCAGGACACGCTCGAGAAGCAAATCGGCGCAGATCAAAAAACGTCTGATTTGCTTTCGGTCGTGAAGTTCGTTCGTGAGAAGGAAGGGTTACGCATCGAGATTCTGGATGACGCCGGGTTTTCGATGTTCGGTTCGGGAACCAACCAGCTTTCGGGTGAGGCGGTTGCACTCATCGAGAAAGTAGGTGAGAGTCTGAAGGGCATCCCCAACGAGATTGCCGTGCGTGGACACACCGACAGCCTGCAGTTCAAGAACTCCGCCGGTAACAACAACTGGAGTCTGTCGGCGAATCGCGCCGACTCGACTCGTCAGTACCTCAACTCGATCGGTGTCGACAACTCTCGATTCTCTCGGATCGAAGGCGTCGCCGATTCGCAGCCCGTGAATCCGGAAAATCCGGCAGACCCTCGCAACCGTCGAATCAGTATCACCGTCCTTTACCGTGACGGTACGAGACCTGCCAAATGACGAACGACTATCGGCGTTTTGCGGCCGCTCTGATCGCGTTGGCGTTCGTGACGTTGCCTGCAGTCGCCGAGGCGCAATTCATTCGCGGCTTTGATTTATTTCGCTCAGGTCAATACTGCGAAGCTCGTGATGCCTGGATGAAAAGCGAGAAGTCGGGTGACTCCACGTCACCTTTCGGTCTCGCCGAGTTGTACGCACGAGGTTTGTGCGTCAAGAAAAACGAGCGACTCGCCAGTCGCTGGTATCTGACCGCGGCGCAGCGCGGCAACCCGCGAGCGCGAGCAGAAATCGGTCTGCGTTACGCCTACGGGAAAGGGGTAGAGCCCAACCCTTTCAAGGCCTATGTGTGGATGTCGATCTCGAGCGCAACGGCCGGAGGTTGGGAGAAAGATTTCGTTTCGACCGTAGAAAAAAACGCCGCGATGGTCGAGCGCTTGCTCACCACTGAAGAACGCCAGAAAGCGAAGAAGATTTTAGTCGACTTCAAAAAGACCTATCGACTGCCTCGAGAATTCGACTCGCTCGATTAACGCAAGGGGGGTTTAAATCCCCATGTCCGTGAATCGGACGACCACTTGAGCACAAGCCGGTTTTTCTGCCGACGGGTTTCCTGAGACAGACCATCGCGAAGCTTTGGCCCAAGCAACAGCGGCCTCGTTGGCCTCATCGTGCGGCGCGGCGTCCGACACTTCAAAAGAGCGCTCACCGTCACGCGAGGTGGCGCAGACCTTGAGTCCTACGGTTTCTCGTCCGACTTTGCGTCGCTGCTCTGCATTCAGATAGGACGACGGTGTGCGCGTTGCCGATTGAAGCTGAATACGAAGTTGCTCGCCGGAGCGTTTGCCAACCGACTCAGCGGCGGCGGGGGCGCTTTTTTTTTCAGCCGTTGAATGGGTCTCGTGAGCACCCTCTTCGTGAGCGGCTTCGTGTGACGCGGCATCGTGATGATCGGACGTTGACGTGGCGGCACCGACCGGTTCGGGCATCGCTGAGGAGTGATGATGCTGAATCTTCCACTCCCTATTTTTATAGGTGTACACAAAGGTGTAACGCGCCGATACCGATGAGGCGTTACCTGCCGCATCCATCACCGAAAAATCATACAGGCCGGCATCGACCGAGACGTTGCAGCCATGATGGGTGATGCGCTTGACGATGGTGCCGCGTGGAAACTTCTTCAGAAAGTGATCGAAGTAATCCGTGATCGAGGCCGTGTCGGTTCTCGGTACGTTAGAGACGGTGGGCAGCAACACGGCATTCGGCCAGTAAAGCGAGGCGACGCGTGCCGAGTCGAGGGTCGAGAGGGCGAGGTTCCACTTCCGAAAGAGATCGGCGATGTTGTCATCGGTTGCCACCACGCAGGCGCCGCCCGCGTTGGTTGCAGGAGACGACGTCGAGCGAGCCTCGGCATGAGTCGTCGACAGGGCGCCGGTCATGACCAGCAGGGCTGCCGTAAAGGCTCGGGGAACGATCTTGTTCATGGTTGATTCCTACTCCAATCGCCAGATATCTTGAGGCCCGATGACGTCAGGTCACGAATACGATGCCCATCGCGCCGCGCCGAGTTCGCTACGCCGAAGCGGAGGACTCCAATGGCACTTTCGCGCGCTTAAGCACCGCCGACTGCATGACCCCTTTCGGTCCGCCATCGCAGCATTTTTGCAGGGGTGGCACCCCCGCGCTTCGCATCTGATCATCGTCGGGCCGAGTGCGGGTTGGTTCCTACCCGGCCCGTTTCTACACCTCTTCAGTCGACTGACCTTGATCGATCTCGATACCTCCGCGCCATTTTTTTTCGCATTGCGTCACGGGCGTGAGCTCGAGCGTCGAGGGATCAAATTCGAGTGGCGTCACGCCGACTTCGTCAGCTGCCTGCCGCAACTACTGCACGACGACCGCGAGGCGGTAGTTCTCTTCTGTAACGTTCTCGGTCAGTTGGGCTTGGAGCGTGACGACTACGAAGCTCGTCTGGCCCAGCTGCCGATGTGGCTGGCCGATCGAGCCTGGGCGAGTTTTCATGATCGCTATTCGGCTCGAGTGTCCAAAGACGAGCGTGTCGACATATCGTCGTTCACGAGTCACGAGCCGATGGACGGGGGTATGCTGCAGCGGCTCGGTTTCAGCGGCGAGTGGACGGACCACGGAACGGGCGACGTGTTGCCGGTCGGGGTGCTTCGGCACTATTTTCCGTGGTACATCACCCCGCATCGATTTCATTGGATAGAGGCAGGAGCAGTGATATGACTATCGCTCGAGTGGGCGACACCTTGTCGCGACAGTCCTGGCGGGCAGCCTGCACAGGTTTTTGTCTCATCATGTTTTTGCTAATTACAGGATGTAGCCGAGAAGTCTCCTGCGAGGACGCCGAGGTGATCGACAAGATGCTCACGCTCGCTAAGCGCGGAGTGGTGACCGATCTGTCTTCGCAATGCGCCGCTCGTCTTTACGGAAAAATCCCGGCGGTGGCCGCGCAGTGCCCTACCGATGCAAGTGGCAGTACGGCCGGATGCGTCACCGCGTGCAAGTCTTGGGCAGAAACCAACATCACGGCGAAAGCGGGTAAGGTACAGACGCTCTTTAAAGATGACATGATCGCCACGCACCGCTGTCGCGCAGAGGTCAAATTCGACGTGGCGTTCGATGGTGGGCAGAGCGTCAACGCCAACATTACGTATGTCGCCATTCCGCAGGCGGGTGGTGCACAAGTGGCGTTGAGCGAGTGACGAGCATGCTTCGACTCATGATGTTCGTCGGCGTGGTGTTGCTTTCAGCCTGCGGGTCGAATTCCGATCGATCAACGGCCGAGCGGCGTTGGCCTGACCAACCACCTGCGGGGCTCTCAATGAGTGACCGAAAAATCGAGGCGCTGATTCAGTGCTACAAGATCATCATTTTGGCGCAGGACCGCTACTCGGGCGTCGGAGCCCAACGCGACGGGGTGGCTGCAACGCTTAGTCCGGCTCGTCGCATGATCGAGGATCGGGTCATCGGTGATTTGACCCCGGGAGGGGACAAGATGCGCGTGAACGAAAAGGTGGAATCCGATCTACAGCAACTGCTTCGGGATAAACCCTACGGGTCTGCGGAGATCCTCCTTGAGGGCGCGCGCTATTGCGCCGGTCTCGAGGAGCGTAATGCCTGGCGCGAAATGCGCCCCTGACTCAAGCGTCACCGTTAGATCAATCTCCCATATAAATATGAGACGCCACGCTGGCCAAGCTGCCCTGTCTCTCGGAATTGTCCTCTGCTGTGCCGTCTTCGCGTATTACGCGCAGATCAATGGCCTGTCGGATGCCATGATCGCAGCAGGAGCAACAGTAATTAGTGCGGTTCTGCTCGGGTACTTCTGGCGCCGTCGGAATAACGAACCCGGAGAATGATCGCCGATGCGATGAGGCAACAAGATTGCGTCAATCGCGGAGTGGACACAGCAGACGTCTTGGAGCTATTTTCCCGGCATGGAAAGCGCGCGAGCCGTGTCCGGATTTTCGCCCGATGTCGGTCGGGCCAGTGCGGTGGAGAAGACGTCCGCTGCAGTCCCGACCAATCAGCGCTCAGAGAACGAGCCGCGCGTCGACGCCGAACAATCTTCGATCGCCACTCTCGAATCTCTTCGCGAAGATTTTCGCGAAGCCATCAATGCGGCCAATGAGCGTCTTTCTGATCGTGGCGCGTCGGTCAACGTAGCGATCGATCAATCGACCAATACCGTGATCGTGCAAGTCAAAGATCGAAATTCTGGCGAGACCGTCCGTCAGATTCCTCCTGAGGTCGCTTTGCAGATCTCCCGAAATATCGAACGCCTGACAGGCATTCTGGTCGATCGCAAGGCTTGAGATCTCGCCGCGCCTCGACACCCGATTTCTTAGGCGCTCTCACAAACTAAACAATAAAAAACCGAAAAAATAATTCGGTGAGGGGACTCATATGAGCATGCTCGGTTCTTTGCGTGATTCCACGTTCCGCAAGCTATTTGACCTTGAAAACGGTTCGGTGACGGCAAGACGAATCGATTCATTCATCACGTGGCTCATCATCGCAAATCTCGTCGCGCTCGCGATGGAGCATTTTCCGATCTACACGGGCAACGAGGCTCTATTCGGCACGTTCGATCGGATTTCGATTTATATCTTCACGCTTGAGTATGTACTGAGGCTATTCGCGGCGGGGGGGCGACCCGGCATTCCGTGGCAAGCGAACCCCGGCTTTGCGACAGGCGATGACGCCTTTTGCGCTGATCGACCTTTTGGTGATCGGGCCTTACTGGCTGCATCTGCTTGGGGTCATCGACCTTGATCTGCGCGCGTTACGAGCGCTTCGGTTGTTGCGTCTGCTGAAATTGCTGCGCGACTTCATTCCGGCTCTGCAGCAGTTTCTGCGTGAAAATAGAGATCGAACTTTTCGACAGAAAGTTTACTCGTTACTGAATACCACTCCGACGTCAGGTCGTCTTCATCAACAACTCGACCTGATTCTCGTCATCTTCATCGTGCTGAGTGTATTTTCGGTGATACTCGAAACCGTACCGAGCATTCATATTCCGCTTGCTTATCAATTTCGACTATTCGATGACATCTCGGTCGCGGTTTTCACCATCGAGTTCCTCCTCAGGTTGTACTCCGCGCCGGAAGCAAACCCCGAACAGCCGGCGATGTCGTCACGAGCGGGATGGTTCACGAAGCCCACGTCTCTGGTCGATTTCATCGCCATCGCACCCTGGTATGTCAGCTTGATCACTGGAGGCGGCCTCGACCTGCGCTTCGTGCGTATTCTCCGCGTGCTGCGCGTATTGAAACTCACTCGGTATAACACCGCGATGAAAACCTTCAGCGACGTCATGCAGCGTGAGCAGCGAGCATTTTTCGCAGCGATGTTCGTGACCTTTCTGATTACGATTTTGGCGGGAGCAATCGTCTACGAGTTCGAGCATCCCGTTCAGCCGGAGAAGTTCGACACCATGCCTCGCGCGATGTATTGGGCGGTGATCACCTTGGCGAGCGTGGGCTATGGTGATATTTCACCGGTTACCCCAATTGGTCAGGCGTTTACGATGTTGCTCGCTCTACTCGGAATCGGCATCGTCGCGTTGCCAGCGGGCATTCTCGGTTCCGCGTTTTCGGACCAGTTGCACCGACAGCGCGAAGAGATGATTCAGAAGGTCGAAGACGCTCTTGCGGACGGCATCATAACCGCCGAAGAGGAGCGGGCCCTCGAGGAAGAGCGAGTGCGCTTGCACCTCACCATGGAGCAATTCGAAACCCTGAAGATGCGCGCGCTTGCTCGTCAGGGTTTGACCGGATCCGTCGCCGCGGTGCTGAACTCTGCCTCGGCCGAACTCGGCATGATTCAACAGCGTTTGCACTCCTTGCCGGTCGACGCGGCGATCGTCGAGCTCGATAAACTTCAGCTGACCGAGACCCAGAAGGCTGCGTTGCGCGTGCTGTTGAAATAGCGTTTGCGCATTAGGGGGTGTTCGGGCGATTGGCTCGCCGGATTTGTAAAGTCTCGTCCGACCCCCTACGATCGTGCGATAGGGGGAGCGAATGATTAGCACCATCGGATTTGGCCTCTTCGGACTCGCGATACTGCTCGGCATCGCCTGGCTCTTTTCGACCAATCGGCAAGCCGTTGATTGGCGACTGGTATTGACCGGCGTCACCTTGCAGATTCTGTTCGCGATGCTCGTACTGCTCGTACCCGGCGGGCGCGATGTCTTCGATACCTTGGGCGGCGTGTTCGTCCGGTTGCTCGATTTTACCCGCGAAGGGTCTGCTTTCATTTTCGGCGACCTCGCGCGCTCCGAAAAATTCGGGGTGATCTTCGCGGTCCAGGTGTTGCCCACCATCATTTTCTTTGCGGCCTTGATGGGCGTTCTGTATCACCTCGGCGTGATGCAGGCGATCGTCAAAGGCCTTGCCTGGGGAATTACTCGGGTCATGCGGGTGTCGGGTGCCGAAACGACCTGCGTTTGTGCCTCGATCTTCATCGGTCAAACCGAAGCTCCGCTGACGGTGCGCCCGTACATCGCACGAATGACCCAGTCTGAACTCCTGACGGTGATGGTGGGTGGCATGGCTCACATCGCCGGTGGCGTCCTCGCGGCGTACGTGGCCATGCTGGGTGGCACCGATCCGGCTCAGCAGGCGTACTACGCGAAGCATTTATTGACGGCGAGCGTCATGGCCGCACCGGCCACGATCGTGATCGCGAAATTGCTCGCTCCCGAGACCGGCGACCCGCTCACGCGCGGACAAGTGCGTATGGAGGTCGAGCGTTCCACGACGGGTGTGATCGACGCTGCTGCAGCGGGAGCAGGCGATGGATTGAAACTCGCTCTCAATGTCGGTGCGATGCTGCTTGCCTTCGTCGCGTTGATCGCGCTCATCAACTCACCGCTCCAGTGGTTGGGCAGCGTCGGCTGGGGCGACTCGGGTGTCACGATCGATGGCTTGCTGAGCGAAGCGTCAGGTCGGCCGATCGTATTGTCGTTGCAGGTGATCCTCGGCTACGTCCTCTCGCCGATCGCTTGGGTGATCGGTGTGCCGTGGGAGGACGCCACGGTGGTGGGTTCGTTGATCGGTCAAAAACTCGTGTTGAACGAATTCGTGGCCTATATCGGTCTCGCCGATATCATCAACGGTCGCGTCGAAGGCGTCGCGTTGTCAGCGCAGGGAACCTTGATCGCGACGTATGCACTCTGCGGCTTTGCGAACTTCGCTTCGATCGCCATTCAGATCGGCGGTATCGGAGGGCTTGCGCCTGAGCGACGCAGCGACATTGCGCGCTTCGGAATGAGAGCGGTGCTCGGCGGTTCTTTGGCGACGTTTATGACCGCGACGATCGCCGGAGTATTGAGCCAGTTCGGATAACCGCGGCTGATTGGGCCTCAATTAGATCCCTCGGGCGCAGGTGCTGTCCGATAGTCGGTTTTTGCGGCAGATCAAAAGAGACTAGGGCGTTTCGCGAGGCATGATTCCGACTCTGATGTGACTATCGGGGGGAATCGAAGATGAGCGCATCACTTTACCGAAAGCCTGTTATCGGGCTGTTGGGGCTGATGGTCGGATTTTTGACCCAGCCACTCGGGCACACCGTATACAAGCTGATGGAAGTGGGTTTTGGTGAGGCGGTGTATCCCGTCGCGCTCGTTGTCGGCGTCATCGGATTGCTGATCGTCTGGAAAGGTCTTAAGCAAGATGAGTTGAAATCCTCCTGGATGGGGATGCTTGGCGGATGGTTTATTTGGATCGGGTGGTTTGAGTACGCGTTTAAGTTCTTCTCGGTTCTCTACAGCGTGCCTCCGTTTCAAGTCGAGGTTGATGGCTACGCCGCAGCTCCTCAGGCGAATATGCTTCAAGCGACTGCCAGCATCATGATGGGGTTGTTACTCCTCTACGGCGTTTTCAATCTACAAACCAAATGCAATTTCATGCGATTTTTTCATCGCAACTTACGTTTTTCACCGGGGATGCCCACGCCGAACAATCAGCGCAGTTTCGCTCGGATCACCGCTATGGAGGTGATCTTCGTGACCTGGTTCTGTTATCTGTTTTGGCTTTATATGATTTATTTCGGAACTCAGGGCTCGGGAATTCAAATCATCATGGCGGTGTATACACTTTGGACCGCGTGGTCGATTTATTTGGTCTATAAGACGACTCAGCAGGTTCGCGCAGCATCGGCGTTACGTTATGGCGTCGGAGCGGGAATCGTCGTTTGGGGTGCTGCGGAAATGCCTGCGCATTTTGGCGCGTATCGCGAAGTGTGGCTCTATCCGCTTGAATACCCGGTATTCAATACAATTTCGTTACTCTTGTTTGTTGCGGGGATCGTCGTGATCGCTCGGCGCCCGCTGCCTAGCCAATCGGCACCGCCCCAATAACAGGTCGTTGCGCCGAGACCACGAAAAGAGCTGCTCATCTAGCGGATAAGCAGGGCGTCTTCTTTTTAGTATGTATTGACGGTCTATTCCCTTGCGGAGCAGTCTCGACCCCGGGGTCATAGATATAAGGCGCGAAGTGTAAAAACTGTCCGCTAAAAAATAGAAGCTCAACTTGGGGGTCATACGTCATGAGCAATTTCATTCGCCCTTTTTGGGGTAGGGGAGTCGTACGCGCGTTTTCTGCGCTGGCGATTGGCGGTGTCTCAGTAGGGGTCTCCGTTCCTGCCGCTGCAAACGAAGTCGTTGCCTTAGAAGAAGTTGTCGTAACCGCTCGAAAGAGAGAGGAGAATCTTCAAGATGTCTCGATGTCGATCTCTGCGATCAGCTCCGCAGAGATCGAAAAGCTCGGGATTTCTGATGTCAGTGACATTGCGCGACTCGACGCCTCCTTGATTTACGACAAGGGCTACTCGGCTACCGACAACAAAATTTCGATTCGTGGTCTATCGCCCACGCGTGGTCGAGTGAATGTGGCGGTACTGGTCGATGGCATCGACACTTCGAGCGAAAGTATTCAGTTTGGCGGCGGTTCGCTTCTGGCGACCAACAAGCTTCTCGACCTGCAGGCGATCGAAATCGTGAAGGGACCGCAGTCCGCTCTATACGGACGCAGTGCTTTCGCAGGCGCTGTGCAATACGTGACGAAAGATCCATCGAAGGAATCCGAGGGCGATATACGTGGATCGTTTGCCGACTACGGTCGTTATGATCTGACGGCGTCTTGGTCTGGGCCGCTCAGCGATACGTTCGGTATTCGACTCAATACCGTGGTCTGGAATCAGGATGGTGTGTATAAAAACCAGGTCACTGGAAATAAAGTGGGCGACGGCGACGGCTGGGGGCTCGCGCTCACGGGTAAGTGGGAGCGTACGGAAAAATTCAGCGCCAAACTTCGCGCCGAATATACGGATGATCGATTTGGTCAGTCTCCTACGGCGCAGATGCCGGTCACGCTGGTATCCGTAAGACCAACAGACGGATCGACCTGTCTACAAGTTGGCACCGGCACTGCCGTCGCAGCGGTTCGTGGTTCGTGCCCGTCGGGTAGTGCTCGTGTTTATTCGGGTACGACCGTATTACCGCCGGGGTTCACGTTACCACCGGGTTCTGGAAATCCTGCTTACCCGGGCACATTTTATGGAAGTAATCACGTCTACTCTTCGGCGGGATTAGTCCCGTCAGCCGATAAGCTCGCGGTTAGATTGGATCGTAATCCGAGTACCGGCACGGACTACGAAGGTAGTACTCGAGAGATTTTGAGGCTTTCCGCGGTTCTTAGTTGGGATCTCGACTTCGGTACGGTGACATCGTTGACGGGCTATACCGATGCCAACTTCAGCTTTGTTGAAGATGGAGACTTCGATTCCGGTGTGACGAACGGGGTTGATCTCTCCTTACGAGCGGCGCGATTCGATAACGCGAATGACACCGAGCAGCTCAGCCAAGAAGTTCGATTCCGTTCCGATTTCGACGGCGCATTCAACTTCATGGTGGGTGGGCTGTATTGGCATGAGCAAGCAGATCAAGTCACTCGCTCTATCAATATCTTCTGTCTGACGCCGATTCCGTCGAATACGTTCTTTCCTGGACAGCCGCCTATTCCTGCAAGCTGCGGCACCAAGACAGCGAACGAAGTGCTCGGCTTGATGACAGCGATTCCGCGGCTTAATGCGCGCGAGATCGATCATCAGTCTATGTTCGGAATGCTCGAGTTCGACCTGAGCGAGCGGTGGCGTTTGAGTGTCGAAGGGCGATATAGCGAAGAGACGGAAACCGTAATTGGCGTCAACTGCTCTCCGTCGCTTGATACTCCGTTCATTTTCGGCCCGCCGGGTCAGATCATCAAATGCCAAGACCCGAGCTTCCCCGGGTTCCAGATTGGCTTCCCGTCGGTGAACTACCTGTACCCGTTCTTTAATCCCTATGCGCCTTCGGCGCCGGGTACGGGAGTGAAGCAGGCTCCTGGTGTTCAGGTGTCGCTCAAAACAAAGCATGACTTCTTCACGCCCCGCGCTACGGTCGAATTCCGACCGGCTGACGACACGCTCATTTACCTGACGTATGCCGAGGGTGTGAAGCCGGGTGGCGTATCGACCGTGACGGCGGGCTCTTGGCAGGACGCCGACTACGACGGCGCGTACGATGAGTTTTCGTTCAAAGACGAAAAGATTCAGGAGTACGAGCTCGGAGCGAAGTTGCAGTCTGCGGATGGTCGTCTTCGATTCAATCCGGCTGTTTTCTTCGTCAAGTACGATGACAAACAGGTGGGCGCTCAGCTCGTAACGCCGTCCGGTATTTTGGTTGGACGGTTATTGAACGCGGGTCAGGCCGAAGTGCGCGGTCTCGAGCTCGACGCTCAGTGGGCTGCGACCGACAATCTGCTTATCGGTGTCAACTACTCGTTCCTCGACACTGAGTTTATTGACTTCCCGTTCACCTCCGCTTCGGCGACGGACGCAGTCCGTGTCGGCGGTTGTGCTCGCAAGTTTGATACTGCGGCTAATGCGAAGCTTTGCTTTCACAACTTGAAGGGTCGTCAGCTCGAAAGAGCGCCGAAGCACTCGGTCGTGGGTCTCGCTCGCTGGTCTCAGCCGGTTGCTGACATGTTTGGCGCTACGGGGGTTCGCTTCTTCATCGAGGGCGATGCTCAATATCAATCGAAGCGCTTCCTCGATTTCTACAACCTCGTAGAGTTCGATAGCTACATGATCGGCAATCTTCGCGTTGGTCTCACGTCGGATAAGTGGGATGTGCAGTTGTTCGTGAATAACATCACGGATGACGACACGGTTCAGAGCGGAAGTGCGAATCCGGGCGATGTGGCTCAGGCACTCGCTGACCCGAGCAATTTCTCACCCGCCAATACGGTGGGTGTGGGCATGCCGGATCCGCGGATTGTCGGAGTTCGCTTTGCCTATCGCTTCGGCGGATCCCGATAAGTCCCGAGGAAACTACCTAAAAACGGTAGCTTCGAGGTCGCGGCTCGAAAGGGAAGCGACCTTTTTTATTTTTGACCTCGACCCGGCTGTATCGAGAGGGATCTCTCTCGCCGATCGAGCACCTCGAACAGAGCCATTCCGCCAATCATCGCGGCTACGAACAGTACCGCCTTGGGCTCACCCGAGCCCATCGTGACTAACCCAGGGCCCGGACAAAAGCCGGCCAACCCCCAGCCGGCTCCGAACATCAGCGAGCCGATGATTAATCGGCGGTCGATGTCGCGAGACGTGGGTAAGTGCATGGCAGAGCCCAGGAAACTGGTGGTGCGCTTCTTGGCCACGGCGAACCCTGCGACGCCGATGAGGATCGCCCCGCCCATCACGAAGGCGAGGGAAGGGTCCCATGCGCCTGCCAGATCGAGAAAGCCCAGCACTTTGCCAGGGTCGGTCATGCCTGAAATGAGTAACCCCCAACCAAAAAGTAGGCCGATGAAAAATTCGGAAACTCGGGTCATGGTGGATCCCTCTCTCAAATCAAATGACGAATGACGTAGACGGTGACGAAGCCCGATGCCATGAACGCCATCGTGGCGACTAACGAGCGCGGCGACAGTCGCGACAACCCGCAAACGCCGTGACCACTCGTGCATCCTGATCCGTAGCGTGTTCCCAAGCCGACGAGCAGCCCCGCCGCCACAATGGCGAGATTGCTCGCCTCGATTCTTGGCGCAGCGACGACACCTGGGATAAGCCAGGAAAGAGTCACGGGCGCGAGAATCAGCCCGGCTAAGAAGAACACGCGCCAGTTGATATCGCCACGTCGAGGCGCCAAGAGCCCGCCGAGAATTCCGCTGATTCCCAGAACGCGCCCGTTCAGCAAAATGAACGCCGCCGAGGCGATGCCCAGCACGACACCGCCGATCAGCGCCGTCCAGGGAGTGAAGTGGGTCCAGTCGATGATCATCGGGCTCGCCTCTTTGATTTGGTGGCGCAGAAATGTTGGTAGAGCGTATTCATGACCGCCAGTGCGGGAACGCTAGTCAACTCGTAAAAAATATTTTTTCCGTCTCGACGGGTCGTGACGAGATCAGCATTGCGCAAGACCGTGAGTTGTTGGGAGAGGGTGGGCTGGACGATACCGAGGCTGTCTTCGAGTTCGCTCACGCACATTTCCTGTTGGGACAACTGGCACAGAATGAGCAGTCGATCGGGGTTAGACAGCACTTTCATTAGATCGCAAGCGCTGCTCGCGGAGGATCGCATCTCTTCGAGGTCGAGTGTATCGGTGGCCATGGTGATGAAGATCTCCGGGCTCTTGATGATGTCTGTATGGGGGGACTTTAATTGACAATCAATATACGAGTCAATATATTATTATCTTATTAAATGTAGGAGCGCTATATGAACCTTTCCCCGCTCAAGCCTGAAGTGCACGGCTTATTCGACCCGGCGACGGCAACGGTGACCTATGTCGTTCACGCAGGCCCGGGGACACGCTGTGCCATCATCGATTCGGTCCTCGATTACGACCCCAAGGCGGGGCGAACACGGACGACCTCTGCAGATCAGGTCATCGACTATGTCACCACGCACCGACTCGTCGTCGATTGGATTCTCGAAACCCACGCACATGCCGATCACCTAACTGCAGCGCCCTATTTGAAGAAGCGCCTCGGAGGCAAGATCGCCATCGGTCAGCACATCACCGCCGTACAGAGAGTCTTCAAAGACATCTTCAACTTTGAGACAGAGTTTCGAGCAGACGGCTCGCAGTTCGACGTGCTACTCCAAGACGGTGAGCAATTCCGTATCGGCGAACTCTCTGCAACCGTAATCGCAGTACCGGGTCATACGCCGGCGTGTGTCGCGTACCAGGTCGGCGATGCGGTATTTGCAGGCGATACGATTTTCATGCCAGACGTCGGAACCGCTCGCTGCGATTTTCCGGGCGGCGATGCGAAGACTCTTTATTCGTCTGTGCGAAAACTACTGAGCTTGCCCCCAGAGACGCGTCTTTTCATGTGTCACGACTATCCACCGAAAACTCGCGCAGTCACTTTCGAGACGACGGTCGCCGAGCAACGGGCCCGCAATATTCATGTACATGATGGCATCAGCGAGGCGCAGTTCGTACAGATGAGAACCCAACGAGACGCCACACTCGACATGCCCATGCTCATTCTTCCGGCTGTGCAGATCAACATCCGAGCCGGTGAGATGCCGCCGAAAGAATCCAACGGCACGGCCTACGTGAAGATTCCGCTGAATGCGTTATAAGTGCGACGGAGATCGACACAGACCGTTATTGACTCTGGCTCTGTCACAATAGCGGCGTGACGACTGAGCCCGAAGATCAACCCCGCCTATCCAAACGCCTAAGCGAGCTCGGACTGTGCTCGCGTCGTGAGGCCGAGGACTGGATCGTCAATGGCTGGGTTCGTGTGGATGGCCAAATCGTCGACGTGCTCGGCACTCGGGTCAGTCGCACCGCACGAATCGATATCGATTGTCGTGCTCGCGAGCAGCAAAACGAGCTCGTGACCATCATTCTCAACAAACCCATTGGCTATGTGTCGGGTCAGGCTGAGGACGGTTACGAACCTGCGACGGTCCTGATTCGACCTGAAAATCGCTGGAAGGGGGACGACTCCGGTCGGTCATTCGATCCGAAGCAGCTTCGCGGTTTAGCTCCCGCAGGGCGGCTAGACATCGATTCGACGGGGCTCATGGTTTATACGCAAGACGGTCGGATTGCGAAGCAGCTGATCGGTGGGAACGACGTCGAAAAAGAATATCTCGTGCGCGTGCAGGGCGTCCTTTCAGAGGACGGGCTCCGCACATTGCGGCACGGGTTGATGCTAGATGGAGTCAAGCTGAAGCCTGCTCAAGTCGCTTGGCAGAACGAAGACCAGTTGCGTTTTGGTTTACGCGAAGGACGAAAGCGGCAAATTCGTCGTATGTGCGAGTCGGCGGGGCTTAAGGTCACCGGTTTAAAGCGCATTCGGACGGGTCGAGTATTACTCGGCGCCTTACCGGTGGGGCAATGGCGATTTTTACGCGCCGACGAAGGGTTTTGACCTCTGACGATCTGAGCGCTTACTGAGGGCGCGTCAGTTCGTAAGCGCAGATATTCACGGCAGCAGCGAGATTGAGTGATTCGATTTGGCGTGCGCCATGAATCGAATAGGTGTCACCCTTTAAAAGTTCGAGGGCTTCAGCGGGTAAGCCGCGCGCTTCGTTGCCGAATACGTACGCATCGAATGTCCGGAAGGTCGTCGCGCTGATGGGTTGGCCATTTAAGTCGAGCAAGGCCAGCCGCGGGTAGCGCGCTCGTAAGGTTTCGGGAGTCACTTCCCGCTCGATCGGCACATGAAATATTGCGCCCATGCTGGCCCGAACGACCTTCGGGTTGTACAAATCGGCGCTTTGCGGCGACAGCAGGCATCTGAAATTCCCGAACCATGCCAGCGTGCGCAAGATGGTCCCGAGGTTCCCGGGGTCTTGAACTTCATGGAGATAGAAAACCCGCTCGCCTGCGCGAGGCGAGATCGGCTCTACCATGGGAACCACTGCGATGATGCCCTGCGGACTGCGGGTATCGCTCAGTGCGGCCATTTGCCGCGCGCTCAAACGCTGCAGGGGCAGCTGACTAGGCCACGGCTGGGGTAGCTTTTCGGATTCGTACTCGTGTGTGACGAACACCTGTGTCGCACGGAGTTTGGGGGTGTCGGGCAGCGCCCGGAGCAATTCGAGGACTAGGTGCTCGCCCTCAGCGAAATAAAGGCCCGTCTGATCGCGGTGCTCTCGGAGTCGTAGTTTCTTTAGATCGTCGAACGTCATGATTTTCGATAGTCTATCGCCATCATGGCCCGTTCCAAGAGCAGCGGCAGTTGGTTGCGCCGACACGTGACCGACCCCTACGTCAAACTCGCCCAGAAAGAGGGCTATCGATCCCGCTCGGCCTATAAGTTGATCGAACTCAATGAGAAAGATCGTCTCCTGCGCCCGGGTCAATGGGTGATGGATCTGGGTTCGGCTCCGGGGGGGTGGTCTCAGGTTGCCGCCCGAGCAGTTGGCGCCAAAGGTCGAGTTCTGGCGACCGACATTCTTCCGATGGACCCGATCAGAGGCGTGGATTTCATCCAGGGTGACTTCACGAGTGATGAGGTGGTGAAGCAGATTCAGGACTGGCTCAAAGGTGAGAAGTTCGACTTGATCATCTCTGACATCGCGCCGAACTTAAGCGGTATCGACTCCGCCGACCAAGCGCGTTCGATCTATTTTCTCGAGCTCGCGCTCGATACGGTGCGGCTCGCCCTGAAGCCCGGAGCAGCCTTCATTGCGAAGATGTTTCAAGGCCAAGGATCAGACGATTACGTGAAAGAGCTTCGGAAGAGTTTTCAGAAAGTCTCGATTCGCAAGCCAAAAGCCTCTCGTCCCGAATCGAGAGAGGTCTATATCGTTGCCAAAGATTTCAAGGGATGACTCCCGTGGGATCTTCCGCGCTCAACAATAAGACGGAATCTATAAAAAAACCGCGATGGGTCGTGTCGGTGGGGAGGCTCGTCGGTTTTATTTCTGTGCTTATCCTGTCGGGTTGCGCCGCGGTCGACATCAATGATCAGATCGCGACCGTCAATCGCGAGTACTCTGAGTTCACAGGCGGAAATCTGCGCCTTTTAAAAAGTGCTCGCGCCGATACGACAGCAATTCTTGAAATTCTGGAGCAGCCGCTTACTCAAGAGTCGGCCGTTCGTCTGTCGCTGATGAATAACCCCGCCTTTCAAATCATGCTCAATGAACACTGGGCTCGAGCGGCAGAAGACATGAAGATCGGCCGGATGCCGAATCCGGCGCTTTCCCTAGAGCGCATTCGGGTCGGCGATGAACTCGAGATCGGTCGGCTGATCTCGATCAGCGCGATTGATCTCCTCATGCTGCCGAAAAAGCAGCGGATCGCCGCTCAGCGGTGTCTCGCCGGAGAGTGGCAACTGTCGGGCAAGGTGGTCGAGAAAATCACTCAAGTCCGTAAGAGCTGGGTTCGTGCGGTTGCCACACAGCAGATCGCGGACTACGCAGCGCAGGTTTTCGAAAGTGCCGAGGCGAGTGCAGAGCTGGCGCGGCGCATGGAAGCGGCGGGGAATTTCAACCGCATCGCCCGGGCGAGACAACAGGCGTTTTATGCCGATGCCACCACTCAATTGACCCTCGCACGTCAAGAAGCGGTCGCCCGAAGAGAGGAGTTGATTCGAGAACTCGGCCTAGACGATGAAGCAGCGAAGAAACTTGTCTTACCCAAAATCTTGCCATCGATCCCTAGTCATGCGCTAACCGCGGAGGACGTCAGTCAGCTTGCGAAGAGTGCCCGCGTCGATTTGCAGTGGGCGCGTTATCAGCTCGAGGCCGCCCGCGCCCAGCAAGGTTTGACGGGAGTCACGAGTTGGCTCGACGTCGAAATCGCCGCTCGCCGAGATGGTACCCCCGATGCAACGGGTTACGAACTCGAATTGCGACTTCCCATATTTGATGCTGGAGATCTCGAGAGAGCGTCTATGAACGCTGAAACCCAGGCGGCGCTTAATCGCTACGAGTCGGTACGCCGGGCTGCGGGATCGCATCTTCGAGAGCATTACTCTGCCTATAAAGCCGCGTATGAACTTGCGATACATCACCGCGACGAAATCGTCCCGTTACGCAAGACAATCTCCGAAGAAAATCTACTTCGTTATAACGGAATGCTGATCGGCGTATTCGAGCTTCTGGCTGATTCTCGAGAGCAAATCTCGGCGGTGATGTCTTCAATCTCTGCACAACAGCAGTTCTGGTTGGCAGATGCCGCCCTTCGGGCCTCACTGGTAGGCAAACCCCAGAGTGTTGAAATGATGTCGCCCCGTAGCGCGGCAGACTCCACCCGTAGCGGGGAACACTGAATATGAGATCCAGACGAGATTTTTTCGCTTTCGCAGGTATCGCCGGCGGCGCCTTAGCCGCGACCAGCGTCGCGCGCGCCGCATTGGCGCGTTTGCCTGAGCCAGTTATCGAGACTTCGGCCGCGACCCGACCTCCGTTACAGCCGAGTGCGGGACGTCCTTATCGGCCTGTCGTCACGTTGAACGGATGGACTTTGCCGTTCCGAATGAATCGAGGTGTCAAAGAATTTCATTTGGTCGCTGAGCCCGTCGTTCGTGAGTTCGCACCGGGCTTCAAGGGTAACCTGTGGGGTTACAACGGACAGAGCCCTGGGCCCACCATCGAGGTGGTTGAGGGCGACAAAGTTCGTATTTTCGTGACTAACAATCTTCCTGAAATGACGAGCGTCCATTGGCATGGGCAAAGATTGCCGTCTGGAATGGATGGCGTGACGGGGTTAACCCAGCCCGGCATTCCACCCGGAAAAACATTCGTCTACGAGTTCATGGCTCGGCGTCCGGGAACCTTTATGTATCACCCGCATACCGACGAAATGGTTCAGCTGGCCATGGGGATGATGGGGTTCTGGGTGACGCACCCGCGCGAGAAGCATCCGCTCATTAGCGAAGTCGATCGCGATTTTTGCGTCCTCTTGAATGCGTTCGATATTGATCCGGGCAGCTTCACGCCGAAGATCATGACCATGCTCGATTTCAATGTCTGGGCATGGAACAGCCGTGTGTTCCCGGCCATCGACCCTTTGGTCGTGAGGCATATGGACAAGGTGCGCATCCGTATCGGGAATCTGACGATGACCAATCATCCGATTCACTTGCACGGCCATGAGTTCTTAGTCACCGGTAGCGATGGTGGTCCGACGCCGATCGGGACTAGAACCTATGAGGTCACGCAAGATATCGCCGTCGGGCAAATGCGGCAAATCGAGTTTTTGGCGGACGAAGAGGGCGACTGGGCATTTCATTGCCATAAGAGTCACCACACCATGAATGCCATGGGACACGATGTACCGACGATGATCGGAGTCGATCAGTCGACGCTAGCAGGCAAGATCAACAAGCTCATTCCGGACTACATGGTCATGGGTGAGCGTGGCATGAAAGAAATGAGCGAAATGGAGATGCCTCTGCCCGACAATACTATTCCGATGATGACGGGCTTCGGACCTTTTGGCGCGCTCGGGATGGGAGGCATGTTTAGCGTCGTTAAGGTGCGACGCGGACAGAAGCGCGACGATTATTCGGATCCGGGTTGGTTCAAGCACCCGCCGGGGTCGGTAGCGTACGAGTATCAAGGCACGCCGCCCAAGCCCATCAGATCACACTCCGATCATTGATATCTTTGTAATTTGCCGAAGGAATAAACGATGTGACTCAGTTTATCGCTCGTGCTCGTACCCCCTTTTTTATCCGGGTGTTTTTTCTCGCGCTACTGATCGGGATTTCGTCTCCGCTATCGGCTGACGAACCCGAATGGGTCGCGGCAGAGGTTCGGAAAATCGATCTCGAGAACTTACGAGTCACCTTGCGTCACGGAGAGATCAAGAGCGTGAATATGTCGCCGATGACTATGGTCTTCGGTGTTCGTGACGTCTCGATGCTCGAGACCCTCAAGATCGGTGAAGCCATACTTTTTACGGTGGTCCGCGATCAGGGTCGACTGATCGTCACGCAGATGAAGCCGGCTCAGCGAGAAAATTGACCGTTACGGCTCGGCGTCGATTAGCGCACGAACTTTTCGATAGAACTCCTCTCGAGCCTTAGGCTCAGGGCCAAGCGTCGCCCTCGTCCAATTGGAGTTACTCGCGATCACCAAACGACGTTGCGGATCGATGAAAATTCCTTGACCGAAGATGCCTTGCGCTGCGACGGCGCCGTCGTCGTAGGTCCACCACTGAAAGCCATAGCCTTTGCCCGAGACGCCGATATCCATTTGTTTATGAACGGCTTCGGCGAACCAGTTCGTGGGGACGATCTGTCGTCCGCCAACATTGCCGTTCGCCAGAACGAACAGCCCGAATCGGGCAAAGTCTCGGGTAGCCGCTTGCAGACAACATCCGGCGATTTCGTGTCCCGTTTTGCTCTGCAGCCACGTCGCCGTCGC
This sequence comes from Steroidobacteraceae bacterium, assembly GCA_017853175.1. Taxonomy (GTDB): domain Bacteria; phylum Pseudomonadota; class Gammaproteobacteria; order Steroidobacterales; family Steroidobacteraceae; genus UBA964. The sequence goes on along the minus strand of JAFMKA010000001.1, from coordinate 105,982 downwards.
CGCCATTCCGGCCGGATGCCAAATTCGTTCTTGTAGATACTGCGCCAAGGGCTTTTGGGTTGCGGAGGACACCAGTACGCCGATTAAATTGGTCTCGCCGGTGTTGTAGTGCCAGACCGTCCCGGGTGGATGAGCGCGAGGAAGCTTGCGCATATAGCTGACGGTGGCGTCCATATTGTCGTCGGGCTTGGCCTTGTTGAATTTGGCGACGTCCGCATCAGGGTTTTCATAATCTTCGTCCCACTTTACGCCCGAGCTCATGGTGAGCAGCTGACGAATGGTGACATCGTCATATGCGGACCCGCGCAGATCCGGAATATATCGACTCACCTTGTCTTCGAGACTTTCGATGTAGCCGTCCTGAATGGCGGCTCCGACCAAGGTAGAGGTAAACGATTTTGCGACTGAGAAGCTGGTCCAACGACCGTCGACATCGAACTCTTCGCCGTAGCGTTCGAATCGAATTTTTCCGTCTTGGAGGATCACCAAGCCGGCCGTGTGCTGACTCGCCATGTAGTCTTCGATACCCGGAATCTCGAGTGGCGTGCCCGGTGGAAGAGAGACCGGGTTGGGTGAGGCGGTGACGACCGAGGCTTTTGCCAGCAGAGGTAGGCGGTCCATTGCGCGGAACGCGGCGTGACGTTGATCTTGCGGCCAACTTAATACATCAGAGTTGGTGGGCAGGGCCGCCAACAGGTTTCGAGTTTCCTTGTCGAGGTTAATGAACCAGAGAGCACCGAGAGCCAGCAGAACGCCTGCCGCCATCAAAGAAATTCTGAGTGTTCGCATGGGGATTCCCGGAAACCGTTTAAGACACTGTCACTGGCGACTATCGTATCGCGTTAGGGGTGTCACCGCTTTGCGGCGATTCTGGGGCAGTCGAGGAAATCCTCGGTTGCAGGGGATAAGGGATGGTCAGCGAGTCTGATGATCGAGATTCGCCAGCCGTTCTTTAGCGCGGCATCAATTGGAATCTCCGCACGCTTCTCGCACAAAAGTTCCGAGCCTATGCCATCGAAAATCGGCTTGAACCCCCCATGATCGGCATCAGGAGTCCAAGTTCGATCCAGCGTTACCTTTAAAGTGTCTGCGGGCCGATCGTCGATTTTCTTTAAGAAGCAGGCACGTCGGCCCGAGTGTCAAAGCCTCTTAAAGTGATCAGCTCTCAGCCAGCGCGCCCGAAAATCGTCTTAGCACTGGCTGAGCGAGGTAGGTGAGTAATGAGCGCTCGCCCGTCTTGATCATCACCGTGCACGGCATGCCGGGTTGCATCTTCAGCCCGTTCAGACGCTGTCGTTCCGAAGACGGAATACCCACCCTGATTTTGTAAAAGGCGAGCCCCGTTCGTTCGTCGTGCATCGCGTCTGCCGAAACGACTTTGACGTCGCCGGTCACCATCGGCTGGCGGAGAGACGAGAGATACGCATCAAAGCGTAGGTCGGCAGGCAGACCCACCCGAACCCGATCGACATACCTCGGCTCAACGCGAGCCTCGACGATTAGATCATCTCCGTCTGGAACGATGTCGAGCACTCGATCGCCAGGCTTGATCACACCCCCGATCGTCGTGACCGCGAGGGCGACGACCGTTCCCGACACCGGGGCCCGAATGACTTGGCGCTGATTGACGTCACGTAGCATCGCCACGCGTTCGGCCAGGGCGCCGAGCTCTAGGCGTACTTCGGCAAGCTCGGCCTCAATTTCACGCCGCTGGGTCACGTAGAACTGCGACTCGCGCATCTTGAGTTCGGAAAGCCGCGCTTGAATACCATTGATATTGGCGAGGTCTTCGCTTTGCCGACTCTGCACTTCGGTGAGCTGGCGTTCGATTTCGAGTGTCTGATTTTTCGATACATAGCCCTGGGCGTGTAGCGCGCGCGCGGAGGCCATTTGATCACTGAAGAGCGCCACTTGGCGCTCTCTGCTCGACTTCAGCGTCTGAAGCGAGTTGAGTTGAGTCTCGAGTCCGCGCTGTGATTCTCTGATGAGGCGTATCTCACCGGCTGCAGCCGATCTTCGAGTGCGGAGCACGTCTCGTTGGGTGTCGAGAATCGCGTTCAAATCGGGGTTGCTCAAGTCCGCCTTTAGAGCATCTGGTATCTGTAGAGCGATCTGCTGGTTGGCCTCAGCGAGCAGTCGAGCCTCGGTCGCCAATGCGGTCCACCACTGTGACTCGGCCGCCTTGAGCGCAGAAGTCGATTGGGTCTCATCGAGCGTCAACAGCACTTGCCCTTTTCTGACCGACTGTCCTTCCTTGACGGCAATCTGTTCGATGATACCGCCGGCATGATGGGCCACCTGCTTACGACTCGATTCACTCGCGAGCACTCCCGTCGCAGGTATGCCTTGGTCGAGAGGCGTGAAAGCTGCCCAAAGCAGAAATCCGATGAAACCGACGAGAACGATGTACCACCCGTTTTTGATTTCCTGTTCCATGAGACATCCTTGACTGTTCAACTTCCGACGGCCTTCGACAGCACGCGCGCTTCGTGAGCAGCCTTCAACACATGATCGCGAGATCCCACTAACTTCAGCGTTCCCGCGTCCATGACGATGATTTGATCCACGAGTCGAAGGACGTTGACGCGATGCGAGATCACGAAAACAGTGCGCTGCTCGGTTTTCATTTTCCGGAGTGCGGCAAGCAGCGCCTCGTCACCGGCTTCATCTAGGCTGGCGTTGGGTTCATCGAGAACGATGAGCGCGGGATCGCCAAATAAGGCGCGAGCGAGACCGATTCTTTGACGCTGTCCCCCCGAAAGCACCGTGCCGGCGGGGCCAATCGGGGTCTCGTAGCCTTTGTGCATTCTCAAGATCATGTCGTGAACGCCCGCACGCCGAGCGGCGTCGATTATTGTTGTCGAATCGAGAACACCGAATCGGGCGATGTTCTCTGCGACCGTGCCGTCGAATAGTTCGACATCTTGCGGCAGATATCCGAGCCATCGTCCGATATCCTCGCGCTCGAGCTGATGAATTGCTGCGCCGTCAATTCGGACGACTCCCGAAAGCGGTGACCAAATACCGAGTAACGCACGGCCCAAGGTCGATTTGCCCGATCCGCTCGGCCCCACGATGCCCACCAAGGCGCCAGGTTCGACATCGAAGGACACATTTCGCACCGTCGGTGTTCGAAAGCCGGGAGGCCCGACCACCAGACTCTCTACCGAGACACGCCCATTCGGACGAGGCAGCACGACGTGTGACGGTACGGACGCGCGCAGTGCGAGCAACGTGGAGAGTCGAATCGCGGACTCCTTGGCTTTGGCGATCGAACTCCAATTCGAGATCAGCAATTCGAAGGGAGATAATGCGCGTCCGAGCAGTATGGACGCTGCGATCATGCCGCCGGCGGTCAATTGGCCATCGAGTACCAGCCAAGCGCCCACACCGAGAATCCCAGATTGCAGCAGCATTCGTGCATAACGGCTGGCGCTACCGAGTAACGCGGCACGATTACTGAGATCGGTAGAAATATTTCGAAGACGATGTTGATGTCCGAGCCAGCGATCGCGGAAACGGCCGAGCATTCCGAGCGCTGTGATGATTTCGATGTTTCGCAAGCGAGTGGTCGCTTCGTCTTGTGCGACGGCCGCTAACCGACCGGCATCAGATAGCATCGCTCCGGTGCTGCGTTGGTTGTACCACGCCAGCGCGACTAAAGTCAGCATCGCCATCGTCGCGAAGAGTCCGAGAGTCGAATCGAGCAGGAATATCACCAATAAGAATATGGGGGCCCACGGCGCATCGAAGATCGCCAGCAGTCCTTTACCCGCAACGAACTCTCGAAGCTTTGCTAAATCATTGAAGGCTTCATTTGGACTTCCGATCTGACCACTCAACGAGCGCCTGAAGGCTGCGTCGAACACCTGCCCATCGAGCTGATCGTCCAATTTTCGGCCCATGGCGCCGAGTAATCGGGAGCGGACAAGATCGAGCAGGGCCTCGACCGCGAGGAGCGCAACCAGCAGAGCCGACAATGCCAGAAGCGTCCCTTTGTTTTGGCTGGTGAGGACACGGTCGTAGACTTGCAGCATGTAGACGGCGGGCATCAGCAGCAGAAGGTTGATGCAACCACTGAAAATGCCTAGTGCCATCAGACCACGACGCAAGCCTGCGACCGTGTCAGCCAGCTCACCTTGAAGAAGTTTCAAGGGTGAGCCGATCACGGTAACCCAATCATGCTCGAAGACTGACCGGTCTCGGCGAATCCAAAGCTTCCCGCCGGAACGAAGAAGTCGTTACGCCCATCATCATTGGTATCGCTGGTGTACACCGTATCGACACCACTATTGAGAACCAGCGTATTGACGAGTTCGCCGTTCACCGTGCGTTGCGGGATCGTGTCGGCGTCGGGGTCGCCATCGAGAGCGTAGAACGATTCGCCTGTGCCGGCTTTGATCGCCACGCCAAGAACATCCTTACCCTCGAGAGCCGGGTTCAGTTCGAGCAAGCGCGCATAGATATCGGTCCATGCATCATCAAGATCTTTGATCGAGGGGTCGTTGTCGAGCCAGTCGATCTTGATTGTGTAGAGTCCGTCGGGGCCGACTTGTCCGCCCGATGATGTGCCACCGCGCGTGTCACTCGCTTCTAATCCAGACCCCGCAGCGGCCGAGAAATAAATCGTGATATGCGAGATGTTGTTGCTCAGTGTCGGGAAGTTGTCATCGCTGAACGGCGGATCCGTGACTGTCGCGCTACTCGGGAAGATCGTCAGGCTCTCGAAAGCCTTGCCGACGACGCCTGCGCTGGTGATCGATACCGTCGTATCGCCCGGCGGCGGATCTTCGAACGTATAGGCCTGCTCGGTAGCTCCGGCGGGAATAGTGATCGAATCACCCGTCGACAAATTGACCAGCAAAGGGCTATCGAGCGGCTGATCGAGTCGAATGACGAAATATGCCGGATCTCCTGGATTTCGATCGCCATCCGCTGTGAAAATTCCGACGGTCACCGGATCAACATCATCCAGAATCGCGGTGCTGACGGTAGAGCCATCGAACGAGAGACTCTCGAAGGCTCCGGAAGACCCGCTATTCGCTTCGGTTGCACTCACGATGCTGTTGGTGATGGCATCGGTTTCGATCCAGACGTCGTCGCGATTGACGGGTACGGGATCCGAACTCGCGCTGCTCGAGCCTGCTGGGATCACGATCACCTCCCCATTCGTCAGCGTGACGGTGATGTCATTCGCGGCGTTTACCGATGAACTGTCAGAGACTTTCTCGATACGCGCCGTGTAGATGATCGAGCCGCCATCTTCACTCGTCGAGGGCGTGGCTTCGAGACGAACGATGACGGGATCGATCGTATCGGTCACGTTGACCACGGCCGGGTCGGAATCGACGATGACCGCGGCCATGATCGGGGCGGCCGGTACGGCTGAAGCGATGTACACACTGATCGTGCCCGGGTCGATATACACGTCATCGCCTTGCGTTCCATTCGTGTACATCACGCTGGAGCTACCGGCAGGAATCGTCACCATGGCACCGTTGCTCAGCGTCACGAGCATGTCTTCGCCGACGGACATACTGAGATTCAACGTGAACTGGGCAGGCGCGTTCTCGAGTACGTCACCGTTCGAGACGATACTGACGGTCACCTCGGGGAACTCGGCAGTTCCGATCAGCTTCACGCTCGTGCCGTTCATCCCGACGCTAGTCGCGCGGATTCCGAAAGTCGCGCCATCGAGTAATTCGGCAAGACTCATCCCGCCCATGTCGGAGAGCGTGAATGTCGCCTTCGTGACGTAATCCGATGAACCAGACGAGCCAATCTCGACGCCGTAGTCGAATGAAGAGCCTGTGCCATTCATGTTGTTGCTGCTGCTGCCAGCTCGAGTGACCGACCCGCCGGGCGTTCCGACATCCAGAAAGAAGCCACGCAAGTCGCCGGTACCGGATTCCACTTGAATCCAGAACTGCACACCGCCTGAGGTGGCCTCCGCATAGACGCCCACCACGAAGGGGGTGCCGTTGCTGCTCGATACCGTCCCGATCTTCACGCCGCCCGGTGCGCCCGAGTAGGGCGTCGCGCTGGCGGCAGACTCCGTTAAACCCTTGCGAACGACGCTCGCAGCCGGGGGATCCGATTTGACCTTTTTGCTCATGTTGCTACCTCGTCTTCGACTTCCGCCGATGTTGGATTGATTCCGTTGCCTCGAACTCGAGGGCAACAGAATCGCAGCGAAGCCCTCACGCCCTGAGTGGGCCAGGACATCGATCGGAACAAATTTTTAATAATGATTTCAGGGGGTTGTGCGCTATTACACTGACAGAGGGGCAATGACGAGTCGATCTAAACGCGAATGATTGTTATTTGCATGAATCCGAGATATCGTTTTGTGCATGCGTAGAGTGAGTTCCAAAGGACGACGCGCCGCGGCGGGGTGGTTTCTGTTGAGCCCGATGGTGGCCCTCGGGACGAATAACGACGCCGCGAGCGATGAGAGCGCGCAGGGCGCTCTGCCGACCATCCTTGTCATCGGCACTTCGGGAGACGCACGCGAGCGACAGCCTGCTGCGAGCACCTTGGTGACCGCCGAGGAGCTACGCCTGCAGCAGCCGAGGTCGACCGAAGAGGCGTTACGTCATGTCCCCGGCGTGTCGATCAAGCCCGAGGAGGAGACGGCGATCGTCGCGAATATCGGCATTCGCGGATTGAGCTCCGCGGACTACAAAACACTCATTCTGGAAGACGGCGTGCCGGTGGCGCCCGGTCTGTTCGTCGGGAACGGCCGTTACTACAACCCGCGCATCGAGCGAATGAGCGGAATCGAAATACTGCGTGGTGCCGGATCGCTTCGCTTCGGGCCGAGTACAGTCGGCGGCGTCATCAATTACCAGACGAAGAACCCTGAACCGGGCATCCGGGCCGAGTTGCATGCCGCGTCGTTCAACACGCGTGAATGGGGCCTCGAGGCCGGTGCCGAAACCGATACCGCTCATGGGGAGGCCACCTTCGGCGTCGTAGTCAATCGTGCCGACAGTGATGGGTTCATGGATAAAGGGTTCCGCATGAGTGATGTCATGCTGAAAGTCGGCGTCGAACTTCGCGAAGGGCATCGCATCGGATTCAAGTACACCGACTACGCAAACGACGCGAATATTTCGTATCGCGGATTATTTCTGTCGGAATATCTCGCCGGTGTCGATCGTAACCCTGCTCCCGATGACTGGTTTCTGACCGGTCGGCACTCAATCGATTTGAGTCACGATTGGCAACTCTCCGACCAGCTTCGACTCACTACGCTGATCTTCGGCAGTGAGATGTTCCGCGATTACTGGCGCTACTCGACCGATAACCAAGCCTCCGCTGCTGCGCGACGCTGGGTCTACACCGATAGCTTGAACGGTAATAACCGACGTTTCGAGCGCGTCGGCATCGATAGCCGGCTATTCGTGACCCACGAGATATTGGGGCTCGACAGCGATACCGAACTCGGCTTGCGTTATATGTTTGAAGAAATGCGCGATACGACTGTCGGTGCGACCCGGGCGACGCCTCGAAGCGGCGGTATCAGCCGCGACGTCATCGACTCCGCGGGGAGCTGGTCGCTGCACCTTCAAAATCGCATTTCCTTAACCGGCGACCTTTCGGTGACAGCCGGACTGCGTACGGAGATTTACGAGCAGCGTCGCGAAGACCTCCGGCGGTCTCCCTTGCTTGGAAATCGAGTCAAAACCGAAAACACCGAATGGCTTCCCGGAATCGGGATGACCTGGCGGATCTCCGACGGGCTTCATCTCTTCGCGAATGCCTATCAGGCGTTTTCTCCCGCATTAAACGGCGATGCCCTGAATGGTCTCGAGGATCAGGCGTTGCAAGCCGAGCGATCGGTGAATAAGGAAGCGGGCCTGCGAGGGCAGACGGGCATCTGGAGCTATGAAGCGGCCGTGTTTCGGATGGATTTTGATAACCAGATCATCCCCGCGAACAGTAATAGCCAGTTTCAGGTCACCAATGGTGGAAAGACCCTGCATCAGGGTCTGGAGTTTGGACTTGGCGCGGCGCTTAGCTCTGGATGGTCCTGGAACACGAACCTCACTTATATCGCCGATGCCGAGTTTATCGGAGATCGCTATTCGCGCTCGGGCGTGCTGACAACGCCGAGCGGAAATCGAATTCCGTATACCCCTAAGTTAATTGCCAATTTTTCGGTGTCGTTTGAGAGGGGCCCTGTACGAACTGCTCTGCACTGGCATCACACGAGCGCTCAATTCACCGACGCGCTAAACACGCACGCGATCAACGAAAACTTGAGCGGATTCTTCACTGGGCGAATTGATGGCTACACCATCGCCGATGTCAGCGTTCTGTATCGAGTCGATGAGCATTTGGAGTTCAGCGCTGCGGTGAAGAACATCGCCGATTTGCGATACATCGCGAGCCTACGTCAGGGCATATACGTCGGCCCCGAGCGCAGCATCGACGTCGGGCTCAGTTACAGATTTTAATCGCTCTGTAGCTTTCCGGCCTGCAGTGACACGCTGCGTGTTGCCAGAGTATCGATGCAGAGCGGGTCATGTGTGGCAATCAACATCGAGAGTTTGCTCGCCTGAAGAATCTTCAGCAGGTGCTTCGATGTCGACTCATCAAGTGATGCAGTAGGTTCGTCGAGCAGCAATAACTGAGGTGCCATCGCCAACAAGCCGGCGAGGGCGACTAAACGCTTTTCACCCCCAGAGAGCTCGTGCACGGGACGTTCGGCAAGATCATTGAGCCCGACTTGGTCAAGTGCGACGTCAGCGGCGTGATGTGCGCGTTCTGCGCTCCATCCGAGGTTAAGGGGGCCAAATTCAATATCTTCGAGTACCGTGGGCCCGATTAGTTGATCGTCAGGATCTTGAAAGAGTAATCCCACCTCGCCTCGACGTTTTGCAAAATCTGCATCGTCGTCGCAGCGTTGCCCCATGAGGGTAATGTTGCCGGAAGCGCGCTCGATGAGCCCAAGCGCGGTCAATAGCAAGGTGGTCTTTCCGACACCAATCCCGCCGCGAATGACGACTCGTTCGCCATCGCCGACGTTCAAGTCGACCCCGTTTAGCACGATTCTTTTTGCGCGGTGAACCACCACGTTTTCAAAGCGGAGCAACGTTGTCATTTTACGTTCCAAACAATCGGTAAGAGCCATGCCGAGACGATCGCAGCCAAGACGCCCAAAAACAGAAGCCACTCTGAGATCGGAAGCGAATGCCAGTGGCTATGTTGTCGCGTCGGCCATCGCATGGTGGTGTAGCCGCGCGCGGTCAGCCCGATCCGGATGCGCTCGCTCCGTACCAGGGCGTGAACGACGAGCCATGATACGAGTTGTGCGCTCACGCGTATCGTTCGAAGACTCACGGTGGCTCTGTAAGCTCTAGCGCGCGTGGCTTGCTCGAGTCGAGATCGCGTACTCTCCAGTAACGCAATCGACCGAACGGCGAGCGCGAGCAGGGTACCGAGCGACTGCGGCACACCGAGTCCGACCGCCGAACGCGCGAGATCGATACCGCTCATTCGGTAAAGCAGTGTGCTGACCGTGAGTGCGATGACATTGATGCGCAATGTAAGCTGTAGCGCTAACTGGGCGCCAGACGCGCGCCAACTGAGCGTCAGCCAGTCGATGGGTAGAGTCACCCAGATCCAGATCACAAAGAAATTCACGATGACCAGACGCTTGAGAACTTTGCGAGGAAAGCGCTCGTTGCATATGGCGACGGCAATGGCTGCTGCTACAGAGAAGAGCAATAAAATGAGCAGCGTGTCGATCGATTGGATCAGCGAGACCGAAAATCCGGTCAACAAGGCTGCGGCCAAGCGCAACCGACCATCTGGTCGATGTTCGTGACTCATTTGGCGAACACTTGAGGTAAGTTGCGGCCGAGCGTGGCAACCACCAGCGCACTGACGGCAGCGTCGATGATCCAAACCGGGATCTGCGCGACCCCGAAGAGAACCATTAGATTGAGCAAGGCCTGCTGGCCGGTGCTCCACAACATAGTCACGGCAATGATTGCGGCGCCGCCGATACCGATCGTCGCAGCGAGCAACCCGAGACTCATCAATTTACGTTGCGACTTTAGAGAGCTTTCAATGAAGGGCCGTAGCGCAAAATGGGTCGCAACGGCGGGTGCTGCGAGTAGTAGCGTATTCGCACCGAGGACCGCGAACCCGCCGAACGAAAACAGCAAGGCCTGCAACACTAAGGCGACGAAGATCACCGGGAAGGCGAGCCATCCGAGCAGCAGTCCGATCAGACCATTGAGAATGAGATGAACACTGCCGACGCCTATCGGGATATGAATGGTTCCCACGATGAAGAATACGGCGGCGAAGAGGGCGGCACTCGGTAACGATCGCGGGGTCAACTTACGTAGACCGATGGCGACTCCGGCTGTGGCCAAAATCGTAGAGCCGACTAACGTCGGTAGACCCAGTACACCATCGGCCAAGTGCATGAGGTCAGTCCCTCGTGCGCGACGCTCCGCGGCGCGACATCCACCAAGACACTACGCCGAAGAGACCCGAGAGATAGCCGAGGCCGCTCACCCAGCGAGCCCAATTTGATGAGCTGTCTGAGCTATCTGCGACGCGCGGTACGACAACGGGCGCATCGGGCGCGGGGCGAGTGGGTGCCAGTGCACTCGGAACTTTCTCCGCTGGCATGACGAGGACCCTTCCACGATGCCCCATTCCGTCGTCGGCCGTGATCAGTAACTCGCCTCCATCGCGCGGCGTCGGAAACGCGAAACGCCCTTCGTCGTTGCTGCGACCCTGCCCGAGCGTTCTGTCAGCGGCCGATGAGTCAGGCCGACTTAGTTTGATCGTGGCGTCAACTAGCGGAGATCCATCGGCATACGTCACCTGACCCACGATGGCTTCTTCGCCCGCAGAGACCGTGACTTTTACTCCGTGAGCGAGGGCGAGCTGCGGCAGCAGGGTGAATACGATGATGAGAGCGCGCGACACCGTGTTAAAGTTACCACGATTGAATCGAATCCTCGTTCCCATCGCGCAGAGATTCCACCCAATGATCAACACTCATGTTTTTTTCTGGATAAGATGAGCCAAGTGCAGCCGACCAAGGCTGATAGTGCTGAGCCCGTGAGTACCCCGAGCCTCACCGCAGTGTCGTATTCACCGCTGCTGAAAGCGAGTGAACCAATGAAGAGCGACATCGTGAATCCGATACCGGTGATGATGGCGACACCGTGAAGAGTTCGCCATGAACTGCCGGTCGGTAGCTGGGCGATTCCGAACCGCACGGCTAGCCAGCACGCTAGGGTGACGCCGAGTTGTTTTCCGAAGAAGAGACCGAGCACGATTCCGAGTGCCACCGGTTCCGTGAAGGTATGTAGACCCACTCCGTCGAGCGATGCCCCTGCATTCGCCAATGCGAAGATCGGCATGATTCCGAAGATTACCCACGGATGTAGGGCATGCTCGAGTTTAGGCATGGCCTTCTTCGGGATCATCACGCCGATCACGACACCGGCGAGCGTTGCATGAACGCCCGACTTCAATACCGAAGCCCATAACACGAGACCGACGAGCAGGTAGGGCCATAAGCGCGTGACTCCGAATCGATTGAACAGCGCCAAGATACCCGCGCAAACTGCAGCGAGGGTCAGGGCCTGACTGCTGATGTCTGCCGTGAATAAAACTGCGATGAGGATGATGGCGCCGAGATCATCGATGATGGCGACACCCAGGAGGAAAACGCGCAGACCCGGTGCAATGTGATTTTTGACGAGTGCCAAGATTCCAAGCGCGAAGGCGATGTCGGTCGCCGCAGGGATCGGCCATCCGGCGAGAGTCGCCGGATTATCTTTGTTGATCAACGCGTAAATGAGCGCAGGCCCCATCATTCCGCCTAGCGCGCCGGCGACAGGCAAGGCGGCGCGGCGAGGATCGGACAGTTCTCCGTCCATAAGCTCGCGCTTGATTTCCAGACCGACCAAAAGGAAAAAAATGGCCATCAAGCCATCGTTGATCCAAAGCAGTAGGTTTTTTTCGAGCGACCATTCGGCGATGCCGAGTCTGACTCGGGTGTCTAAAGTGCTCGAATAGATATCTGCCAACGGCGAGTTCGCGAGCACCATGGCCGTTAATGCGGCTAGTAACAAGAGTAGTCCAGCCCCCACATCGGAGCGGATCAGTGTGAGGAGTCGACTCATAGGGCGCTTTGAGTCGTTCGGAACCACAATAGTTCCGAGCGGATCAAGCCTTTGCTTAGATCAAAACGCTTTGGGCTCTTCTCTCGGCTCGGGCCTCGTCCATAACCAAATCGTGATCGCTGCGAGCAGTACACCGACGCCGATGGTCCAGGGGGTGAACCCCCGCCAGACCACCAACACTACCCAGCTGATCAACATGCCTGCGGCGGCGAGATGCTTTCCACGTCGACTGACGCGCTTACCGTCTTCCCAGTCGCGAAGGGCGCGACCAAATTTTGGATGAGCAAGCAGTTTGGCGCGCCAAGCGGGAGAACCCTTGCCGAGCGCCCAGGCACCGATCAGAAGAAAGACGGTGGTCGGCATCAACGGAATGAACGCGTTGATGATGCCGATACCGACACTCGTGAACCCGAGAATTCTCCAAATCAGTAGAGGCATGATGAGGCGCGAAGTGGAAAGGTCATCCTGCTATGGCCACGTCTTCGTGACCGGCGTTGCGTGCGTAGATCTCTCGTGGGTCGAAAGCCGGATTTTCGAGTAAGGCGCGCTGTTCGGCCAAAATGCGGCGACGCTCGTCTGTTCTTTGGGTCATGTTGGCATGCCAACGTCGCTCGGATGCCGAAAGTTTCGAGGGGTCGGCATACTTGAGTAGTTGGTCCATGCGTGCGAAGCAGGCGTCGATCTGGTTGGGCAACCACGAGGTGATGGGCGTGCCACCGGTCGCTGTCGCGTGGCGTGTGTGAGCCAAAATATATTTCTGAACAAACTGCCAGTGCCCGATTCGGAAGAGCGTGATCTGCTCGACACAGGCTGCAGCGATCAAGGCTACGCCAGGCTCAGACGCTACGAACTTGTCGAGCGCTACGGCGTCGCGATCTTTGCGCACGTCCTCGAACCACTTTTGCACTACGGGTGGCCGATACTGTCGTAGGTCCCGCAGGTAATCGGTGAGATCATTCGTGGGGTAGGTATCGTCGATACCGAGAAGGATGTCACAGGCGGGGACGATGTCATCTTGAGCACCGGTCTGACCGCGGAACTGCATGGGTTTCTCACCGAATTTCTTGACGCCCTGATACACCACACCCGGTCCGAATAGCGCCTCGTTTCCGGTAATGCCCATGATGAAGACGCGAAAGTCGTTGTAACGCTCGGGGCGGCTCGCTCGCCACATCTCCCGACGTGAGCGGTTGATGTGCTCGAGTGCGCGCAGCAGTCGCTGCCACGGGCCCGCAGGATTTTCCGATTCGCCACGAAGCTGTGCATCGCGTAATACGTCTTGAAAAGCACCGAGCAGGGCCGCCGTGTGCTGATTGATTTGCACGTGCAGCATGATGAAGCCAGTTTCGTCGGTGGTGCCGCTGAAGCGACACGCCATCTCGAGGTTCTTCCAGTGCCAGAGATCTTCGCCGTGCAGCGTAGAGTCGCGATGTACGAAGTTGCCGAGCGAATAAGAGTGGTGATAGTCGAGCCACGGCGGCATGCCAAGCGCATCAGCAGTCATGACGAGCGGCTGCGCGAGCGCGGCGGGCAATATGTTGCGAGCCTTGCCGTATGCGCCGCCCGTCCGCGTGCCGTGATGCGCCGACTCGAGCAGATAAGCGCTCGTCAGAAATCCATATCCCCGAAACAAGGCTTGCACCAGTCGTGACGCGTCACGGTGATCTTTAGATTTATCTTGCGACGTAGCAACGACTCTCGCGACCTCATCGACGAGGTTTGGCAGCGTTGCGACGCGCTCGGCAATCAGTCCGGGTGTGGCGAGGATGCCTTGGCGACCGCTATCGACGTCGAGCCATATTGGCATCTCGTCGAGTAGTGACTGAATCGGAGCGAACGACTCTGGTAAGCGCGTAAGCGGGCTGCGTTGCGGTAAGAAACCGTGTTTTCTACCGATGCGAAAGATGCCGTCGTCATAACGGTCTTCCTGCTCGATCAGGCAGGGTGAGCGACTCATTTGGTGACGTCTCCTGACGTACGTTCGAGGCGGCAAGCTTAAAACAAAAAGGGCCGGCATTTGCCGGCCCTCTTCGTTTCCGTTGAATGTACGGAGAGATCAGAACGAGTAGCTGACCTCGATGCCGAAGGTGCGGCCTTTACGCAGCGCAGCGAAGAGCGCACGCGGCGAACCGCTGTCGTATCCGGTTGGCGCTACACCAGCGAGACCACGGGGGCCTGATCCATAGCGCAGATCGAACCAGCGCGTGGCGAGCGGGATGGTGTCTTCGTCCGTGAGGTTGCGACCGTAGGCCGTGACCGACCAGTCGTCGCTCTTCACGCCGAGACGCAAGCCCAGCATGTTGGTGTCGCCCGTTTCGGCGAGGTTGTGCAACTGTACGAACTTGCTGCCTTCGTGGGTGAACGTACCTGAGGCCACGAAGCTCAGGCTATCGGACATCGGGCGCTCGTAGGTCAACACGATGTTGCCCTGGGTCTCCGGGGTGAGCGGCAGACGACGGCCGGCGATGTTGCAAAGCGCCGAACCGAAGAACGAGGGCTGGTACGCGAACCCACCGGAGTTGAGTACGTATTCGAAGTCGTCACAGCCTTGCTTGAACTCCGCGTTCGTGTAGGCGAGCGCCACGGTACCGGTGAGGTACTGGGTGATCGCTGCCGTGACTTCAACCTCGAGCCCCGTCGTTTCGGCCTTCGCCTGGTTGACGGCGATCGAGGTGACCGCATTGCCGCCGCTTGCCGCAGGCAGCGCCTGCGTGACCTGAACGTCCTTCGAGTCGATGTAATAGGCCGCGGCGTTGAAGCGCACTCGACCATCCATCAACGTGCTCTTCACACCCACTTCGAGGTTGTTCGAAGTTTCCTGATCGTAGGTGGGGCGACCGATGGATGCACCTGCCGATCCGTTGATGCCACCCGGACGCACACCCTTGGCGAGGATGCCGTACAGCAGCACGTCATCGGACAAGCGGTAGTCGACCGTAAAGCGAGGTGTGGTGTCGTTGTAACCACCCTCGACATACAGCGAAGACGCGCCCGCCGCATTGAACTCACGACGAGTCTTAATCTCGGTGAAGCGACGAACTTCGAGCGTGGCCGAGAGCTGCTCCGTCAGGTCGTACGACACTGAAGCAAACGACGCTCGGTTTTCGATGCCCGTGACGTTGGCGTTCGCGTTGATCACGCCAAACTCTGGGCTCGCGTAGGTGAGGTCTTTCTCGGCGTCTTTGATGTTGTAGTAGTACGCGCCGACGGTGTACCGGAATCGAGCGTCCTCAGGCGAGGACATCTTGAGTTCCGTCGACCACTCGCGGCGATCGTTACGGTTCGTATTGGCGAACAGCGGCTCTGAAGTCGGGCCCAATGAAGTGAAAGCCTCCGAGTGATCGGAGTCGGTGCCGAAGCGATCATGGTTAGTGCGGTAACCCGAGAGCGAACGCACCGTCGCACCGGTAGGCATGGTCCACTCGACGCTGAAGCTCGAGAAGGTTTCCTTAGCGTCGACGCCATCGAAAGCCGTGCCGTCACGGAAAGTGTTATTCGGGAATTTGGCGGTCGTGCCGATCGCGTCCGTGTTTAGCCAAATCAACTCAGGTCGAGCGGCGATGACACCGCAGTAGTACTGGTTGGTGTTATTGACCGGAGCGAACTGACCTGACGCAGGCGAAGTCGCTACTGCACCCGTCGTCGCGTTTAGGCCGCGATAACCGATCGAACGGAAGCCCGGTTTGCAGTTATTGAAGTTGGCGCCTTGCAAGAACAGTGCGAGCGGACCGTCGCTCTGCTGACGATACTGCACGAACGCTCGCATGGTCAGATCTTCGGTCGGCGTCAGCACGAAGGTGGCGTTGAACGTTTTGTCCTGCTCATCACCCACGAGCTTGCCGGTGGCCTGGTTGGTGTACTCGCCATCGTAATTATTGATGCGAGCGCCAAAGCGCGCTCTGAGGATGCCCTCAGCGATCGGACCATCAACATTGAGCGATGCGCGACGCTCGCCGAACTTGCCGGCCGTCGCTTTGACCGTACCGCCCCACTCGTCGCCACGCGGATCGCGGGTCACGAAGTTGATGGCGCCGGCGTAGGTGTTACGACCATAGAGCGCGCTCTGCGGGCCCTTGATGACTTCCACGCGCTGCAGCATGTCGAAATCGAGCGCTTGGATATCGCCGTTGTAGTACACGCCGTCGATGAAGTAGGCGGTACCGGACTCGACACCGAACTGCACGTTGGCGAGCACGTTGCCCTGACCACGGATGACCGGGCGATCGTTCTGGCGACCGAAGGCCTGCGAGAAGCTGAGACCCGGCGAGAACTCTGCGAGCGAGTTCAGATCGGTGATACCACGCTCGGTGATGGCTTCGTTGGTGAATGCCGTAACGGAGATCGGAGCGTCTTGGAGGGACTCTTCGACCTTACGGGCGGTGACGACCACCTCTTCGAGCGCGAGACCGGTGTCTTGAGCCCACGTCGGCCCCGCAAATCCTGCGGCTCCGATGGCGGCCCCGACGGCCCAATGAATCAACTTTGAATACTTGGATGACATGCCTGTCCCCTTATTGGAAAGTAGAGCTATTTAAGGGTACCGGAAGTCCCAGAATTTTGGACTAGGTATCTGTACCGAAAAGCAGCAGCTGTTGTTAAAAAACAACAACAGAAACGATCGATGCAGGGGCGCTCGGAATGGCGAGAAGAAACAAGATCGTCGTGGTGGGCAGCAGTAATACGGACATGGTGGTCCGAGTGCCTCGTTTGCCTCGACCCGGCGAGACCGTGCTCGGGGGGCGGTTCGACGTTGTTGCGGGAGGCAAAGGGGCAAACCAGGCGGTTGCGGCGAGTCGGGCGGGAGGCGAGGTCCAATTCGTTGGGTGCGTCGGTCGTGACGACTTCGGTGACCGTGCACTGTCGAGCCTCGTCAAAGAAGGGGTCGACGTCCGTGGGGTCTCCCGAGTCGATGGGGAGACCTCCGGTGTCGCGCTGATATTCGTCTCGGCGACCGGTGAGAACAGCATCGCGGTATCGCCCGGAGCAAATTCGAGCCTATCTGCCACACAAATTTCCCGATCAAAAAAGGCGTTTTCTGGTGCGGCAGTCGTTTTACTGCAGCTCGAAACACCGTTGGCTTCGGTACTCGCAGCAGCGCGTATGGCGCGCGAGGTGGGAGCTCGCGTCATACTGAATCCTGCGCCCGCCATGCCGCTGCCATTAGCGCTTCTAAGAAATGTGTCGGTTTTGACGCCGAACGAGTCGGAGGCGGAGT
The DNA here is from genome assembly GCA_017853175.1 of Steroidobacteraceae bacterium. Lineage (GTDB taxonomy): Bacteria > Pseudomonadota > Gammaproteobacteria > Steroidobacterales > Steroidobacteraceae > UBA964. Next base: position 88,603 of record JAFMKA010000001.1, on the reverse strand, counting down.
CGCTGACCGGCGTACGTGTGAGCAGCGATGCGAGTGCAGCTCGGGCTGCCCGACGACTGCATGACCGAGGCGTCGAGACGGTCATCATCACCCTCGGCTCGCGAGGGGCTTACGTCTCGAGCGGATCGACGAACGAGCGCGTCGCCGGCTATCGAGTTAAGGCGGTCGACACGACGGCGGCGGGCGACGTGTTCAACGGCGCTTTGGCTGTCGCTTTGGCGGAGGGACTCGCGCTTCGCGAGGCCGTGCGATTTGCAAACGCCGCCGCTGCGCGGTCGGTTACCCGGCGTGGGGCGCAGGTTTCTGCCCCGTCGCGACCCGCGATCTTGCGGCTCATGACCTCGCACTCGCGCGGTGCCGCACGGCGATAGAAAACGTCGATTACTAAGATCGACAAAATCGATTTAACGGCTGGTCGTTAGACGCGCATTCTTGCGCGCATCAAAAACCCTAAGGAGGGTCGTTCACATGCGTCATTCAATCGTTTCGATGGTCGCTTCTGCGGCGTTGGTCGCTGCGGCGGCCGTGCACGCGGCGCCGGCTGAGATGGCCGGCTCTGCGGCGTCCAACAAGTTCTGGTGGCCCGAGAAGCTCGATCTGCGTCCGCTGCGTCAGCACGGCGAGGCCTCGAACCCGATGGGCGAGGAGTTCAATTACGCCGAGGAGTTCAAGAAGCTCGATCTCAACGCCGTCAAAAAAGACATCGAGGCGTTGATGACGAAGTCGCAGCCGTGGTGGCCTGCCGACTACGGCCACTATGGTCCGTTCTTCATTCGTATGGCTTGGCACAGCGCGGGCACCTATCGCCTCGGTGATGGTCGCGGCGGTGCTGATGGTGGTCAGATCCGTTTTAATCCGCTCAACAGCTGGCCCGACAACGTCAACCTCGATAAGGCGCGTCGTTTGCTGTGGCCGGTAAAGCAGAAGTACGGCCGTTCGCTGTCCTGGGCCGATCTGATGGTGCTCACTGGAAACGTCGCACTCGAGTCGATGGGGTTCAAGACCTTCGGATTCGCTGGGGGTCGTGAAGACGATTGGGAAGCGGATCTCACTTATTGGGGCCCTGAGGGCAAGTTCCTCGCCGACGAGCGTCACAGCGGTGACCGCAAATTGCAGAACCCGCTCGCCGCCGTGCAGATGGGTCTTATCTATGTGAACCCCGAAGGCCCGAACGGTAAGCCTGATCCGATTGCTGCGGCCCGCGACATTCGCGAAACCTTTGGTCGCATGGCGATGAACGACGAAGAGACCGTTGCCCTCATCGCGGGTGGCCACACCTTTGGCAAGGCGCACGGCGCTCATGACCCGTCGAAGTGCGTGGGTGCGGAACCTGCGGCGAACGATGTGACGGCGCAGGGTTTCGGTTGGAAGAACAAGTGCGGCACCGGCAAGGGCGTCGACACGGTGACGAGCGGTCTTGAGGGTGCGTGGTCGGCCAATCCGATTGCGTGGACGACGCAGTACCTCGACAACCTCTTCAGCTTCGAGTGGGAACAGACCCGTAGCCCGGGTGGTGCCATTCAGTGGGTGCCGACCGACAAGGGCGCTTGGAATCTCGTTCCGGATGCTCACGATCCGACGAAGCGTCATCCGCCGATCATGTTCACGACGGACTTGTCGCTGAAGTTCGATCCGGAATATCGCAAGATCTCCGAGCGCTTCCGCAAAAATCCGGATCAGTACGCCGACGCGTTCGCGCGTGCCTGGTTCAAGTTGACGCATCGCGATCTCGGACCCCGCACTCGTTACTTGGGCTCGCAAGCTCCCTCCGAAGTGCTCGTGTGGCAGGACCCGATCCCGGCGGTCAATCATCCGTTGGTCGATGCGAACGACATTGCGCAGCTGAAGTCGCGTATCGCGGCTTCGGGTCTCGGCACTGCCGAACTTGTTCGTACGGCATGGGCCTCTGCCTCGACGTTCCGCGGAACCGACATGCGCGGTGGTGCGAATGGCGCCCGCGTTCGTCTCGATCCACAGAACACCTGGGCGGTGAACGATCCGACTGAACTTTCGAAAGTACTCAAGCAACTCGAAGGTATTCAGCAAGAGTTCAATCGCACGCAGAAGGGCGGCAAGAAAATTTCGATGGCCGACCTGATCGTGCTCAGCGGTGCAGTGGCTGTCGAGCAGGCCGCGAAGCGTGCGGGTGTCGAGATCTCGGTGCCGTTCGCTCCGGGTCGCATGGATGCTTCGCAAGCGCAGACGGACGTTGCATCGTTCCGTCCGCTCGAGCCGACAGCCGATGGCTTCCGCAATTTCTACACGCCAGAGAGTTATCTCTCGCCCGCTGAGGCCTTGGTTGATCGCGCAAATCTGCTGACGCTGACCGTGCCTGAAATGACAGCGCTGATCGGTGGCATGCGTGCGCTCGGTGCCAACCATGGCAAGTCGGCCCACGGTGTGCTGACCACGCGTCCCGGCACGCTGTCCAACGACTTCTTCGTGAACTTGCTCGACATGCAGACCGCGTGGCGCAAGTCGTCGACTGAAGGCGTCTACGAAGGCTTCGATCGTGACTCGGGCAAGACCAAGTGGACCGCGACTCCGGTCGACCTCGTGTTTGGCTCGAACTCCGAGCTGCGTGCGGTTGCCGAGGTGTATGCCGCCAATGACGGCAAAGAGAAGTTCGTTAAAGACTTCGTCAAGGCTTGGGACAAAGTGATGACTCTCGACCGGCTCTGATCTCTCCAGTTCGGTAACGCCGGAAAAAGACGGCGGCGCGAAAGCGTCGCCGTTTTTTTTGCACGGAGCCTCTGGATGCGGGTGTAATAGCGCCATGGCCGGAGCTTCAATCAGGGTGGGAGTAGATTTCGGGGGCACGAAGATCGAGGTCGCAGCACTCGATGAGGCTGGCACGCCGATCGTTCGTAAGCGCCTGCCAACGCCTGGCGATTACGACTCTGCGCTCCACTCGGTGCGCGATCTGGTTCGTGCCATCGAGAATGAAACGGCTGAAGTAGATCGTCTCGGTGTCGGTGCTCCCGGTTCGATCTCTCCTAAAACTGGGTTGCTTCGAAACTCCAATACGATTTATTTGAACGGTAAGCCGTTCGCGCAAGATCTCGAGCGCACGCTAGGAAAGCGTGTGCGCCTCAGTAACGACGCCAATTGCCTCGCGCTCTCCGAGGCCGTCGATGGCGCCGCCGCCGGCGCGCAGTCCGTATTCGCCGTGATTATCGGTACGGGGTGCGGCGGGGGTCTCGTCATCGACGGAAAATTGATTCATGGGGCCAACGGTATTGCCGGGGAGTGGGGACATAACCCCTTGCCTTGGCCTTCCGTGGAAGAGGTGAAGGGCGCGCCCCGTTGCTGGTGTGGTCAGATCGGGTGCCAGGAGTTGTGGATATCCGGCTCTGGTCTGCAGCGAGATTATTTTGAAGCTACCGGTATTCGAGCAACCGGAGAAGCGATCATTACGGCGTCTCGTCGTGGAGAGCGAGATGCAGTCGCCGCGTTTGAGCGTTATGCCGAGCGACTGGCGCGTTCACTCGCTTGCATCGTCAATCTTGTCGATCCTGAGGTCATCGTCTTGGGAGGTGGCATGGCCAATGTCACTGAGCTGTACGCTTTGCTGCCGTCATTGATGAGGCGACATGTGTTTTCGGACGCCTTCGCCACTCGAATCTTGCAAGCGCGATGGGGAGATTCTTCGGGGGTACGGGGTGCCGCGCGATTATGGACGACGGACTAACTCAATCGATCGATGAGCCCCGAGTGTCTCTTTACTTTGCGTGAGCAGGCCTCGCGAAGCGTCTGAGGGTCACTCCAGATTTCGACGTCGCGCCGAGCGCGGCTCACCGCCGTATAAAGCAACTCTCGAGTGACGAAGGGATTATTCCCGTTCGGCAAAATGATGAGCACTCGATCGAACTCCGACCCTTGGCTACGATGAACTGTCATGGCGTAGGCCGTCTCGTGCGGCGGGAGTCGCGCGGATGGAAATTTTCGAGCAGTTCCTTGCGGCCCCTGAAACCACGCCCACGACTCGTCATCTTTTGAGCCTTTCGTGATCAATCCGCTGTCGCCATTGAAGAGTTGCAGCGCGTAATGATTTCGGGTGAGCACGACCGGCCTCGTTCGGCGAGCGCTTACGAGCTGGTTTTCGATCAGCGCATTGATGGAGTCCAACCCGTAGGGACCTTGACGAGTAGGGCACAACACGCGGCTGCGCCCTAGAGCAGACAAAATTTCCTCCGGCTGGTCGAGCGCGAGCGCATCACGAAGATCTGAGATCGTCGGTGTGCGCTGAAGTTGAGATTCGAGAGCGTCCTTCGCGGGCAGAGTTCGCAAACGAATATCCGCGTATTGCGGGTTATCGAGTAGCTCGACGACACGATCTCCGTCACCGATCCGAATGGCTTCACAGAGCTGGCCGATGCCGCTTTGCGGACCGTATCGATACTGCGTTTTGAGCGTCACCATCGATCTGCTGAGTGGTGTCTCGGCGCTACGCACGAGGCTCGCAGCCTCTGCAATGTCAGCGAGCACTGCACCCGCTTCGACGGACGCCAACTGATCGGGATCGCCAACCAGAATGAGCTCTGCGGTCGGCTTGAGAGCATCGATCAGTTTGGCCATCAGGGGCAAATCGACCATCGAAGCTTCATCTACGATCACGATGTCTTCGTTTAGCGGATTGCCTGCGTGATGTTTGAAGAACGCCGAATCTCCACGGGCGCCGAGTAGTCTGTGTAGGGTCGAGGCCGTCTTTGGCAGGTCGGGGGCACCGGAGCGAACGCTGTCCTCCATTCGTTTTGCTGCCTTCCCGGTCGGTGCCGCGAGTGCGATACGCGGCGGCGGTGAGCGACGTTGCCGGGATGCAAGCTCTTCAAGGATGCGGGTTGTTTTACCCGTGCCCGGCCCACCGACGATCACCCGCAAATGACCGTTTGATACACGTGCCCGTAAGGCGTCTGCGAGACGCTGTTCATATTCAAAATATCGGTGCAGATAAAGACGCCCGTGAGAGTCGAGGACCAAAGGCAGGAAGGCCGCGCCATCTTTAGCGACGAGTCCACTCGCCGCGAGATCGACTCTCCACTGCTCGATGCTCGGCCAGCTCTCCATGAGAGGCGGGAGTTCATTACCGAGATCGGGCTGCTCGTCGAGACGTGCGCAGAGATGTCCGCGTCGGAGCATCGCACTCGCGATCGCGGCAGCATGACCTGCGAGCCTTGAATCCGACTTGGCATTTTTCGAAATTCGAATCGCGAAGTGACGATCGAGCGTCGTGAACGCACCGTGCTCCAAAAAGACGCTAAGCGGCGCTATTTTCATCGCGCCAGTCCGTTGCGGAGGAGTACATCGCCCAGCTTTTTAATGAACGCCGGCTCGGGCTTTGAAAAGTGAACGCCATGTTCGGGGTTTTTGGTATCGAGGCCACGGACGAAGATGTAAAAAATTCCGCCGAAGTCATGTTCGTAAAGATAGTTGGGAACTCGCTGTACGAGGAATCGATCAAGGGCCAGCGCGTATAGCCAAGATTGCAGGGAGTAAAGATTCTGGTTCATCGCCTGGTCGAGTCGATCTTTCGAATAGGCACTCGATTTCGGCCCGAGCCAATTCGATTTCCAATCGAGCAGGTAATACCGACCGTCGTGCCGAAATACGAGATCCATGAACCCGCGAAGAAATCCGTCGACCGGACTGAATTGGAAGCGGCTCGAGGTGATCGCGGTCGCCGATGCGAGCGTCTTGGCATCAAATCGCTTGATCGGATAGTAAAATTCAACCTCATTCAATCGATCTGTAATCGCCACGTCTTTGAGTTCCAGCTGATGTGCTCCTGCGCGAAGCGGATGAGACATCATCGCGCTGAGGTGTTGCGTCAGGGTATCGAGCACTTGAGCATCTTTGATCATCGAGCCGAAGTGTTGTTGCACCAAAGGGGGCAGCGTCTCGACGCGCTGAAAGTCCGCATGCTCGAGCACCGCGTGTAAGGCGATACCCGTTGCCGCACCCCGAGGCAGGCGCGCTAGAGGAGTTGTGTCGACCGATATGTCATCACGGATAGCGCCGGACTCGCCGATCTCGTCATGATCCTGGGGCACTTCTTCCGCGATCCCTGCAACCCATTGACTGAAGCTGCCAATCATTCGCTCACTACTTGGTCGGCGACTCAGCTCGCGTGCGCGTAATGCGGGAAGTACGTCGGACATGACCTCTGTCACTTGCTCCGGCGCCGGATGCAACGGGCGCAGTTCGAAGCGTGGTGGCGCGGCCTTCACGAGACTTTCGCAGGCTGCCCGTAGTTCGTCGCCCAGCACGACGCCAAGCGCCGTTTTGCTCGGGTCCTTGCGCGCGGGTACGTAGAGATAACAGCGATGCACGGCCCGAGTGACGGCCACGTAGAACAGCCGTACCTCTTCGGCGAGCGCCTCGCGGGCCGCGAGAGCGACATGTTCCTTGTTGGGAGGCTCCGACAAATCAAGCGTCAGTTGCGAATCGTGACTCGGATCGTGAAACAGAGTCTCTTTAGCTTTTTTGTCGGCCCAATGAGAGGGGCAGAAGACGATCGGGTATTCGAGCCCTTTCGAGTTGTGGATCGTGACGATCTTGACGGCATCGTCATCTTTTTCGAGGCGTTGTACATGCTCGTCAGCGGTGGTTCTCTCGCTGCGTCGTTGCTCGCGTATCCACTCGATCACGCCGACTGGAGACAGTCGGAGTTTATGCTCGGCGTGCTGCGCAAGTTCTCCGAGCTGCAGCAGGTTGGTGAGTTTGCGCTCACCCCCGACCTGCTCCGCCAATTTCCGTCTGCCGTGCTCGGCGATAAGAAAGTGGCGGAACATCGTCGAGAATCCGCGCGTGATCCAGCGTTGACGTAAATCAGAAAAAAGATTGAGCCAATGCGCCAAGGCGACTGCATCGCCTTCGAGTCGTGCGATCTCTGATGCGGAGACTCCGAGCAATGTCGTGGCGAGGGCGGCACGAACGAAGCGTTCATTCGACGGCTCGAGCACGGCGCTGAGTATTCGCAGCAGCTCTTGAGCTTCGACCGTATGAAAAACACTTGCGTCGGTATGTCTGACAGCCGGAATCCTCGCGCGACGCAGGACGTCTTCGATCAAGGCGGCTTCACGGTGTGAGCGAACGAGAACCGCGATGTCTGCTGCCGTGACTGATTGGCTCCCGAGTTGATGACTTTTGAGCAGTCGCGATATCTCAGTGGCAATGTCCGCAGCAATTCGGTGTCGAATTTCAGTGACTTGGTCGTCGCGACCTTCGATGGCCGCCTCGACCAACACCATAGGGGGCGTTGAGCGCCGGCCTGCGCTCTGCAGGGGCGTCTTCTCGCCCGCCTGACCGTCCGCCGCAGCAGGATTGAACGTCATGCCGTGCTGGAGGAAGCAGCCAGGATTCAAACTAAATATGTCATTAACCGCTGCGACAAGATTCGAAGCCGATCGATAGTTGGTATCAAGTGTATAAACGCGAGGTTGTGAAGCGCGTTCGGCATCTTTACGGGCTTCGAGATAAGTGAAGAGATCTGCGCCACGGAATCCGTAGATGGATTGCTTTGGATCACCGATCAGCATCAGTCGGTGAGCAGGGGTGTCAAAAAGCCGTTTGAAGATCTCGTACTGTAACGGGTCGGTATCCTGAAACTCGTCGATGAGAGCTGCCCGATACTGCTTGCGAACTGCCGTGACGAGCGCGGCGCCTTGCGGGCCTCTCAAAGCCGAATGCGTCAACGTCAGCATGTCATCGAAGGTGATGATACGACCCGCAGCCTTGATCTTCGGTAGCTCGGACTTGGCGAACTTCAACCATTCGGCCCTAAGCGATGCAATCCACTCTTTTCTGGCCGAAACGAAACCGCTGCATAACGAAAAGAACGCCTCATGCGGAAAAGGATTACTGACAGCCGATTTGCTACTGAGTCGTTGCTTGTCGATCGCCTCTTCGGAGAAGGCCTCGATCGCTTCGAGGGAGGCCTTTGTGGCGATGCCAGATTGTAAAGAGCGGTCGAGTGCCGCGCGGAACGCCTCGAGCCTATGCTCTGAATAGCCGTCTTTCTTGTTTTTGCTGATCGACTTGTGTGAGGCAAAGAGCGCGCAGAGGCGTGAACCTTCCGTCCTCCATGCGTGCATGACAGCTTCAAAGGCCTTCTCAATCGCCTCACTCGTCTGATCGTAGGGCCGTCTTACCGAAGGGAGTACGGTGAGCGTGGGGTAACGCGACAGCCGAACGAGTAGTGCAGCCAAAGACTCGGGGCTTAACCCTTGTTCCTCGACCGTCGCCGCCAGAAGTGTCGAGGCGGGGCGCAGCGTGTGATGCCAGAAATCATGAGCGAGATCAGCGAAAAAATCTGAGGTGTCGGTCAGGATCTCCGCCTCGAAAGGCGCGTCACCCTCGAACGCATGGTCACGAAGAACGCGTTGGCAGAAGCCATGAATCGTCGAAATCGACGACTCGTCGAATGAGGCGAGGGCGAGATCGAGGCGTCGGCGAAGTACTTCGATCTCGATCCCTGAATTTCGGAGCGCCTCGGTTACGGGGTCAGAACCCGTTTTTTCGACGAGCTCCTTCGTGACGAGCACGAGTCGCTTTCGAATTCGATCACGAAGTTCACGCGTTGCGGCTTCGGTAAAGGTGACGATCAGAATCTCTCTGATCGACAAATCATTTAACGCGATCAGCCGCGTGACGATGCCGGCGATCGTGAACGTCTTGCCCGTTCCTGCGCTGGCCTCAAGAAGCGTGACCCCTGCATCGAGTGGCGTCGACTGTAGGCTGAATGCCGTCGGGGCGCTCATGGAAGATCACCCTCAAAATGAGTGAGGAGCGGCTCAAAAAATGCGATGGCGGTGTCGCGAAAGCGATCGTCGAAGGGCAATCGATCGCCATAGATCAGCGCGTTCCACGGATCTTCGCTGTCGCTCGCTGAGCGGGAGAACTCATTCGGTTGCCAAAACCGAATTGCGGCACGTAGCCCATCGTCGCTCCAGTGGTCACGCTCTCCCGCCTTGAGTGCAGCCTCGGCATAGGCCAACGAGGATTGCGGGAAAAACTTGAGCGGCTGCGTGAGACCCGACCCATAACGCGTCAACAAATCTTCAACCAGATTATTCGTGATTTCGATCTTGGCTGGTGGGCGAAAGATATGAAAAGCCCCATCCCGATCGACGAGTCGAGTGGTGATTCCGGGTGAGGCAAGATTCACCAAGAGGTGTTCGATCCATGCCGAGACGAGATCCTTCGCTTTGATCGCCGCACACCTCGCTCGCAACAACTGATCACCGTAGAGACCGTCGATACGACCATCGATTGTCCAGGGGGCGCTCTCCCATCGGACAATTCGATGTTCGCGTGTGTGTTGACCGATCTGCGTGCGCACTGACTCGATGAAGCGCTCGACTTTTTGCTCGATGACCTCTTGTGCAATATTTCCAAACGGACCCGTCGGCAGACGACCGCGTGCACGGGCAGCGTCCCAAATGGGTTGATCGTCGTCGCGAAGCTTGGACTCGACGAGTGTCTGCTGAAGTTGGTAACTCGCCAACGCATCGAGATCGATCGGTTCGTGGGTGGGCAGTCCGTCCTGTTCGCGTTCGAGACGAATACCGAGTCTCTGCTCACACAGTTGACGCGCCGGATTGACGAAAAATTCGCAAAGCCGACTCGGTGTGAGTCGGCGTGAGTCGGGGCCGGACTCTCCAAGCGGTGACGTGAACAGTTCGTAGGTCTTTGGAGCCTGACGGGCCAGAACTGCGGCGGCGTCGGCGTTAGCTTGTGAAAAACTGCGCGGGCTGCCGATCTCGAAGTAATGTCGACTGAACGCTTGGAGACGGTGTTGGATATCAAGACGTTCCGAGACCGACTCGGGCAATATGAATCCTTGAGAAAGATAGTCGATCAGCTCGATTACGACGCTTGAAGGCGGCGACTTTCTGGGGTCGTGATACGACTGGCCAGCATGACTGATGAACAGCCGATCTCTCGCGCTGAGCAAGCTCTCCAGAAATAGATAGCGATCGTCATCACGTAGCGATCGGTCGCCTCGGATGGGATCCATCGCAATGAAGTCGAAGCTCGGGCGGATGGTCTGTCTTGGGAAATCCGCTTCGTTCATACCGAGCAAAGCAATCACTCTTGCGGGGATCGCCCTCATCGGCTTCATCGAGCAAAACGTCACTCGCCCATCGAGAAAACCACCCGAGACCGGTGTTTCACGCAGTCGCGAATCGAGGAATTCAGCGATCACATCGGCCGTGATGTCCTCCGACGAATCGGACCGCTCGCTTTGCTCGAGCTCACTCAGTACGTCCCGTATCGATCGTACTTCCGCTATTGGAAGCTGATCGTCGACCTTTAGCTTAAGCAATATCTGGCGAAGAACTTCGGCCCACGCTGAACGTGTTCGATGGCCACGAAGTTGCTGTGCAGCGTATCGGAGTGCATCGAATGCCGATAAAAAGCGCTCGAGCGTGTCGAGATGATCTCCCTCGAGGTCGGAGTAGGGCAGGATGTCATTGAGCAGTCTCGAGCCTTCACCATTAAGGGCGTATCCGTCGAGGAGCGTGGCTTCTAGTCGTGCCCAGGTAAAGTCGTCGCTATTGCCGAAGCCTAGCCTCGCGCGATGCTCCGCATCGAGGCCCCAGACGGTGCCACATTCTTTGATCCAGGTACGAATCTGCTCCAAATCTCCGCCGTCCAGTCTGAAGCAACGTCGGAACATCTCGGTTTCGAGCAGCCCGAGAACTCGGGTGGACTCGAAACGCGACAATCCGAGAGCGAGTAGTTTCAGAAAGGCGTCGGCGGTTCCGAATCCGGAACGCGCGGACTGGTCAGCCAATGAATATGGTATCTGCGAGAGCTCGCTTTCTGGTGCGCCAAATACCGCAGAAATGTACGGGGCGTAGGCCTCGATGTTCGGCGCCATGACTATGACGTCACGCGTCTTGAGCGTGGCATCGTCCTGGAAGAGTCCGAGTAGATAATCGTGAAGGACCTCTACTTCGCGCATCGGTCCGTGACAAGAATGAATTTCGATGGAGGTATCGTCACCCGAAACAGAGTCTTTGGTGGGCTCTACGCTGCGGTCCCTGAGGCTCCGTAGGTCGTCTTGAAGTCGACCCAGCAACGTAGGTCGTACCGGGTGATCGAAGTGTTCGCTCGTTTGTTGGGCCTCTCGGGTTAGCAGCTGTTCCAGTAGATCGCGGCCCAGCTTGCCCAGAGAGATTCCGAGGGGATTGCCGCATAGGTCATCGGTGTCGATCCCCGTCTTGAGTTGTTGCTTCTTGGTAAGGAGGTCGCTCCAGTACTCGTCGGTGGGAGTGAGAAGGTATAGGTCAATTCTGAGATGCCCCGATGCCTTGCGAAGTACATCGAGAAAGGCTGGCGGGATGGTATTTAGGCTGAAGATCGCGAGCGAGGACGGTAGGCGAGAGGTGACGACCGATGCATCGTCTTGTTCGCTGAGTGCCTGATGAAGATCGACGAAAGACTCTTGTCCTGCGAGGTCGTGGCGTAACGCGCGCCATAACACACCTTGCCAGCCACCCTCGGTGTCGGCGGTGTCCCATTGTTTGAGCATCTGCGGCCGATACACCTGATATTGATCAAATAAATCAGCGATCCGCCTGGCAAGTTCGAAGCGTCGCAGTGCAGAGCCATCTCGCAAGTAGTGACGAACGAGCTCAAAGTCTTCACGACTGATGAAGCCCGGTAGCTTGTCGAAGAACCACCACGCCATAGCCTCTCGGCCAAATAGTGGAGAGTAACGGCGCTGACCGCCCAGCATCGCCGTGGTGAGCTCATCGACTACACGACGCAGAAAGGGGTATCTGACGCCCATTGCGAGACCTTGACGGTCTGCCAATTGCATCGACAGCCAGCGACTCGTCTCGGCACTCGACACGACTACGGTACGGAGCGCCATCGGATCGCCCGTCGTCGCGGCAAGATCATGCGCCAGCTGATCCGCTAGAACTTCGAGCCGGTTCGACAGGTGCAGGAAAAATTGTGGGTGACGGGGCGAGGTCATGCCGTCGGGCATGATATCCCGCGTCGGAGCGCGAGGGAGCGGTGCGTTACGGGAAATCCGTGCGTGTCGTTGTTCCCGTCAGGATTCGAGCATTCTTACGTAGGAACCGCATGCTGGGGAGCGTCCCGGGCGCCACGGTTGCTGTGGGGTCATATTCACTACGCGATGGGTCGGCATCCACGTCGAACTGACACGTCGCCGCCACCGTGTAGTCACCCGCTTCCAAGAAATGCACGGTGTAGTTCACGGTCGTCGCCGGTGCCGTCGGGGATAAAGGTTGGTAAGCGATAGGATCGACACCGTCTGCAGGATCCCCGTCCATATCATCTGGCGTGATGTCGAGACCTCGATAGACATACAGTCCGGCACGACACTGAGAAGAGGTTAGTTGTTGCGCAGTAGCGAGACCCGCGATGTCCACCGTACCGGTGAGATTGCCAACCTCAAGCTGATCGACGAGTCGTAAAGAGGGGCGGAGGATCCAGTTTGAACCTTGACCCGGAGGGGCAATCACCGATTTTCGAAGATCAAAATCGATGAGTAGTCGAGTTGTCGCGCCTTGGGCGACTCGGAACCGTCTATTGAGTTTCAGTCCCGATTCCAAGCCGCTCGGAATGTAGAGGGGAAACTGCCGACCATCCCGCAACCGAATCCGAGAGCCATTCTGAAGATTTTCTTCGGCACGGATTTTCAATCGAATCCACTCGTAGTCTCCCGGGAGTACCGATGTACCCTCGACCAGGTTGGTGGTCTTCCCGTCCCGAAATGACAGCAGATCGATCGAGCGTGGCGTGTCGAAGTCGATGTTGATCGAACTGGCTGCGCCGCGCTGCAACTCAATACCCGTAAAAACGACGATCACTTCCATGGCGTCGTCCACGGGCGCGTCGGTGAGCGCGACGGTCAAAAATCCGCTATCCGGGGCGATGTTGCTCGAGCGACCGTCATTTCCGCTACTGCAAGCCGCCAGAGCGAGAAGCGCCAGGGCGAGAAGAATGGGAGTCGCGAGAATGTGGGTCCGAAAACGTGGGAGCAAACTCATGCTCCAATCGTAAGAGTGCCCCGCCGAATCCGCGGTGTGTTGTGACACAATCCGACGCCATGTATCAAAATCTCCTCGCGCCACTCAACCTCGGTTTCACCACTTTGCCGAACCGCGTGCTCATGGGCTCCATGCACACCGGTCTCGAAGATCGCACCGAATATTTCCCGCGCCTTGCCGAATATTTTGCTGCTCGTGCCCGCGGTGGTGTGGGGCTCATGGTGACGGGCGGCTTCGCTCCCAACATCGAGGGATGGCTAGCCCCATTCGCATCGCGTCTCACGACGCGGCGAGCTGCCGAGCGCCATCGGCTCATTACCAAAGCGGTACACACCGAAGGAGGGCGCATTGCCTTGCAAATCCTTCATGCGGGTCGTTATGGCTACCACCCGCTCACGGTTGCGCCTTCACGGATTAAATCGCCGATCACGCCGTTCACGCCTCGTGCGCTGAGCACGGCGGGCGTCGAAAGACAGATCAAAGCCTTTGTGCGTTGTGCAACGCTCGCGCGAGAGGCCGGTTATGACGGCGTCGAAGTCATGGGCTCCGAAGGCTATTTCATCAACCAGTTTCTCGTGCGCGCGACCAATCGACGCGAAGATATTTGGGGCGGAGACTACAAAAACCGCATGCAGTTGCCGGTCGAGATCGTGCGACGGATTCGGGAGGCCGTCGGGCCTGATTTCATTCTCATCTATCGTTTGTCGCTCATCGACCTGATTCCAGATGGGCAGAGCTGGGAAGAAGTAGTGATGCTTGCTAAGGCCATCGAGCAAGCGGGCGCCACCTTGATCAACTCGGGCATTGGCTGGCACGAGGCGAGAATACCGACGATCGCCACTTCAGTGCCGCGCGGCGCATTTACGTGGCTCGCGAAAAAATTGAAGTCGGAGATTTCTATTCCCGTCTGCACCAGTAATCGCATCAACGATCCGCAAACCGCTGAGCAGATTCTTGCATCGGGTGATGCAGATCTCGTATCGATGGCGCGGCCGTTGCTCGCCGACCCCGATTTCGTTAGAAAAGTGACTGAGGGGCGTGCCTCGAGCATCAATACGTGCATTGCCTGCAATCAGGCCTGTCTCGATCACACTTTCTCTAAACAGATCGCCAGTTGTCTGGTCAATCCCCGTGCGGCATACGAAACCGAAATCGTTATTCGTCCTGCACGAGTTGCTAAGCGTATTGCAGTCGTGGGAGCAGGACCGGCGGGCCTTGCTGCTGCGACGACACTTGCCGAGCGAGGCCATCAGGTCACGCTTTTCGAATCGGACTCGCGTATCGGTGGTCAGTTCAACCTCGCAAAGCGCGTTCCGGGCAAAGAAGAGTTCGAACAGACCTTACGGTATTTCGGTGAGCGACTTCGCGAGACTGGGGTTGAGCTTAAGTTGGGTCGTGCTGTGACCGTGGCAGAAATCATTGAGGCCAAGTTCGACGATGTCGTTATCGCGACGGGTGTCGTTCCGCGCGATCCGTCGATACCCGGGCAGTCGCATGCGTCGGTCATGAGCTATCTCGATGTGCTGACAGGTCGGCGCGAAGTGGGTCGCCGAGTGGCGATCCTAGGTGCCGGCGGAATCGGATTCGATGTCGCCACGTTTCTCACTCATGAGGGTGCCTCTTCGGCGCTCGATCGAGATCTTTGGATGAAAGAGTGGGGTGTGACGGATCCTGCAATCGCCCGTGGAGGGCTCGCGGCGCCTGCGCCTGCGCGACCGGCACGCGAGGTCTTTTTATTGCAACGCAAGACGAGCAAGCCAGGCGCTGGTCTTGGTAAGACGACCGGTTGGATCCACCGTTCTGCGCTCAAGATGAAGCGAGTTCAGATGATCGCAGGAGCGCAATATCTGAGCATCGACGATCGCGGTTTGCATATTTTAGAGGGCGGACAACCTCGAACCCTCGAGGTCGACAGTATCGTCCTGTGTACTGGCCAAGAGCCGCGCCGGGAGCTCGAAGCGCCTCTACGGGCAGCCGAGATGCCGGTTCACTTGATCGGCGGTGCGGACGTGGCTGCAGAACTCGATGCCAAGCGAGCCATCCGGCAAGCGACCTTGCTGGCCGTGACCTTATAAAAGCGGGTCTTTCGAGTATCATGCGGGCCCCGGGCGTCCGGCCCTACTGACATTAACGATGAGGTTGCCATGTCCCTGACCATAGGCGTTCCACGGGAGACCTTCGCTGGCGAAAAACGGGTCGCTGCGGCGCCCGAGGTGGTCGAAAAGCTCATCAAGTTGGGATTCTCCGTCCGGATCGAGTCTGGGGCGGGTGATGCGGCGAATTTCAGCGATTCGGCCTTCGTCGCAGCTGGCGCGAGCATCGCAGCCAATGCCGCGGAGCTTTACTCGGGCTCCGAGCTCATCTTCAAGGTTCGCGCTCCTTCGACTGAAGAAGTCGCCGCCATGCGTCCGGGGACTACGCTCATCAGTTTCATCTGGCCTGCGCAAAACCCGGAACTCATGAAGCAGATGGCGGAGCGTCGACTGACCGTTCTCGCCATGGATAGCGTTCCGCGTATCTCGCGCGCCCAAAAAATGGATGCGCTGTCCTCGATGGCGAACATCGCCGGCTATCGCGCCGTAATCGAAGCGGCTCATCACTTCGGTCGATTCTTCACCGGGCAAATCACGGCTGCAGGAAAAGTTCCTCCGGCCAAAGTTTTCGTCATCGGCGCGGGTGTGGCGGGGCTTGCGGCCTTAGGTGCTGCAGTCGGTCTCGGCGCAATCGTTCGCGCCAACGACACTCGCCCGGAAGTCGGCGATCAGGTGAAGTCGATGGGCGCAGAGTTCGTGCCGGTCGACTATCAAGAAGAGGGCACGGGTGTCGGCGGCTATGCCAAGGTCATGAGTGAGGGTTTCCAAAAAGCCCAACGTGACGTTTTCGCCAAGCAGGCGAAAGACGTCGACATCATCATCACCACCGCGTTGATTCCGGGTAAGCCGGCACCGAAGTTGATCACCGCCGAGATGGTCCGATCGATGCGCCCGGGTAGTGTCATCGTCGATCTCGCGGCAGAGCAGGGCGGAAACTGCGAGTTGACGGTTCCGGGTGAAGTGGTGGTCCGCGAGGGTGTCACCATCATCGGCTACACAGATTTGCCAAGCCGACTTTCGAAGCAAGCGTCGACGCTTTACGCGACCAATTTACTGCGTCTCACCGAAGAGCTCTGCAAGACCAAAGATGGTCTCATCAACGTTAATTTCGAGGACGAAGCCATTCGGGGAGCGACGGTCGTCAAGGAAGGGGAGATCACTTGGCCGCCTCCGGCCCCTCGTTTGTCCGTAGCGCCGCCTCAAGCGAAGCCGGCGGCTGCCGCGCCTGTTGCAGCAAAGAAATCGGCGCATGGTCATGGTGGTGGCGGAGAGCCGATGTCCGCCAAAACGCTGACGATCATGTTCGCCGTGGCGGCCGCGTTGTTCTGGTTGATCGGCGCCTATGCGCCGGCGTCGTTCCTCGGGCATTTCACGGTCTTCGTATTGGCGTGTTTCATCGGCTACATGGTCGTCTGGAACGTGACGCCGTCTTTGCACACACCGCTCATGAGCGTCACCAATGCGATCTCGAGCATCATCGCTGTGGGCGCCATCGTGCAGGTTGCTCCGCCTTTGGCGGACTCTGCCAGTGGCCGGCCTGACACGCTGATTCTCGGCTTAGCCGTTGCAGCGCTCGCGTTGACGGCCATCAACATGTTCGGCGGATTCGCCGTCACTCGTCGCATGCTCGCGATGTTCCGTAAATAAGAGGCCGCAGCCATGTCAGACAATATCGCGACTGTTGCTTATCTCGGCGCTGCCATCCTCTTCATCATGAGTCTCGGCGGGTTATCGAACCCCGAGACCTCACGACGGGGCAATTTCTACGGCATGGTGGGTATGACCATCGCCGTGCTGGCCACGGTGTTCGGTCCGCGCGTTGATCTCGTTATCGGACTGCCCTGGATCCTTGGCGCGCTGGCCGTCGGCGGTGCCGTTGGTCTTTACGCCGCGCGTAAGGTTCAAATGACCCAGATGCCCGAACTGGTTGCACTCATGCACAGCCTGGTCGGCCTCGCGGCGGGTTTCGTCGGTTTTGCCAGTTACGTCGATACGTCGGTGGTTTATTCGGGCGCCGAGAAAGCCATTCACGAAGTCGAGATCTATATCGGTATCCTGATCGGCGCCGTCACGTTTTCCGGTTCGATCATCGCCTTCGGTAAATTGTCCGGAAAAATTGGTGGCAAGCCGTTGCTGCTGCCTGCGCGTCATGCCTTAAACCTGCTCGGATTGGTCGTGGTGATTTGGTATGGCGTGCAGTTCGTTTCGGCACCCGACGTCAACGCGGGTATGGTGCCGCTGGCGATCATGACCGTGATCGCTCTGCTTTTCGGAATTCACATGGTGATGGCGATCGGTGGTGCCGATATGCCGGTGGTGGTCTCGATGCTGAACAGCTACTCGGGCTGGGCCGCCGCCGCCACTGGGTTCATGCTCGCCAACGATTTGCTTATCGTGACGGGCGCTTTGGTCGGTTCGTCCGGCGCTATTCTGTCGTACATCATGTGCCGCGCGATGAATCGCAACTTCATCAGCGTGATCGCCGGCGGATTCGGTACGGGCGGTGGCTCGACGCCGGCCGCTTCTGGTGAGCAGCCTGCAGGTGAAGTGGTCGCCGTCAGTGCCGTCGAGACGGCTGAGATGCTTCGCTCGGCCAAGAGCGTCGTGATCATTCCCGGATACGGTATGGCCGTCGCCCAGGCACAGCACACCGTCTATGAAATCACCAAGCTGTTGCGCGAGAAAGGTGTGAACGTCCGATTCGCCATTCACCCCGTCGCAGGTCGAATGCCGGGGCACATGAACGTGCTGCTGGCCGAAGCGAAAGTGCCTTACGACATCGTTCTAGAAATGGACGAGATCAATGACGACTTCCCGGACACCGACGTGTCCATCGTCATCGGAGCCAATGACATCGTCAACCCGGCCGCTGAAGATGACCCGACTAGTCCTATTGCCGGAATGCCGGTGCTGCAGGTTTGGAAGTCGAAGACCTCCATCGTGATGAAGCGCTCGATGGCCTCAGGGTATGCGGGCGTCGACAATCCGCTCTTCTTCAAAGAAAACAACCGGATGCTATTCGGTGACGCGAAGAAGATGCTCGATGAGGTCTTCGTCGCGCTCAAGGGCTAATCGCAGGGTTCGAGGGCTTTTCGTGCGACGTCGCGCCGACGGCGCGACGTATCCGCGAGAGACTGTGTTCCGTCGAGATCGCGAACGTTCCGCCCCTTGGGGACAATCGCGAATCGCCGAGCCCGAAGCGGTGGGCGGTTCTCGTCCACTACTCTGATGGTGAAGGGATCATCAGGGCTGGTACTAGAAACACTGGCTTCGGGCTCTTTTCTCTGCGCACTCAGTCGTAAATCAGTGCGCGCTGGCGTGCCGCCCTAAACTCGATATTCCCTTCGCTCCACGAATCAATGATGGCGTCCGCGCCAAGTCCGGACTCGAGCTGCTTTCGAAGATCGGTATTTCCCCAGTGAATACCTACCGGGCGCTCTTCCTTAAAAATAAATTTTTCCGGATACATCGCGCGAAGAGTCGTGAGGATCGCGATCGATGTTCGAATTGGCCGATAAGCTCTGGGATCGGTGAGCGTCAGGCGTACCCCTCGCAGGGGTTTGTCTTTGAACGAGGCGTAGAAAGGTTTGTAGTAAATCGCCTGAAAGCGAACGCCTGGAAGTCCGATGGACTGTAGTGCTTGCTCGAACTTCGGGGCGTCGATGAACTCTGCGGCGATCACTTCAAAAGGCATCGTCGAGCCGACGCCATCGTTAACGCCTTGAAGCGTGGCCGACACCATGCCCGTCGTGGCATACAAATAAGCTTGAGTGACAGAGGGAATATGCGGGGAGGTGATGGTCCAGGTGAGACCGGTGTCGTCCCAGATCATCGACCGCTTCCATCCGCGCATCGGCACCACATGCAAGGTGCAGCCGATTTTGAGTCGATCATTGAAGAACCGCGCGGCTTCACCCAGCGTCATACCGTGGGTCACGGGCATCGGGCCCCATCCGATGAAGCTCCGAAATCGATCCTCAATCATCGGTCCTTCGAAATGCATGCCACTCAGCGGATTGGGGCGATCGAGCACGACCAGGGGAGTATTGGTTTCCGCGCAGGCACGCATCACCTCGCCGAGGGTCGAGATATAGGTATAGGTTCTCGAGCCTACGTCTTGGATGTCGAACATCAGAATATCGACCCCTTCGAGCGCGGCTTTGGAGGGTTTTCGATCTTTCCCGTAAAGACTGACGACGGGCACTCCCGTTTGTGGATCTCGGCCGTCGTCGACTTTTTCTCCGGCAGGAACTTCGCCGCGAATGCCGTGCTCGGGCCCGAAAAGACGAATGAGCGAGACGCGAGAATCGTTGGCGAGACGATCGACGGTCGGGACGAGTGACCGATCAACACCCGACTGATTCGTGACGAGCCCGATACGCTTGCCCGAAACGAGTTGAATGTATGGGCTGTTCGACTCGAGTAAGACATCGATACCGAGAGCGACCTTCGGCTCCGTGCTGGCGAGCCCGAATGAAGCGCACAGGCCAAAAACTGCACTGACTGCAAAGACGCATAGAGACTTGGTGTTCATGCTGCAAAGCATAACAACCTTGAAACATGGCGGTCGGCATCACCGATCGGCTACAGTACGGATCGCATGACTCTGTCAGAGGAAAAGACCCGAGAGTTTTTCGAGCAGGGCTGGACCGTAATCCCCGGTCTTTTCTCGATCGATGAAATGCGTACGGCCCGGCGAGCATTCGAGCGGCTCTACCAAACTGCGCAACGCCTGCGCACTACTCAAGATCATGATGGCGCCTACTTTGTACTCGATGCCCCACCCGCGGGCGACGTCATCGTCAAGCGAGTCGTGTGGGCAGGTGGTGCGGAGCCCGATCTGCTTTCGTTGAGTGCCGACCCTCGGCTTGTCGAGCCTGCGCTGCAGTTGCTCGATAGCGAACTTTGCGAGCAGTTATTGTGTCAGGCGCACTTCAAGATGCCAGGCGATGGCGTGTCGTTCGATTGGCACCAAGATGTTCAGCATCGCGATAAAGGTCCGGGAACGTGGCGCGACCTCAATGGCCGTGGTTCTTATGTTCAGACCATCATGCTGGTCGACGACATGACCGAGCACAATGGCCCGCTCAAGTTCATTCCCCGAAGCGCAGTGAAGAGCGAAGGCCAAATTCGCCTCTCGAACGACTCTTATGATTACAGCAAGCCGATGACGCCCGGTGCGGCACCCGCACTCTTCGATGAGTCGCAGGCCGTCACTGTGACGGGAACGGCGGGGTCGGTACTGTTTTTTGGCCCCTATGCGATTCATGGCAGTACCTCAAACGACTCAGCCGTACCGCGTCGTGTGTTGATCAATGGCTATGCGTATCCCGGCGCCAATGGGCGGGTGTATCCCGGGCGCGGTTCTGGTCGGACGCTGCAACGAGTCGTTCGTGGGTAGCGTCTATTTTCACGCCCTAGACTGGGCGATCGTCATGGCCTATTTCGCGCTGGTCACCTGGATCGGTCACAGCGTCAAAGACTTACAAGGCAGTACCCGCGAATATTTCTTGGGCTCGCGATCTTTGCCTTGGTATGCCGTGGCAATGTCCATCGTGGCGACGGCGGTCAGCGGTGTCACGTTCATCGGAGTTCCCTCTCTCGTCTTCGCTCAAGAGGGAGACTTTCGATATTTGCAATTTTGTCTCGCTGGATTGATCTCGAAGGCCATTCTGGGTCAGTGGATTCTGCCGAGGCTTTACGAAAAAAATTATGCGAGTCCTTATGATTACATCAGGGATAAGCTCGGTCCCATATTCGGAAAAATTTCGGCGTTCCTTTTTTTCATCGGCGCGGTGCTCGGGCAGGGAGTCCGGGTGTTTGCCGTGGCGCTCGTCCTCGAATTGCTGACGGGACTCGATTTTATCGGCTGCGTCTTTTTGAGCGTCGGTGTTTCGGCCTTGAGCACGATGCTCGGCGGCATTCGTGCTGTCGTGTGGTCCGACGTCGTTCAGTTCGTGATGTTCGTCGCCGGAGGCGTGATCGCGATCCTCTACGTGACCCATGGCTATCCGGACGGCTTCTCGGGTCTCTGGACTGCTGCCGAGTCTGAGGGAAAGACCCGCATCCTCGAATGGAGCACCGACCCGCGAGTCAATTTCACGCTGTGGGCAGGTGTCTTCGCGATGCCGTTCCAGAATCTTGCGGCCTATGGAACCGATCAACTCAATACCCAACGGATGCTGTGTTGTAAGTCCGTACGCGAAGCGCGTCTCGCGCTCTATGTCAGTAACTTCGGCGAGCTCGTCGTCGTGTTGTTTCTTCTCGTTGGCGTGGCGCTGTGGGGTTTCTATCAGTTCAACCCCATTGACCCAGCGTTTGCCTCTTTAGTTGCCGCGAATGTCGATCGGATTTTCCCTGCGTTCATTCTTTCGGAAATGCCAACCGGGCTGCGCGGATTTATGGTGGCCGCCTTATTTGCGGCAGCCATGTCGAGCCCCGTACTTTCGGCGTTGTCGGAGACGACGATCACCATGTTTCACGACGGACATCGTCGCGGCGAGTTATCCGAAGCGAAAGCCGTCACGCTGTCGCGTATTTTGGTGATCGCATGGGCAATCGTGCTCGGCGGTTTCGCAATGGCGTTGTCCGGATCTGACGAGAGGTTGATTCCTCTTGCGTTCGCCATGACGGCGTACACCTATGGACCGATGCTGGGCTTGTTTCTGCTGGCGCTGTTCGTGCCTAAGCATCGCATCACCAGTGCGCCGCTCGGGGTGGCCGTCGCGCTCGTTGGTGTGCTGCTTGTTCATAACGCTCAGTTCTTCGGGTTGACCGAGCAGCGTGAACTCGTGGCTTTCCCCTGGCTCTTCCCGCTTGGGGTGATTTTGTGTCTGACCTTCTCGGTCTTGCCTTGGGGTAGCCGTCGTCCGCTATCCTCCTCGACATGAGTCACGGAAAAGTGACGCCGCAACTGCGGCTCTGGATCGTCAAGCAAATCGAGTCCGGGCAGAGCCCGGAGTCGGTGTTACAAAGTCTGGTTGCTAAAGGATGGCCGGAGGGCGCCGCCATCGATGTCATGCAGCGCACGTTGCGCGCGCGAGTCGCTCAAATCAAAGCGGCTGAAAATGCCGAACAAGCGAGAGCTAAAAGCGCCTCAGGAGACGGCCCAGCCGAGTGAGCGCTCGACCGCTCGCGACCATTCATGCATGCGAGCTGCGGCAGATTCTCGCGACATGGCCGGCTCGAATCTCCGATCAACTCGCCAGCGAGCTGAGATCTCTTCAGTCGACGTCCAGAACCCGACGGCAATGCCGGCGAGATAGGCCGCGCCGAGGGCGGTGGTTTCCGTAACGGCAGGCCGAATGACGGGAACACCGAGCAAGTCGGCTTGGAACTGCATCAAAAAATTATTACGTGACGCACCCCCGTCGACTCGAAGTTCGCGCAGTGGTGCTGCCGCGTCTTGTTGCATCGCTTGAAGTAGTTCGGCGCTTTGAAAAGCGATGGACTCGAGCGCGGCGCGAGCAATGTGGCCGCGGGTCGTGCCACGGGTGATCCCGACGATCGAGCCGCGTGCGAACGGGTCCCAATGAGGGCTGCCTAGTCCGGTGAACGCCGGAACGACATACACACCACCATGATCGGGTACCGACGAAGCGAGCGCTTCGATCTCTTCGGCGCGCGTGACGAAACCGAGTCCGTCTCTTAGCCACTGCACCACGGCTCCGCCGACAAACACGCTTCCCTCGAGCGCATAGTTAAGTTGCGGACGGCCGTCGGTCGTTGAGGATGAGCAGGCGACGGTCGTCAGTAATCGGTGAGTGGATGCGAGAGGTCGATTGCCGGTATGCATCAGCATGAAGCAACCGGTGCCATAGGTGTTCTTCGCCATACCCGGCTGCAAGCACGCCTGCCCAAAGAGCGCCGATTGCTGGTCGCCGGCAAGTCCAGTCAGCGGGACCTCGGCCTGACCGAGCTTGATTCGGATGCCGACATCAAAAGAGGAGGGCAGCACCCGAGGTAATACGGCTTTCGGGATGCGTAGAAGGTTCAGCATCCACTCGTCCCACTCGCCCGACAAGTTAAGCAGCAGCGTTCGGCTGGCGTTGGTGACGTCGGTCACATGGTGCGCGCCGCCGGAGAGTTTCCAGGTGAGCCACGTATCGATGGTGCCGAAGCACAACTCGCCTCGCATCGCGCGATCGCGCGCTCCGGGGACATGATCGAGCAGCCACGCGAGCTTGGTGCCTGAGAAATACGGGTCGAGCAACAAGCCCGTGCGACGAGTCACCTCTGGCTCATGACCGGCTGCTCGCAACGTAGCGCAGACCTCGGCCGTTCTTCGATCTTGCCAAACGATCGCGGGCGCAATGGGCTCCCCGGTTTTTCTGTCCCAAAGTACGGTGGTTTCACGCTGATTTGTGATGCCGACGGCAGCCACATCGGTCGATGTGGCCCCTGACTTTTTCAACACCTCTTCGATGGTCGCACGCTGCGTATTCCAGATTTCATTCGCATCGTGCTCAACCCATCCGGTTTGCGGGAAAAATTGTGTGAACTCCCGCTGTGCGCTCTCGACGATATTGCCGTCGTGATCGAACAGGATCGATCGGGAACTCGTTGTGCCTTGATCGAGAGCGAGGATCCATCGGCTCATTGCGGTCTCCCGTGAGTCTTCAGCCATTCAGCAACTCGTTGTGTCGACTGCGCATCGATATGAAGTCCGAGCTTGCTCCGTCGCCACAGGACATCGTCAGCCGTTCGAGCCCACTCGGTTTGATAAAGGTAGCGTAACTCCACCTCATAAAGGCCGGGCGCAATCTCCGAACCGAGTTCGTTCGAGCGTGAAAAAATAGTCAAGGCGCGTGATCCGTAGGCTCTTGCCCAGCGGTTTACGGTATTGCGCGAAATTTCAGGATGCATGGCCGACAGCTCGCGCTCGAGCGACTCGAGTCCAGAAGTTAGATCACCGCCCGGTAGAGGCCGAGAAGCCGTCCAGTGACGAGCCTTCTTGTCGATGGCGGAAGTCACGAGATCGACGGCTTCCTCCGCGAGCACTCTATAGGTCGTGATTTTCCCGCCGAACACACTGAGCAGCGGCGCGGGCGTTTTCTCGAGTTCCAGCGCGTAGTCGCGCGTGACGGCTCGCGCATCGGTGGACTCGTCCTCGAGCAGGGGGCGAACGCCGGACCAGCTCGAGACGACATCCGCAGGAGATAGCATTGTTCTGAAATAGCGGTTGCTCTGCTCACAAAGATAGGCCGTCTCGTCCGCGTCGATCGTGACCTCGCGAGGATCAGCGTGATATTCAATATCCGTCGTGCCGATCATCGTGAAGTCTTGCTCATATGGAATGGCGAATACGATACGGCGGTCGGTCGCCTGCAAAATATAGGCGTACGGATGATCGAAGAGTTTACGAACGACGATATGACTGCCTTTGATGAGTCTCAGCCCGTGTTTTGATCGACCCCGCGTTGCGGCATCGTGAAAGCCTGCCGCCCAAGGGCCTGTCGCATTAACGACCGCTCGCGTGGTGACGACACTTTGCTTGCCGTTGTCATCCTGCAGCGTTGCAGTCCAGCAGGGCTGTTCGATCGCGCCAGCGTCTGTGGTCGGTGTGATTTTGATGCATCGGGTGCGTGTAAGAATCGTTGCGCCGTGCTCTTGCGCGTCGATCGCATTGAGGACTACGAGCCTCGCATCGTCGACCCAACCATCCGAATATTCGAATCCGCGACGGAAACCTTCGCGCAGCGGCAGGCCAGCCGGGTGGTGGCGCAGATCGACTCCGCGTGATCCTTCGAGTTTTTTCCGATGCGCGAGGTGGTCGTAGAGAAACAAGCCGATCCGAATCATCCAGGCGGGTCGCAACGACGGCTCATGAGGCATGATGAAGCGCAGCGGACTGATGATGTGAGGCGCGATACCGAGCAGCACTTCCCGCTCGAGCAAGGCCTTACGCACGAGGCCGAATTCCATGAACTCGAGATAGCGCAGCCCGCCGTGGATCAGCTTGGTACTGGCTGAGGATGTATGGGAGGCGAGGTCATCTCGCTCGACCAACATGACTCGAAGACCCCGTCCTGCGGCGTCACGGGCAACGCCTGCGCCGTTAATGCCGCCGCCGACGACGAGCAGGTCAAAGATATTCGAACCGACGTCGGCGGTCATCGTCCGCCGCTACGAGTCAGGTGAGAGAGCACCGTTCTCGCCGTGACCTCGCTCACGCGAACATTGGACTCTTCGGTGACACCGGCGATATGCGGCGTCAAGATCAGATTCGGGACGCCCGCAAATAAGGCACCGGCGGCCGCATCGAGCGGTTCGGTTTCGAATACGTCGAGCGCAGCGCCGCCAAGTTGGCCGGTGCGCAGAGCGTCGACTACAGCCGCCTCGTCGATAACGCCGCCGCGGGCGGCGTTGATGATGACGCTCCCTCGTTTCATGGCAGCAATCTGCTGTGGGCCGATCATCCGCTTTGTTGAAGCCGTGAGCGGCACATGCAGGCTGATGACATCACTACCTGTGATGAGTGCCTCGAGTGAGGCGCTGCTGGCCAGTTGCCAGGCAGCATGGTCTTTGGGAAGCAGCGGGTCGAACGCGATGACATTCATGCCCAGCGCGCGAGCACGCGAGGCGGTTTCGCGAGCGATGCCGCCGAGACCGACGAGCCCCAAGGTTTTACCTTGAACTTCGCGACCGATGGTCGACATGCGCGGCCACTTGCCGGCGATGACTTCCGAGTTGGCGAACCATGCTTTTCGTAGCAGTACGAGCATGGCAGTGATGACATATTCGGCGACCGACACGTCATTGGCGCCCGTGGCAGGGTAGACCGCAATGCCGCGAGCTTTACAGGCTTCGACGTCGATATTGTCGAGACCGACGCCGAGCCGGCCGACGACCTCTAGCTTTGCAGCGGCCTCGAGCAACGCGCCGCGCACTTGAGTGCGATTACGAACGATCAGTGCTCGGGCATCTTTGGCCACGCGTGCGAGCTCTTCAGGCTGATCGACGAGCTTCGGGTTATAGATGACGTCGCGACCCGACAAAATATTAGAGATGGCTGCTTCGTCCATGAATTCCGTGATTACGATCTCGGCCATCTCATGATCTCCCAGGCGCATGTAGTGCGCGTATTTCGTCGTGCAACGCGTTACTCAGCGTGATTCCTTCGCGTTTGGCGTTGGCGCGAGCATTGAGTCGTCGCGAGCCAGGCAAGCGTACTTCGGGCTCCGACTCGATCGCGGCGACTAGTGTTTGCATGCGATCAGCGAACGCGTTGCCCGAAGCCGGGCCCGGATCAATTGCAACGAACAAATGACCCATATCAGGCGGGCGACCTTCTGCGTCAAAGAAAGACGACGCTTCCCAGCCGAATGCACCGGCCGTCAGTGCTGCCCCTAGAATTTCTACCATTAGAGCGAGTGCGCCGCCCTTTGCCCCACCAATCGGAGACAGTGTTCCGGCGAGCGCGGCGGTGGGGTCCGTCGTCGATTGGCCATTGGCATCAACTGCCCAACCCTCGGGGATGGATTTGCCTGCTTTTTGAGCGGCGACGATTTTGCCTCGCGCAGCAACGGACAGTGCGAGATCAATGACGAGAGGCGCTTGCGCGCCAGGAAGCGGAGTCGCGAAGGCGAGCGGATTGGTTCCGAGCATCGCCCGTTTTCCACCATGAAACGCCATCGCTTTCGGCGTATTACCGAAGACGAGAGCGATCAGCCCAGCCTCCGCCAAGCGTTCGGCGTGCGCACCGACTTGGCCGAAGTGGTGAGAGTGATGAATGGCAGCCAGCGCAATGCCCTGATCTTTGGCGAGTGATTTCAGAGTATCGAGGGCAAGATCGATCGCGGGATACGCAAAGCCGAGCCCCGCATCGACTCGAATGACACCCGGTGCCGCGCGAGTCAGCGTGGGGACGGCTTGGCCGTTGACCTTTCCGGAGCGTGCCTGCAGCGCGTAAGCGGGAACGCGACTCAGTCCGTGCGCCGCTTGCCCATCTGCTTCGGCGGCGACGAGCGCCCGCGCCGTCGCACGCGCGCCAAGTTCGGACGTGCGATTGGCGCGCAAGGCCTCGAAAGCCAGTGATTCGGCTTCCGCCAAAGTAAGGCGGATGGATGCGTCCACGATGATCTCCCCAAAGCGGAGTGGATACGCGGCGCCAAGCGCCGCGACCACTTAGGCGCTACGGTACAGTTTGGTCATGACGAATTCGACGTGACCGAGCGCTTCGGCGGCCGTGAGCCGACCGTTCGCCGTGTGAGCGATGCAGTCGATGAGCGCATCACCCGCCTGATCGATCGTCATTTCACGCCGAACGACACCCGAGACATCGACGTCGATGTGTTCAGGCATGAGGCGAACGGTTCGCGGATTACCCGTGACTTTGATGACCGGCATGATCGGATTTCCGATCACGTTGCCTTGCCCAGTCGGGAAGATATGAATGACATAGCCCGCAGCAGCCTGGAGCGTGCAGCACTCGGCTGCGGCCGATGAGGTATCCATGAAGTAGAGGCCAGGTCCGCGGGCCGGAGCCTCAGCAGGTTCGAGCACGTCGATGAACTTGACCTTCTTGCCAATTTTTTCGAGGTTACCCAAGGCTTTTTCTTCGATGGTGGTAAGGCCACCGGCGATATTGCCCTTCGTGGGCTGACTCTCGGACAAGTCGGACGTCTTGTGAGCTTCGATTACGTCGTCCTGATAGGACTGCCAGGTCTTCATGAACTTGTCGCGAATCTCAGGCGACACGGCTCGAGCGGCGGCAAGGTGCTCGGCGCCCGTCAGCTCGGACGTTTCACCGAAGCAGCCATAAAGTCCTGCAGGAACCAGCTTGTCGTACATGTTACCGACTGTGGGACACGAGGCGAGACCTGTCGTGGTGTCACTCTCGCCGCACTTGGCGGCGACCCACAATTCGCTGATGTCGCATTCGACGCGCACTTGCCCAGACGTCGCATGTACGAATTCTTTGGCCTTGCGTGATGCCGCGGCAATGGTGGCGATGTCGCCGTTGCCTTCGATCCAGAACCCTGCGACCGGTTTGCCGGTCTTGGCGATGCCCTCGACGATGCGCTGCGTCCAGCCCGGCTCGATGCCGATGACGATGCAGGCTGCAACGTTGGGGTTCGCGCCCGTGCCGATCATGGTGCGGAAGTGCAATTCGAGATCTTCGCCGAACTGCAGGCGGCCATAGGCATGGGGCAGGGCGATGGTGCCCTTGATGTTATTGGCGACGGCTTCGCAGGCTGCGTTGGAAATATCGTCGACGGGGAGAATGGCGACGTAATTACGAACGCCGACTCGACCGTTCTCGCGGCGATAGGCCCAAATTTTTCGGTTGGTGTTGCTCATCGGTGGGTTCCTACCAGCGCTTGGTCTTGAGATTGTGGACATGGACATGCTCGCCGCGCGCGATGGGCGCCACGACTTTGCCAATGTCTTGGCCGTACTTGATGACGGTATCGCCGACCTTTAGGTCGACCAGCGCGACTTTGTGTCCGATCGGAACGTCATGACGTGACGTCAGATGAAAATCGGAGTTGTCCTCCGTAATAACGCACAGCATGTCGGTGCCGGCTTTCAGTCCTTCGACCACGACAACGCCCACGTTGTCCTTGTGATCGTGCACGAGCAATTGTGGAACGCTCACTCATCTACTCCTGGGTACGCTTGCGAAGGCAAGTCTTATATAAGATACTAAACAGATGACCCCTGTGTCCGCAAGCGGCGCGATACCATCGGCTCTCTCCACCGAACTCTCCTCGAAGATGGACAGCCCTCAGTATCGTCCCCTCTACAGTCAGGTCTATGAAACCCTGGTCCGGCGCATCGCCGACGGCGAGTGGCAGCCCGGTCAGGCGTTGCCGAGTGAGCAGGCTCTCGCCATGCAGCTCGGCGTCAGCCAAGGCACCGTTCGCAAGGCCCTCGATGCGCTCGCTCTCGATAAGGTCATCGACCGCCGTCAAGGCAAGGGCACTTATGTCGCCGAGCTCACTCAAGAGCGCTCGCTATTCCGATTCTTCAGGCTGACGCGTCCCGACGGCCAGCGTGCCGTGCCGACGAGTGGCGACGAATCGATCAAGCGGCGTCGAATCCGACCCCTCGAAGCCAAAGCGCTCGAGTTACCCGACGCAGCCGAGGTTTTCGAAATTATCCGAACCCGCTTCGTCGATGAGCGCCCGGTTGCCATAGAGCGCATCGTATTGCCTGAAGCGTATTTCCCAGGCCTCGATCAGCACTCGCCGCTGCCGAATGCCCTCTACGCGCTCTATCAGCGCGAATATCGGATCAACATCGTATCCGCCAACGAAAAGCTCAAGGCTGACGTGGCGCGCCGAGACGATACCCGACGACTCAGCGTCGAATTAGGCACGCCTTTATTGCAGGTCGAACGGGTCGCGATGGCGGTGGACGGCCGTCGCGTGGAGTGGCGTCTCAGCCGTTGCGATACGAGCTCGCTCTCTTACGACGTCACCTTCACATGACGCGGGCGCTATGCGTCGGCCACGCGGTGCAGGACTTCGTCTTCAGCACCCCGCAACTACCGCAACGGGCTGAAAAGCATCGGGCCACAGGGTTTTCGATCGTCGGCGGCGGCCCCGCCGCTACAGCGGCGGTGGCTATTGCAAAGCTCGGTGGCCATGCAAGCCTCGTCGCGCGAGTCGGAAATGACGTCATCGCCGATGCCATCCAGCGTGAGCTCGAAGATTACGGGGTCGATTGTCGTCATCTGCGCCGATTCCCTGGGTTCCAGTCATCCGTCTCGGCTGTTTTCGTCGATGCACAGGGTGAGCGATTGATCGTCAATCACACCGATGCTTCGCTTCCGACCGACCCGTCCTGGCTCGAATCAGCCGTGTCGCTCGAGGGTATCGACGTCGTGCTCGCCGATACGCGCTGGCCTGATGGCGCGATCGCCATGCTCAAACGTGCCCGAGCGGCGGGTTTGCCTGCCGTGCTCGATGCCGATGTGCCGGTACCGAAAACGGGGTCGTTACTCCAGTCCGCCACTCACGTGGCGTTTTCGATGGCAGGGCTCAAAGATTATTCCGGCTGCTCCGATGCGATGACAGATATCGAGAGCGCGTTACGACAGACCGCGATTAGTCTGAAGGCGTGGTGTTGCGTCACGATGGGCGCGTCCGGTGTGCTCATCGCCGATGCACGATTCGAGCAGAGCAACGTTACGGCACGAACTGTCCCCGCGTATCCAGTCAAACCTGTCGATACGTTAGGTGCTGGTGACGTCTGGCACGGCGCGTTCGCCTTAGCTCTCGCAGAGGGAACCGACGAGATGGCCGCCGTGCGTGCAGCCTCCGCCGCGGCGGCCATCAAGGTGACCCGTCTCGGCGGACGCGCCGGGGCGCCCACGCGAGTTGAACGAGATTCTTTGTTGGAGTCCAAATGATTCTTTCGGCTGGAAAATACTGGGGCATGCGGCGTATGGCCGATGCCCACGGGCGATTCAAGATGACGGCGGTCGACCAGCGTCCGCCGATCAAGAATCCGATCAAGGCCAAACGAGGAACGGCAGAAGCGCCTTGGGAAGACGTTGCCGGGTTCAAAGAAATGCTGATCGAAGAGCTACAGGGCGAATCGTCCGCTATGCTGCTCGATCCGCACTTTGCCTATCCGCGTGGCGTAACGAAGCTTCTTGCCTCGCGAGGGCTCATCGTCACGTTGGAAGATTCGATTTTCAGAGAGACTCCCGCCGGGCGCCTTTCGTCAGAGATCGACGACTGGTCGGTGGAGAAGATCAAGCGTATCGGCGGGGATGCCGTCAAAGTATTAGCCTGGTATCGACCCGATGCCGATGCCGCGGTGTGCCGAGCGCAGCAAGACTTTACCCAGAGAATCGGCGACGCTTGTCGTAAGTACGACATACCCTTCGTCTTCGAGCTCCTCGTCTATCCGTTACCGAGCGATGCCGAACAAACTCGCGATTACGTCGAGATGAAGAGCAAGCACCCGCAGTTCGTCCTCGAGAGTGTGCAAACTTTTGCCGATCCGAAGTTCGGGGTTGATCTCTTCAAGCTCGAAAGCCCGCTCGCAGCTGCTGATGTTCCGGGCGTCGGTGCGCCGGGGTGGGAATCTGCTCAAACTTGGTTCGATGCGATCGGCACTGCTGCGGGGCGACCTTGGGTCATGCTCTCTGCAGGAGCTGGTATGGACGAGTTCCGTCGAATTTTGACGCATGCCTATCGAGCCGGCGCATCGGGGTATCTTGCGGGCCGAGCGATCTGGTCGAAAGCGTTCACGCACTTTCCAGATTGGGATGCCATTCGAAGTGGCTTGAGGGGCGAAGCGGTCGAGTACATGCGATCGCTCAACGTCCTCACCGACAAAGAGGCGACGCCATGGAACGGCCATGCGGTGTATGGCGACGGAGGCGCTCGAATCGAGCCGGCTGATGCCAGTTTCAGACACGTCTATCCAGGATTCGGAGATTGAAACCATGCTGACTTTTGGTGTCGCGGCGCTCGCGCGGCCGACGTTTGATGTTCCCTTTGCTGAGGAGACGAAGAACCGCGCCTTTGCAGCACTTGAGGCTGCCGGTATTCGCACGGTCGGAACTCGCGAGTTGTTATTCGATCGTGATGCGGCCGAGCGTGCGATCGGCAATATCGTCGCGTCGGGACCGATCGATTTACTCCTGATTTTGCAGGTGACGTTCACCGACGCCACGATGACGGTGAAGCTTGCGAAAGAAGCGACCACACCGTTGGCCATCTGGGCGCTGCCCGAGCCGCGCATTGGAGGGCGTTTGCGTCTCAATGCTTATTGCGGGCTCAACCTTGCAGCACACGCGTTGGGCCGTGCCGGCGTCGCGCATGGTTCGTTGTATGCCGATCCGTCGGCGCCCGGTCTTACCGAGAGCTTGCGCGCACTGGCGCGCCCGTACGGGTTGCCGAAGAGCACGGCTGCTGATGCGCAGGTCTCGTCTAGCGTTCGTGGTGCCGCAGAGCGTGCTGCAGACCGAGTGCTCGGCGCCCTCGCGGATTCGCGAATCACGGTGGTCGGCAAGCATCCGGACGGATTCGACACCTGCGAGTTCGATCCCGATCTTCTCGCTCGACTCGCGAACATCAAGGTGGATCACGTCACACTCGGCAATCTCTTCGATCGCGCTCGATCGACCGACGCCAGTCGTGTGGCGGCGGTCAAAGATCGCGCCGAGGCTCAGGTGGCAGGGTTAGATGAGGTCGACGCCGAACAGCTCGACCGATCGTTCCGCGTGTTCTGTGCGCTCGAGGATGTGCAGCGCGATACGGGCGCGCGGGGTCTCGCGGTGCGGTGTTGGCCCGAGATGTTCACGGAGTATGGGTGTGCCGCCTGTGGACCGATGGCCATGATGAACCAAAAGAAGGTTCCCTCGGCTTGCGAGGCCGACGTCAATGGCTCGGTGACGCAACTCATTCTGCAGGAACTCGCCGGAGAGCCTGCCTGGATGGCCGACTTGGTCGACATCACCTCTTCCGATAACACTGCGGTGTTATGGCACTGCGGACTTGCGCCCATTTCGATGTGCGATCCAGAGGTTAAGCCTGAGGCGACGATCCACACTAACCGGCGCATGCCGTTGCTGCATCAGTTCCCGATCAAGCCGGGCCGAATTACGCTCGCACGTCTATCGCGCTCGCGCAATTCATTGAAGCTCGTGCTAGCGGGTGCCGAGGTGATTCGGGCGCCGATGGCGTTCACCGGCTGTTCGGGAACGGTTCGTTTCGATAAGTCTGCGGCAGAGGTCAGTTCGCGCATTCTCGATGAGGCGCTCGAACATCACTTTGCATTGGCCTATGGGGATCACCGTGATGCCTTGCGCGCCTTGGCGCTTCGCTGGGGCATTCCTGTGCTGGAGCTGGCCTAAGCGCTTCTTTTCGAGAGGTGTCTATGCAAACGGTTCTTGATCCCGTCGCGCCTCACTGGGGCCGAATGGCGCCCGCGCGTGTCGAGGGCACGCCGACACTTTCGGCGGACGTACTCAATGTGCCGACGTCTCTCGGTGTCTTGCGGATTACGCTGCACGAGTACGGCATGCGTTTGCGCAGCCAAAAAGATGTTCGGGACTATGGCATTCTTTGCGGTGATGCGAGCCCTCTATCAACCACGCTGAGTCATCACGGCGAAGGTGATGGCGCGACCAGCCGTCTTGAAGCGGTCGCAGCCGATGGCGCTCGCCTCGTCGTCACGATCGGTCACGCGCCCTTCAATTTTGCTTTTCATCGCGATGGACGATTCATTCAAGGCTCACCGAGCGACGGGCACTTCGTAAGACGCTTCCGATTGCCGCCGCTCGCGCGTCATGACGATCGTTGGTTGCTGACGTTGGAGCTCGGGCCCTCGACATCGGTCTATGGACTCGGTGAAAAATCAGGTCAGCTCGATAGGCGAGGGCAATTGATTCGCTCCTATAACCGAGATGCACTTGGCCTCAATGCAGAGTGGAGCTACAAAAACGCACCGTTCGCTTGGAGCCCGGAGGGTTGGGGTGCATTCGTGCATACCCCTGCGCCGGTGACTCACGGCGTTGGCTTCGGCCCTTGGTCGCAACGTGCGTACGTGCTCGATATCGAAGACTCTGCGCTCGACGTATTTATCTTCTCGGGGTCAACAGGCGCCGATCAGCTCGCGCAATACACCTCGCTGACTGGTCGAGCACCGACTCCGCCTGATTGGAGTCTCGGCGTCATTCTCTCCAAGGCGTACTACAAAGATTCCGAAGAAATCTTATCGGTAGCGCGCGAGGTACGTCGTCGTGGCATGCCGTGCGAAGTCATCACTTTCGACGGCCGCGCCTGGCAAGACACCGATACGCGTTTTGCTTTCGAGTGGTGCCCTAAGCGCTACCCCGATCCGAGGCCGACCGTCGATGCATTACGGGAGATGGGTTTCCGTATCTGCGTATGGGAGTACCCGCTGATCTCGGTTCGAAATCCGCTGTTCAAAACTCTTGCGGACAAGGGCTGGCTGATTCGCGATTCGCGTACCGGCGAGGCGTATCGATATGCGTGGGACCCCGAGCCTTTCGGCGCCGTACTCACTCAACTTCCCGATTCGGGTTTGCTCGACTTCACGCATCCAGAGGCTTACGCGTGGTGGCGCGATCAACACAAGGCGCTCTTTGATCTCGGCATCGACATGATCAAGGCCGACTTCGGTGAACAAATCGAAGAGCACATGGTCGCAAGCGACGGGTCGAGCGGCGATGCGCTGCACAATATTTACGCGCTGCTCTACAACCGCTGCGTTTACGAAGCGGCTGAAAGATATTCTCGAAACGGACCTTTCTTGTTCAGTCGGGCAGGGTGGTCGGGCTCTCAGCGCTATCCCTCGCAGTGGGGCGGAGACCCGCAAGCGGACTGGGGCGGGCTCGCCGGTAACTTGCGCAGTGGCCTGTCCTGGGGTCTGACGGGTGCGCCGTTTTACGCCACCGACGTTGGTGGGTTTTACGGTGATCAACGTGACCCTGTTCTTTACGTGCGATGGCTGCAGGCTGCGGTGTTTTCAGCCCATCTGCGTTTGCACGGCATCGGCGCTCGCGAGCCTTGGAGCTATGGACCTGAAGCCGAGAAACTCGCGAGTCAGGCGCTCGATCTGCGTGAGCGTTTGCGGCCCTATCTTCAAACCGTCGTCGCGCAGGCCTCAGCCACAGGGTTGCCCGTTCAGAGGCCCATGGTGCTGGCGTGCCCCGAAGACAAACTCTCCTGGGCGTTCGAGGACCAATTTTTCTTCGGGGATGAGATCTTGGTCGCGCCTTGTCTCAATCCGGAGGGGCGAGTCACGGTCTACCTGCCACAGGGGCACTGGCAATGGCTCGATTCAGGCGAACACATCGCCGGGGGGCAAGTTCATGAGCTCCAATTGCCACTGGCGCGTATTGCTGCATTCCGGCGCGCGTAGTCCGATGTCTTATATAAGGGTTGTATGACATAAAAATCTTTGTTAGCGTCAGGGCGATTAAGTGCGCCGGGGCAGCTGTGGCGCTAAAGCAACAACGAAGGGGACAACTCATGCTGAAGTTGAATAGCAAGAAGATCATCGCGAGAGCCGTGGCGGTCGCCACGTGTGCCGCTGTTTTTCCGTTGGCGTCACTGGCTCAAGACGAAGGTCGTCTCGATGAAATCGTCGTCACCGCGCAGAAGCGCGAACAGCGACTGCAAGACGTACCCATCGCCGTATCGGTGGTGACCGGTGATCTCGCCGAAGCCTCCGGCAGCTTCAATATCGAAGCGCTGCGTACGCTCGTCCCCTCACTGAACATCCGTAAGACCAACACGTCGCTCAACCAGTCGTTGTTCCTGCGCGGCGTCGGTACCATCAACTTCGCCATCGCTGCTCAGCCGAGTGTCGCGACAGTGCTCGACGGTGTCGTCCTGTCGTCTGCGGGTGAGGCCTTCGGCGACCTGTACGACATCGAGCGCATCGAGGTGCTGCGTGGTCCGCAGGGCACGCTGTTCGGTAAGAACGCGTCGGCCGGCGTCGTGAACATCGTCACTAAGCGTCCTGGCAAAACCCTCAGCGGTTATGTCGACGTCAGTTGGTTCGAGGGTAACGAGATGCGCATCAAGGCCGCATACGACTCGCCCATCACCGATTCGATCCGTTCGCGAACCGTCATCATGAAAAGCGAGTTCGATGGCTACATCGACAACGTTTCTTCGACGGCTGCGGGTGGCGACCTTAACGGCTACAAGCGTCAAGGCGTGCGTACCGTATGGGAGTTCGACGGCGACAACAGCAACTGGGTCTTCTCTGGCGACTTCCGTAGCTCTGACGACAATTGCTGCGTCGAAGTCATCGGTACCGCGCCGACGGGTGCGACCGCGCTCGCCTACGCTTCGATCTACAGTGGCGTGACGTTCGCGGGTGACGATACGCGTCAGGTCAAACAAGATCTGCAGATGCGCTCCACTGAACAGGCTTGGGGTATGTCGCTGCAAGGCGATATCGACGTCGGTTCCGGAACGATCACGACGATCACCGCCTACCGTACGTGGGATGCCACCGAGATCCGCGAAGGCGATTGGATCGACTCACTGGCCCCGTACGTGGGCAACGGCTTCGCTCAGTTGCACGACTTTGGTCCGCAAAAGACCAAGACGTTCTCGCAAGAGATGCGCTACGCCTCGAAGGGTGGCGAGACCGTCGATTACGTCCTCGGCATGTACTTCTCGAAGACGGACGCCGAGCGGTTCTTCCAGCGTAATGTGTTCAACTGTACGGCGAGCACTCTGGCTGTCGATGCCACGGGCCAGCGACCCTGCCGTGCCGGCTCCTCGACTTACGTCAGTACGTTCTCCAACGCCACGTTTGGCGCAGACTTCAAAAATCTTGCGGTGTTCGCTGACGGTACTTTCAACGCCTCCGACCGACTTCGTCTGATCGCAGGCGCTCGTTGGACGTCGGACGATCTCAGCTACTTCCACAACCGAGTACCCACCACGTTCTCCGGTCAGCCTGGCATCCGCACCGATACCTCCGGGTTTACCGGCCGCAACAGCTCCGATAACGCTTCGGGTCGTGCTGGTGTGCAGTTCGATATGTCAGATGACGTGATGGTTTACGCGTCGTACGCGCGTGGCTACAAGGGCCCGGCCTACAACGTGTTCTTCAATATGACCGTGAACAACACGCCGCTCATCGAAGCTGAGACCGCCGACTCTTACGAGGCGGGCATCAAGAGCACTCTGATGGACGGCCGCGTTCTCGTGAACGCCGCGATCTATGATGCGAAGTACGACGACTTCCAGGCCAACAACTTCACGTTCCTCAACGGCACGTTGATCACGACGCTGACGAATGCCGGTGAAGTGTCTTCAAGCGGTTGGGAGCTCGACATTCAGGCTCGTCCGAATAGCATGCTCACGCTCGGAGCGGGGTTGTCCTACAACGACGCGAAGGTCGACAAGTTCTTCACGCCGCCGGGCTCAACGCCTTCGGTGCGTTCAGGAACGAAGTTGCCGCTCGCGCCGGAGTGGAAGGCTTCGTTGGTCGGTGAGCTCACCATTCCGGTCGGCTCGTTCACGTTATCGCCCAACGTCGTCGTTGCTTACCAGGACGACAGCTTCTCCGATCTCAACGAGCCCACTGCGCTTAAGATCCCGTCGTACACCACTGTCGACTTGTCTGTTGCGCTCACCGATGCCAATGATCGCTTCCGGGTCGCGCTGATCGGCCGTAACCTCACGGATGAGAGCTACACGGTCCTCAAGACGAGTGGTGGCCCGGGTGGCGCAGTCCGTCTGCAGATCCCGCGAGATGCCGATCGCTATTTCGGTATTCAGGCTCGCTATAACTTCGGGACTAAATAAGATCTCGAGATCGTGCTGAGACTTATCGACCTCGCGTCGCGAGGTCTCGAAAAACTGAATGCCCCCATCGCAAGATGGGGGCTTTCTGTTTCCGCGATCTTGCTAGCGTTGATGCTGGCGGTCGCGCTCGCTCAGATTCTCTCGCGCGCATTCTTCAACCATACGCTTGATTGGGCCGAGGAGGCTGCGCGTATGGCGCTCGTATGGTCTGCCTTGCTTGCGGCGCCGATGGGATATCGCGCTGCAGGGCATGTAGCCATCACGGCTTTTATTGAAGGTCTGCCCCCCAAAGCACTCCAAATCGTCGGCATTGTAGTCAATGCTTTAGTGGGCTGGCTTTGTGTGGTGTTCCTGCTCGAGAGCGTCGACTTCGTGGCTCGCGGCTCGACCATCATGTCGACGGGGCTCGGTATCCCGATGTCCTACGTGTACGTTATCGTGCCGATAGCGCTCGGCGCTTTGTTGTTCGTCGCGATCGAGGCGACGCTACGATTGGTACGCGCGCTGCTCACCGAGAACGCCTCAGAGATTCTGGTCGGTGTCGTGCCTGTCATGCAGAAGGACGGGGAGGGCTGATCGATGTCCGCCGCCTTCTTCTGGTTTCTGGTCCTGCTCATGGCCTTCGGCACTCCGGTCGTGTTCGCATTGTTGCTCGGTCCCGGGTTGAGTCTTCTGATCGACGGCGAGACCCAGTATTTTCCAGCGCTCCTCGCTCGTTTTTATAACGGCATAGACAGCTTCCCGCTGCTCGCAGTCCCGTTCTTCATTCTTGCCGGCGAAATCATGAATGCCGGAGGCATCACCGCGTCGATCGTACGATTCGCGCAGTCGCTGGTGGGTCACGTGCGCGGTGGGCTGGCGCAGGTCAACGTCTTGTCTTCAATGATTTTTGCCGGCATATCCGGTTCGGCCGTGGCTGATGCTTCGGCGATCGGCAAGATGATGATTCCGGCAATGGAGCGTGAGGGTTATCCGCGCCCCTTCGCTGCTGCAGTGACCGCTGCGGCTGCGGTGGTGGGCCCCATCATTCCACCTTCAGGAATCATGGTGCTTTACGGATTCGTCATGAACGTGTCCGTCGGGGCACTGTTTGCTGCCGGCGTGGTGCCCGGCCTTCTGATTGGACTCGCGCTCATGGGGACCATCAGACTCCTTGCCAAGCGATACAACCTGCCCCTCGCGCGGCCGCGAGCGAGCTGGACGGAGCGCGGAGCGGCATTCAAAAGCGCTTGGCTCGCCATGCTGCTGCCGGTCGTGCTTCTCGGCGGAATGTTGAGCGGGGTATTCACGGCCACTGAGGCTGCCTGTGTCGCGGTGGCGTATGCCCTCTTCGTCACGATATTTGTGACGCGAAATGTAGGCAAGACTGAACTCGCCTCGATCTTCAAAGCGACAGCGCTGCAATCGGGTGTGATTTTGCTGCTCGTCGGCGCGGCTGTGACGTTGGGTTGGCTCGTCACCGTATCGGGGCTCGCACAGAATATCGCCGACACGATGCTGAAGATCACTGACGATATTTATTTATTGCTGTTTCTTCTCAACCTACTCTTGTTCATCGTCGGTATGTTTCTCGATGCGGGTCCGGCCATTCTCATTTTGGGCCCGGTTCTCTCTCCGGTGTTCATCGGACTAGGTGTCGACCCCGTGCATTTTGCGCTCATCATGTGCGTCAATTTGACCATCGGTCTTGCGACGCCCCCGATGGGTTTGCTGCTGTTCGTGACGGCATCGGTGGCGAAGGAAAGCGTCGAAAGCATCGTGAGGGCGCTTGTCCCGTTTCTGGCCGTCGAAGTTCTGGTGATTTTCGTGATCACCTACTTCCCTTCTCTCGTTCTGACGCTGCCGCGCATGCTCGATCTGATGTGAGTCACTAAGCATGACATCGAGATTGCGTAACATCTTGCTCGCGTTGATCACGATTGGTTGCGTGATCGGAATTCTCAACTCCAGAGCCGAACAGTCCGAGTTCACTATTCGTGTGGCTTTCCTGGCGTCTCAGGATGACGAAGACTACATCGGTGCGGTCGCGTTTCGAGAGTCGCTCAAACGACAACTCGGAAATCGGGTGGACGTGCAGATCTACCCATCAGGGCAGTTTTGCGGAAATGAGCGCGAGTGTATGGAGGCGCTGCAAAGTGGGATCCTCGAAGTTCATCAGACGACCATCGGGGGGCTCGCGGGGCTTTACGGTCCTGCGCAGGTGCTAGACCTGCCTTATCTCTTTGCGAACGACGACATCGCCGAATGTGTGATGGATGGGCCTGTTCCAAAAGCGATGGGTGAGGCGATCCTGAACGACGGCCTGGGTCTTCGTCTTATGGCAGTGGGCAATACGGGTGGTTGGCGAAGTTTCGCGATGACCGACCGTCGTATTACATCGGTGAGGGATCTCGAGGGGATGCGCATCCGAACCTTACCGTCAGCGCTCGAGCAGGAAATGGTTCGCGAGCTGGGTGGTAGCCCGATGGCCTTACCATTTTCTGAAATCTACTCAGCTCTTGGCGCCGGGATGCTCGCGGGAACCAAAAACAGCATTCAAGATGTCATGGGGATGAAGTTCGACGATCACATCAAGCATGTATTCGTTGATCGTCACAGCTATATGTCGGCAATCTGGTGGTACTCGGCAAAAGCTTGGGAGCGGCTGCCTCCTGACGTGCAGGCTGCAGTGACCATCGCCTACGGCGAACTTGCCGCGGCGACTCGACAGGCTGCCAAAGATCGCGAGCGTCCCGCAATTGAGAAATTCATCGCTGGCGGTGGCACTCTCGATTACGCCACTGACGCGCAGAGGGCCGAGTTCCGCGCCGCCACGGCGCCGTTACGCGATTGGTATCGAAAAAAATATCCCGGTGACTGGTTAGATCGAGTCGACGCCGCTGTCCGCCGATGTGAAACAGAGTCATTAAAGTCCAAGCCTTCGTAGGAGCTCGTTCGTGAAAGTGTTATTCGTTGATGCTGGAAATTACTGTCGCTCACCCGCAGCCGAAATCGTCGCGCGAACGATGGCCACTCAGATCGGAGCAGCGGGTTGGCAGTTCAGCTCCGCTGGGCTGAAAGATAAGCACGTCGGCGATACCGCAGACCCTCGATCTATCGAAGCCTGTGCGACTCGTGGGTATGATTTGACCGCGTTTCGATGCCGTGAGATCACGGATCACGACTACCGTACTCACGATGTCATCCTGGCGATGGATCGCGACAACGCGTCCCAGCTTGAGGCCCGTCGACCTTTCGGCAATACGACTCCCGTTCGGCTTTTCTTAGGTAGCCGTGAAGTGCCAGACCCCTATTACGGTGAGTCCGACGGATTTTCTTTGATGATGTCGCAGATCGAAGAGGGCGTCCGAGTGCTCTTATCGAGGGGTCAAGGCTAGAAACTCCCAAAACAGAATAGTTTCTTGGGGGTGACGGGGCGGATTGCCGATGTAACTCTTTCGGTAATTCGCGAAGGCGGTTACTAATCTTCCCGTGACATCCCCCAGCGCTCCCGCCGATTGGTCCGATCTGCAGCGGCTCCTCGAGGCGGGGTTAATGCTGCCTCTTGAAGAGCGCCCCGCATGGCTTGCAGCGCTTCCGCCTCAGTTTGAGCTTCTTCGCGAGCCTCTGCGGCGTCTGCTCGAAGTGCAGGCGGGCGTGCAGACGCGCCCCTTCCTCGATGCATTTACGAGCGGTATCGAAGGGCTGACGCCTCCCGCAACGGTCATTGTTGGCGACCTTGTTGGGCCTTACCGGTTGTTGCAACAGCTCGGCGACGGGGGCATGGGCTCGGTTTGGCTCGCCGAGCGCGCCGATGGCACTCTAAAAAGACGGGTCGCGCTGAAGTTACCGCGAATGGTATGGGCGCGTGATCTATCGGTCCGCATGGCTCGCGAGCGCGACATTCTCGGGTCCCTCGAGCATCCAAACCTCGCAAGACTTTATGACGCTGGCGTCGATCAGCTCGGCCGACCCTTTCTGGCACTCGAGTATGTCGAAGGGCAACGTATCGATGAGTACTGCGACGAAAACAGGCTCTCAATTTCCGCGCGAATTCGTCTCTTTCGCCAGGTGCTCGATGCGGTCGATTACGCTCACGTCAATCTCGTTCTTCATCGCGATCTAAAGCCCGGAAACGTGCTCGTCAATCAAAGGGGTGAGGTAAGGCTGCTCGACTTTGGAATTGCCAAATTGATGAGCGACGAGGAAAGCCTGACGCCGATCGACCAAAACTCACGGACGTCGGCGCGAGCCATGACTCCGCGTTACGCAAGCCCGGAGCAAATTCAGCATTTGCGGCTTACCCTTGCATCTGATGTCTATTCCCTTGGGGTAATGCTCTATGAGCTCTTGGTCGGGGCCTCGCCGCTCATTATTCAGAAAGCGTCGAGAGCGGAGATCGAGACGGCGATTATCGAGGGGCATCTGAAGACTCCGAGCCGTGCGAAGATCGAGGCCTCCACCGCGGAAAAGCGCGCAACGACAACATCCCGCATTTCACGTGTTTTACGCGGCGATCTCGATGCCGTGCTACTCAAGGCGCTCGCGAGGAATACGACCGACCGATACCCCGCGGTAGAGGCACTGCGAGCGGATCTTGTTCGGTGGCTTGAGGAGCGCCCAGTTTTAGCAAAGCCTCCGTCGAGATTCTCCATCGTCAAAAAGTTCGTTGCCAGAAACACTCTTGCCGTATCTCTTGGCAGTGCCGCAACGTGCGCCGTCCTCACCGCAACGATAATCGCCATCTTGCAGGCGCATGAGGCAAAAATAGAGTCCCGACGTGCAGCTGCCACTCGTGATTTCTTGATCGGACTATTCGAGAACGCTAACCCTGAGTTGCATGGAGGGAGGGATGTATCCGTTCAGGAGATACTGATCGCAGGCGGAGAGCGTCTATCAGGCGACTTTGAAGCCGAACCTGAGATCGCAGCCGAGATAGCGTTGTCGATTGGTAACGCATGGGCGCGACTTGGAAACTATGAGCAACAAGCGAAACTATCGGCGATACGCTCAAGAATTCTCTCTCAGATACCCGAAAGCCCCGGTTACGCAGAGGCCCTTATTTCAGAAGCGCAGTTAGCTAGTCACTTTAGTGACATAGAGTCAGTGCGTCAGAGTCTTTTAAAGATTGAGTTACTTGGTGACATAGCCCGACTGCCTCTTCCCATACAGTCGGACTACTACTGGCTAAGCGCTTGGTATGCGAAGTCGAATGAAGAGCCTCTTCAAGCAATTGAATTATTCGAACAGGCAGAAAAGATAGCGCATCAGGGGAAGGATGGTAGCCGAGAGATTGGAGCGATCTATGGACTGATGTCTGCTCAGTTTGCATCGGGAGACTGGCCTAATGCATTAATGTCATTTCATAGGGCAGTACGAGCGCTAGAACGCAGCTCAATTTCGGAGGGCGAGCGTATAAGGCGCTCTCTTGAATTGCACGGCGCTCTTTTCGAAGCGGGCGCTTACGACGCTGGATGGTCAACGCTAAAAGCGCTGATTGGTAGGGTAGAGGAGAATTTCGGCGGAGTCTCTGTAGTCAGTGAGCGTCTATATGTGTTAGCAGCGAACTGGGCCATCCGAGTTGGCGAGTTGCGCACCGCACGAGAGTTTCTCAACCGACTGCGGGAATACCAAAGCACCACCCGACCAAGAAGCGGAAAGTACTTTGAGTGGGACCTAGCGTTGATTGAGGCAAGAGTCGCGCTTGCATCTGGAGACTATCCGACGACATCAACCATTGCTCGTCGTAATTTCAGTGATGCAACTGAAAAGAATCATAGGTTTTCGATGGCTCTATTGTTAGCCGAGGCGCTCATAAGAGAGGGAGATCCGATCGGGGCGCTTAAGATACTTGCTAGTGACGATTGGAGCTCTTTAGCGCTTAAGTCGGAGAGTGAGTCCTCCGAAGACCAGATTTTCCTGCTTTGGGTTCGCGGAGTGGCGCTTGAAAAGATAGGAGACAGTAATGGAGCGATCGAAGCCCTGAGGGAAGCTAAAAGATTATCGCTTTACAAATTTAAGTATTGGCATCCCATAACCGCAACGGTAACTAATGCACTAATCCTGAGCGAGTTAAGATCTTCGCGGAAGATTGTTGCTCGAGAGGCGTTATTAAAGGATGCCGAACGGGCGACAAGTGTTTTGAAGAGGGCTTATCCGCATGGTCATTCGACGCTTGAAGCCGCGTCGGTGATTCTCTCAATGCTCGGGACGAGCGAATCGGATATCGATAAAGAAACTTTAGTTAGATTAAGCAAGGAAGCGCCGTTTCTGTAGAAACTAGGGAGAAATAGATATCATTTAGTTATCGGATTTTCGCCTAGTGTTCGCCTCGGTGTGGAAAACGTCATTTACTCCGGAGGCGGATATGCATCTAGAAAGATCAAAAGTTAGCGTAAAAGTAGCGCTGGTTATTCTCTCTGCTCTCATGACAGCAATGTCGGTTAAGCCTGCCGTCGCGGGATCATTTATCGAGATTGAGGGGCGCTTTATCATCATTATGGGAAGAGCATTTTGTTTGTTTAATTGCGACGAATTAAAATCACCACCAATGATAGTTCGTCAGCCGGCGATCCTGCCTCCAAAGCCGCGTTGATTCAGTTGCGTATAGACTATCCTTCACCCGTATCAGCGGGTGGAGGATTTTCTGATGACTTCAGGCCCAACGGAAGTAGAGCGGAACCCGACGATCGATAAGATCCTCAATCGGAGTTCAACCAAGAAATTCGCTGATACACCGGTTTCTCGGGAGCAGTTGGAGTTAGTGCTGACGGCCGCTGTTCGCGCGCCTGATCATGGACTTCTCGCGCCTTGGCGGTTCACGGTCTTGGAAGGTGAGCGACGAACTCTACTCGGAAATGCGATGGCTGCGGCACTTCGCGAGAAGTCACCTGATTCGGATCGTGAGGCACTCGATCGCGAGGCTTCGAAGGCCATGAGATCGCCGACGTTATTAGTGGTTTCGGCGGTCGCTCAGTCTCACCCGAAGGTGCCTGAGATAGAACAGTGGGTCGCTGTGGGCGCAGCCATTCAGAATCTGTGGATCGCTGCAGAGTCTTTGGGTTTAGGGGTAGCTTGGAAAACCGGCTCGCATGCTTACAGCTCGTTGGTCAAACACGCTTTGGGCCTCTCTTCCGACGAGCGCATCATCGGGTTTATCCACTTGGGTGCGCCGATGAGCAAAGGGCCTGTACGTCCTGCGGACGTTACCAGTCGAACCCGCTGGCTTTAGCGCGAGAGCTATTCGATTGGCGTGGCGCTCAAAATCACGCCATTCTCGTCGGCATAGAGCCAGTCGCCGGGCGAGATAGTCACCCCGGCGAACGATACGATCACATCGCGCTCGCCAGTGCCGTCTTTGCGAGGAGGAACAGGGCAGACTGCAAGAGCGCGAACTGCCAGGGGCATGGTCTTGAGAAATTCCACGTCTCTTACCGCGCCGT
The DNA here is from genome assembly GCA_017853175.1 of Steroidobacteraceae bacterium. Classification (GTDB taxonomy): domain Bacteria; phylum Pseudomonadota; class Gammaproteobacteria; order Steroidobacterales; family Steroidobacteraceae; genus UBA964. Next base: position 43,796 of record JAFMKA010000001.1, on the reverse strand, counting down.
TGATGAGAATCCCTGCCCAGCCATTTTTGATGAGGATGGAACCCAAATTGTCCCCGAATAGCGCGCGTTCGAGTGAGCCGCCGCCATCCACCACCATGACCCGGCCGGCGCCTGGAGTCCCCAGTGTGGTTTTGAGAAGGGCGTTGTCCTCTCGGCAGTGGATGGTCGTGACCTGTCCGTGGAACTTCGTAATCATTCCGAAATCACGGAACACGGGCTGGATCACCCGAATCCGGGCGCCGTGGTCGTCTGCGAGATCACAAATGCTTCGGGGCATACTGGTTACCGTGGGTTCGTAAATGTTTCCTTAATGCATTATGCCCGACAAAAATCGCTCTCAAACGTCACCGACTGGCGACACCGATAATCACCAAGCCGATATGGGGCTGGTGCTTCGTGCAGCGCGTTTCGCTGCATGGAAGCACCGGGATCAGCGCCGCAAAGGGCGTGGAGCCTTGCCTTATATCAACCACCCGCTCGATCTGGCGCACGCTCTGTGGTTTGAGGGCGGCGTGACAGACCCAGTGATCTTGGCGGCAGCGCTCTTACACGACACTCTCGAAGACACTCAGACGACCGTACAAGAGCTCCAAGGGGAGTTCGGAGAGCGGGTAGCTGCGATCGTCATGGAGGTGACTGACGAACCCACCATCGCATGGCGTGCGAGAAAAAAACTCCAGATCTCGAGAGCGAGACTGGCTTCGATCGAGGCGAAGCAAGTAAAGCTTGCCGACAAAATCTGCAATCTGCGCAGCATGATATCGAGCCCGCCCAACGGCTGGACGGTTGAGCGCCAGCGCGCCTACTTCGATTGGTCGAAAGAGGTGATTGATCAGCTAAGAGGCGTTAACCCCGAACTCGAGCAACGCTTTGACCAGATATGGAAACGCCGACCCTGAGGCCGGCGTTTCTGATGACACACGAATAGTGAACTGATCAGGCGGCGTAGCGCTTGGCCATGTCCTCGAGCGGTACGATTTTGATCTTCGAGGCTTTGCCTGCGCATCCGAAGGCTTCGTAACGCGCCACACAGATCTCGCGTGCTGCGAGCATCGCTTCTTTCATGTATTTACGCGGGTCGAATTCCGCAGGATCTTTATTCATTGCGCGACGAATGGCGCCTGTCATCGCCAGTCGGATATCGGTATCGATATTGATTTTGCGCACGCCGTGTTTGATGCCCTCGAGAATTTCTTCGACGGGCACGCCGTAGGTTTCGCGGAGTTTGCCGCCGTTTTCACGGATGATTTGCAGCCACTCTTGCGGGACGGAAGAAGAGCCGTGCATCACGAGGTGCGTGTTCGGAATCTTAGCGTTGATCTCGCGGATACGCTGGATGGCGAGAATATCGCCAGTGGGTTTGCGCGAGAACTTATACGCACCGTGCGATGTGCCGATGGCGATAGCCAGGGCATCGACCCCTGTCTTAGCTACGAAATCCGCGGCCTGATCGGGGTCGGTCAGTAGTTGGTCGTGCGAGAGATGGCCCTCGGCGCCATGACCATCTTCTTCGCCGGCTTTGCCAGATTCGAGGGAACCGAGACAGCCGAGCTCACCCTCGACCGACACACCCACCGCGTGCGCGATGCGCACGACATGACGCGTGACATCGACGTTGTAGTCGTACGGTGCAGGGGTCTTGCCATCTTCTTTGAGAGAGCCGTCCATCATGACGCTCGAGAACCCTGAGCGGATGGACTGCACGCAGACCGACGGACTCGCGCCGTGATCTTGGTGCATCACGATCGGGATGTGGGGATAGCTTTCGATGGCCGCTTCGATGAGGTGCCGCAAGAACGGCTCGCCTGCGTACTTACGGGCGCCGGCCGACGCCTGCATGATCACAGGACTGTCGGTCTTGTCGGCGGCCTGCATGATCGCCTGAACCTGCTCGAGGTTATTGACGTTGAAAGCTGGAACTCCGTAGTGGTGTTCGGCAGCGTGGTCGAGCAACTGTCGCATCGAGATCAGGGCCATGTGGCGATCCTCTTAACGAATTTGTTGATGTCCGTAGTCTATCAGTCCTCGATCAAGAAGCTTCGCAGCTGCTCTGATCGGCTGGGATGACGTAGCTTGCGGAGTGCTTTAGCTTCGATCTGACGAATGCGCTCACGTGTGACATCGAACTGTTTGCCGACTTCCTCGAGGGTATGGTCGGTGTTGAGGTCGATTCCGAAGCGCATGCGCAGCACCTTCGCCTCGCGCGGCGTGAGCTGCGAGAGAACGGCGTGAGTCGTTTCTCGCAGGGACTCGGCCGTCGCTTGGTCGATCGGCGAGGCGACCGAGGTGTCTTCAATGAAATCGCCAAGATGTGAATCTTCGTCGTCGCCGATCGGCGTCTCCATGGAGATCGGTTCTTTGGCGATTTTGAGCACCTTGCGAACCTTGTCTTCGGGCATCTCCATTCGCACGGCAAGCTCTTCAGGCGTGGGCTCGCGACCCATCTCCTGAAGCATTTGTCGCGAAATGCGGTTGAGCTTGTTGATCGTCTCGATCATGTGGACCGGAATGCGGATCGTTCGTGCCTGGTCGGCGATCGAGCGCGTGATGGCCTGGCGGATCCACCACGTTGCATAGGTCGAGAACTTGTAACCGCGACGGTATTCGAACTTATCGACAGCCTTCATGAGGCCGATGTTGCCTTCTTGAATGAGGTCGAGGAACTGAAGTCCGCGGTTCGTATATTTCTTGGCGATAGAAATCACGAGGCGCAGGTTCGCCTCCACCATCTCTTTTTTGGCTCGACGAGCCTTGGCTTCGCCGATCGAGACTTCGCGATTGATTTCCTTGATCTCGATGATCGAAAGATGGCGGATCTTCTCGATCTCTCGAAGCACGCTTTGTTTGGCGCGAATATCGTCGGCGAAGCGACCAAGGGGCGCAGACCACTTCTTGCCAGCTTTGATGTGCTTGGCAGCCCAGCGATCATTGGTCTCGTTACGCGGGAAGGTCGCGATGAATTCTTTACGCGGCATTCCGGCATCGCGAACGGCGATGACCATGATTTCTTTTTCGAGCTGACGAATTTCGTTGATATTGGAGCGCAGGTTGTCGATCAGCGCATCGAACATGCGCGGCGACAGCTTGAGTTCCATGAACTCGCTCGCAAGCTTCTTGCGGATTTTCTGAGTCTTGGGATCTTCGACGCCTACCTTGGCCATCGAATTGAGCATCTGCGTGTGCAGCTTGATCATCGAGGCGAAACGATTTGCGGTCTCGACCGGATCGGGTCCGGTATCGACGGCTTCTTCACTATCGTCACCGTCCTCGGATTCCGATTCTTCTTCGGCGGGTGCAGAGGCGTCGACCTTCGTCGGATTCTGAGGTTGCGCGATGACATCAGGCGCATTGGGATCGATAAAGCCCACGAGGATGTCTGCGAGACGTCCTGTTCCACCCTTTACGTTTTCATAAACCTTGAAGAGGAAGTCGAAGGTCGGCGGATACGTTGCGAGCTGTCCGCGGATCGAATTCAAACCCTCTTCGATGCGCTTGGCGATGCTGATCTCGCCTTCGCGAGTCAGCAGTTCGACGGTGCCCATCTCGCGCATGTACATGCGCACGGGGTCGGTGGTGCGACCCAGTTCTGCATCGAGCGCCGCGAGCGCTGCAGCAGCTTCTTCGATTGCTTCTTCGTCGGAGGGCGCCGTGGTCTCCGGTGCCAACAACGATTCACTCTCCGGCGCCTTTTCGTAGACCGGAATGCCCATATCGTTGATGGTGTTGACGATCTCTTCGATCTGTTCGGGATCAACGATTTCGGAAGGCAGGTAGTCGTTCACCTGAGAGTAGGTGAGATAGCTCTGCTCCTTACCGAGTGCGATAAGTTGCTTGAGTTGCGACTGACGCTCTTCTGGCAGCGCGAGCGGACGACGCTCGGGGAGCGCCAAGATTTTGCTGCCTTCGTTCGCGGCAGCCTTTGCCGCCTTCGACGAGCTCTTCGGTTTGCTCTCGGCGACTTTCGATTCTGCGGCCGGCGCAGTCGGCTTAACGGCGCCCTTCGCGTTGGCGGCGGGCTTGGCAGCGGCGGGCGCTTTCGCCACGGCGGCGGCTTTTTCAGGCGGGGCTACTTTCGCAGGCACAGCCGCCTTTGCAGGGGCGGTTGCCTTTGGCGCAGCGACCGACTTCGCGGCCGGCGCGCCTTTTCCTTTGGCGGCAGGCTTTTGGGCGGGAGCCGCGGGTGCGGCCTTGATCGCAGATTTGGGAGCGGGTTTCGCGGCCACACTCGCCTTCGGAGCGGGCTTGGCAGCTTTCGGCGTCGGCTTGGCGGTTTTGGCCGCTGATTTCACTGCCGGTTTGGCAGCAGCCGGGCGCACGGGTTTCTTGCCAGGGGAAGCCTTGGGTTTCTTGCTCATTTGGATGCCTGCCGGGTCGGGGCCCGGGCCGTGGAAGCGAACCAGAAACTATACGGGAAATAAGGGCTTTTAGCCAGATTGCAGGGCTCGAAAAGACGGTAAATGCGGGCTTGCCTAACCCCGGTTTCGACCCGTCATCAATTGCTGCAGTTCCGTACGTTCGGTCGGAGACAAACCGGCAGATTTTTCGCGCTCGAGCAGGGCATCCAGCCGGCGGCGCCACTGCTCGTCCCGCATTCTGGAAAGCGCATTACGCACCTCTTGCAGGGCCGCTTCGTCGGTCGGCATCAGTGATTCGGCGACCGCGAGTCGGGAGAGGCGCTCAGCTTCGGGGCGATCGCGCCACCTCTCGAGCAGTTGGCCCGTATTCGCGCAGGGGTTTTCGCGAAGATCAGACACCAACTCTCGAAGAATGTCTGAGCCCGGCTCATCGAGGCTCGAGAGGATGTCGAGATCTGGCTCGCTCAACCGAGTGGCGACCTTCGGGTGGTGGACAAGAGTGAGCACGGCCTGCCGCATCAGCCCTCCGCGGCCGGCGCTGCGTGACGAGGCTCGCGAACTCGACGGATCTCGATCGGTTAAGCGGCGGTTTCCGGTGAAGCCGGTTTCACCGCCCCCCGCGCTGCCACCCGCCCACAACTCGCGAAGTCGAGCCGAGGGCAGGCGGATCGCCTCGGCGAGCCGCTCCACCAGCAATTCTCGGTAGACGCCTTCGGGGACCTTGGTGACGAGTGGGCGAGCGATTTCAGCGAAACGTGCCCGGCCGTCGGCATGGGCGAGATCGACCTGGGATGACAACTCCTGGACGAGATACTCCGAGAGCGGCAGGGCCTGGTCGAGACGCGCTTCGAAGGCCTCACGACCTTCTTCGCCCACCAGGGTGTCGGGATCGTGCCCGTCCGGAAGGAACAAGAATTTGAGCTGTCGCCCCTCTCGTACCTCAGGCAACGCATTGTTCAACGCGCGCCACGCGGCGGCACGCCCAGCTCGATCGCCGTCGAACGCAAACACCACTTCACTCACGAGTCTGAACAGGCGCTTCAAATGTTCGGGTGTGGTGGCCGTGCCGAGGGTGGCAACGGCGTAATGGATGCCGGCCTGATGAAGTCGGACCACATCCATATAGCCTTCGACCACCATCAGGCGATGAAGGGGCGCTCGCGTTTGGCGAACTTCGTACAGACCGTAGAGTTCGCGGCCCTTGTGAAAAAGGACCGTCTCCGGTGAGTTCAGATATTTGGGCTCGCCCTGATCGATGATTCGTCCGCCGAAAGCGATCACGCGGCCGCGCGCATCGCGGATCGGGAACATGATGCGATCGCGGAATCGATCGTAATACCGTTCGCCGTCTCGGCCAGAGCCGCCGTCACGCTCGATAATAAGACCACATGCGACGAGCGCTTCACGTCCTTTTGTATCTTTAGAGAAACGATCAAGGACTTCATTCCAGGAATTGGCCGAATATCCGATACCAAATCGTTGAATGATCTCGGCGCTGAGTCCTCGATTCGAGAGGTATTTGGAGGCGCGTGAATCGGCTTTGAGTTTGGTCGCCCAATGTTTGGCAACCTCAGCCATGAGGCCGGCGAGGTCGGCCTGATCGCGACTTCGATCGTCGTTCGAGCGGGCTTCGCGGGGGATCTCTGCGCCGAGTCGCGAGGCCAATTCCTCGACGGCTTCGACAAAGCCGAGCCGGTCGTAATTCATCAGAAAACCCAATACCGTGCCGTGCGCTCCGCAGCCAAAGCAGTGGTAGAACTGTTTATCTGGGCTTACCCAGAACGAGGGGGTTTTCTCATCGTGGAAGGGGCAGCAGGCTCGAAACTCTTTGCCGGCTTTCTTGAGTGGCACGCGCGCGCCGATGAGCTCGACGATGTCGGTACGCCCGACAATGTCGTCGATGAAACTCTGGGGAATTAGCCCGCCGCTGCGCCCGCTCATGGGCAAATAGTAAGCGGTCGGTTCAGCCGGCGCTGAGCTTTGCCTTGATCAGGGCGCTGACGACGCCCATGTCCGCCTGACCTGCGGCGCGGGTTTTGACGAGCCCCATCACTTTGCCCATGTCTTTGACAGTGGCAGCGCCGGTCTCGGCGATGGCCGCCGCGACGAGTGCTTCGATTTCGGACTGGGAGAGCTGGGCCGGCAAGTAGGCCGAAAGCTGTTTGGCTTCTGCAGCTTCTTTTTCAGCGAGATCGGCGCGACCGCCCGCTTCGAACTGGGCGATGGCCTCTTTGCGCTGCTTGATCATTTTCTCGATGACCGACAGCACTTGGGCGTCATCGAGCGTGATCCGCTCGTCGACTTCACGCTGCTTGATGGCAGCCTGAAGCATACGAATGACACCGAGGCGCTCCTTTTCTGCGGAGCGCATGGCGTCTTTCATATCTTGAGTGATGCGCTCCTTGAGCGACATCGGCGGTTATCGCGCGCGAGAAACGCTGGTTCGCGGCGAAGAGCGCTTCTGATGGCGCTTCACGGCGGCAGCTTTCTTGCGCTTACGCTCCTGGGTCGGCTTCTCGTAAAATTCGCGACGGCGAAGCTCGGTGAGAACACCGGCCTTCTCGCAGGCGCGCTTGAAGCGACGCAGGGCAGCGTCGAAATACTCATTTTCTCGAACACGAACGCTCGGCATCTCGACTCAACCCCTTGATTAATAAGGAATTCCTAAAGCGCCCTGCGGAAACAGGGGCGGGGATTCTAATGATCCCCGGAGCAAAAGGCAAAATCCTCGGTAGTCCATGCGCATCCTCGCCATCGAATCCTCCTGTGACGAATCCGCTGCTGCCGTGTTTGACGGAGACCGCGGCTTGCTCGCGCACGAGGTGTTTTCGCAGATCGATTTGCATCAAATTTACGGGGGCGTGGTGCCAGAACTCGCCTCTCGAGACCATGTTCAGCGCCTGCTGCCGATGGTGGATCGGGTTCTCGCGCGGGGCGGCGAGGATGGCAAACCGATTGAGGGCGTCGCCTACACGGCCGGCCCGGGTCTGATCGGTGCGTTGCTGACTGGCACCGCGTTGGCGCGCTCTTTGGCGCACGCTTGGTCGATACCCTCGCTTGGCGTTCATCACCTTGAGGGGCATTTGCTCGCGCCGCTGCTCGAGCCCGATCCGCCGTCGTATCCCCACGTGGCGTTGCTCGTGTCGGGCGGGCACACGATGTTGATCGAATGTGCGGGCGTGGGGCGTTATCTGTTGCTCGGCGAGACGCGGGATGACGCTGCAGGCGAGGCCTTCGATAAAAGTGCAAAGCTGCTCGGGCTGCCTTATCCCGGAGGCCCGCATTTGGCTCGCCTTGCCGAGACGGGTCGACCTTCGCGTTATGTATTTCCTCGGCCGATGCTCGATCGGCCGGGACTCGAGTTCAGCTTCTCGGGGTTGAAGACCGCCGTTCTGCATGCGGTGCGTGCGCTGCCCGACGCCAGCCAACAAGATCGCGCGGATATCGCGATCGCACTGCAGGATGCCGTCGTCGACACGTTGGTCGCTAAAAGCCTACGGGCCGTCGCGCAGACCGGGCTCGATACGCTCGTCGTCTCGGGTGGGGTCAGCGCAAATCGTTGTTTGCGCGCGCGCCTGGAGTCTGCTGCCGCGAAACAAGGTGTGCGCGTGTACTATCCGCGCCTCGAGTTTTGCACCGATAACGCTGCAATGATTGCAGTTGCCGGGCACGCGCGGCTCGTTGCGGGCGAGCGCGACCCCGCTGGAATTCGTGCGAGGGCTCAATGGCCGCTCGACAGTTTGAATCCGCCCGGAAATCTTTGAGGAGTAACCGACATCGTGACGACTCGTGCTGCCGATAAAATATTTTTGAGAGGTCTTGAGGTCGAATGCATCATCGGCTTCATCGATTGGGAGCGCCGCGTGAAGCAGCGGATCCAGATCGATCTCGAGTTGCCGGTCGACTGTACGCGTGCGGCGCGCTCCGACGATGTGGTCGATACCCTCGACTACAAGAGCGTTGCGAAGCGTGTGATTGCATTCGTCGAGGCTTCGGAGTTCATGCTGGTCGAGACGATGGCGCATCGAATGGCGATGATGATTCTTGAGGAGTTTGGCGTCGAGTGGATCCGCATCTGGATCAACAAGCCCGGTGCCATTCGCGGTTCGCGTGACGTCGGTGTTGCCATCGAGCGCAATCGCGCAGATCTTGCCGCGTCAAAATAAAAACGCTCCATGACACGAGTATTCGTAGCTGCGGGCAGCAACGTCGATGCCGAGAGAAATCTTCGCTTGGCATCGCATGAGCTCGTCAAGACCTTTGGAAACGTACAATTTTCGCCTGCGTATCAAAATGTCGCGGCAGGCTTCGAGGGTGACGATTTCATCAACTTTGTGGCGGCATTCGACACCGAGTTGCCGGTGCGTGCCGTTGTTGCCGAGCTGCAGCGTATTGAGGGCCTGTGCGGTCGAGAGCGTCATGCGCCGAAGTGGGCTCCGAGAAGCATGGATCTCGATATTTTGCTTTTCGGAGACATGGTGTGCGACGAGCCGGGGCTCGTGCTGCCGAGGCCCGACCTACTGCGGCGTGCTTACATGCTCGGGCCGATGGCGGACGTGGGAGGCGACGTAGTCCATCCGCTCGAGCGTCGAACGATGTCGGAGTTGTGGGAAAGATTTGATCGCGACGGGCATCCGCTCACGCGGATCGAGTTATCGCTCGGCGCTCAATGAATTCACCAGGCGACGCTGCGACCTCCATCGACCGGCATCACTTGCCCGGTGATGAAAGGGGCGTCCGCCGCAAAGAAAAGAGCGGTTCGTGCGATATCGAGAGCCGAGCCACTACGTTTGAGAAGGGTTCTTCCGATAATTTTTTGTTGAAGCTCGGCATCGGCGACGCCGTCTGCAGGCCACATCACCGGACCCGGTGCGATCGCATTGACGCGGATCTGCGGACCGAGTTCTCGAGCGAGCGAGCGTGTCAGCATGATGAGGCCCGCTTTGGCGATGCCATAGACCGGGTAACGACGCAGCGGACGCATGCCGTGAATATCGACAATGTTGAGTATGAGGCCATGCGAGAGTCGCAGCGCCGGCGCGGCAGCTTGAGACAAAAACAACGGAGCCTTCAGGTTGGTGCCGAGCAGGTCATCCCAATGCGCTTCGGTGATCTCACCAATCGGCGTCGGGTAAAACGTGGAGGCGTTGTTGACCAGGATGTCGAGTCGTCCGAATTGCTCTTGAGCGAAGTGAGGAAGCTTGCCGAGCTCGGCGGTGTCGAGCAGATCTCCACCGACACATGCGACGCTGTTCGCGCGTTTGGAGTTGAGTTCAGCCACGAGCGACTCAGCTTCTTTCGAAGATCGCTGGTAATGAATCACGACCCTCGCGCCTGCGCCATGAAAGGTTCGCGCCATCTCAGCGCCGAGGCGACGTGCGCCTCCCGTGATCAGCGCCACTTTGCCGGCGAGTGGTTGGTCGGGCCTCACGGGGCTCGAAGAATGCGAATCGCTCATAGGGCTCGATTATGACGCGGCGTAGCCCAGTCTCAATGTCCATTGCGGGTGAAAGGGGGCTTCCCGCGCCGTCCCCGGACGCTTTGGCGCATTCGGAGCGTCTTCGCAGCCTGATCGTCGAGCGGATAGGCGCGGCGGGCGGTTGGATCTCGTTTGCCGAGTACATGCAGCTCGCGCTTTACGCGCCGGCGCTCGGGTATTACAGCGCGGGCGCGGCAAAGTTCGGTGACGAGGGCGATTTCGTCACGGCGCCGCTCATATCGCCGCTCTTTTCGAGAACCTGTGCTCGACGCATTTCGCGCTGGTTGAGTGACACCGGTACCGATGCCGTTCTCGAGTTTGGCCCTGGGACAGGTCGATTTGCAGCCGATGCACTCGAGGTGCTGGCGGAGCCTGGCTCTGCGCTGCGTCGCTATGCCTTGCTCGAAGTCAGTGGCGATTTACGCGCAAGGCAAGCTGAGCAATTGCAGGCAGTGACGGCCGTCGAATGGGTCAATGAATTGCCGCGGGGGTTTCGCGGCGTGGTATTTGCCAACGAAGTGCTCGATGCATTGCCCTGCGAGCGGTTCGTAGTTCGCGGCGAGGAGTGGTGGCGACTCGGAGTCGGCCTCGGTTCATCCGGATTCGAATGGCGCGTGAGACCGCCCGACGGTGCGGCTCCCGGCGATACTGAATTCGTCGAAGCAGCGAAGCAGCGCATCAAAGATTTAGCCGCGCAGGAGCAAGCTCTTCCTGAAGGCTATTGCGGTGAATGGCATCCTTGGCTCGATGGTTGGATGAGTGCTTTATCAGCCGCGATGGATAAGGGTGTCGTGCTTCTTGCCGACTACGGGCTGCCGCGATACCAGTTGCTGCATCCCGATCGCATGCAGGGCAGTCTTCGTTGCCATTACCGACACTACGCCCACGGCGATCCTTTCGCTTACCCCGGCCTCAGCGATATCACGGCATGGGTCGATTTCTCAGCGGTGGCTGAGTCAGCCTGTCGAGCGGGGTTTAGAGTCGCTGGCTTCACCACCCAGACCGCGTTTTTGATGGGTGCGGGTATCGAGCAGGAATTGCAGACGATGGCGGCCGGTCTCGATCCGTCGAGTCCCGACTACCTCTCGCTCGCCCGTGGCACGCGGACGCTGTTGCTGCCGGGCGAGATGGGCGAGTCGGTGAAGTTCATGATGCTCACGAAAAACATCGACGAGCACGAGATGCTCGATGAGCCCTCATTCGCCTTGAGAGACCTGCGCGATTCGCTTTAATGCCGCAAGGCGCTTACTACGCAAGCGTTCACCGATCGCAGCGCCGTCTAGCCCCTCACGTTCGGTTGCCGAAAGAGAGATAGCACGCGCGATCTCGAAAGCCTGCTGCACTCGAGCGCGTTGCGGATAGGGTTTGTCTTCAAAACCCAGACGACCGCGAGCATCGCATTCGCAGGCTTCGAGAAATTCATTGAAGCGTGTAGGCCTGCGGAACGCATCGCAGTGTTCGAGCAATTCGAGAAGCGTGCTCGTACGAAGCTCGAGCCCGCGGTGTACGTGCGTGTGAAATCGACTCGCGAGTAGACCGAGCTCGCGGTGTTCTTGCGGTACACGAAGGCGCGCACACAGCGCCTCGATGGCCGGCAAGCCGAGCGTTTCGTGCGCGTGGTGTTTCGGCCATTCTGATCGAGGCGTGAGCGCCTTACCGAGATCATGAACGAGTACCGCGAAGCGTACGGCTTGCGACGCGTTGCGAGACGCAGCGACTTGAAGCGCGAGCAACGTGTGCTCGCCGGTGTCCACTTCGGGATGCCACTCAGGACGTTGGGGAACGCCGAAGAGTGCGTCGAGCTCCGGAAGGATCACTCGAAGCGCGCCCGTTTCACGCAGCAACTCGATAGCTGCACGAGGCGTTGATTCATCCAGCGCACGTGCAAGCTCGCGCCAGACTCGCTCAGGCACCAACGCGTCGGCCTCGCCCGATTCGACCATGCGCCTCATGAGATTTATGGTTTCTGGTGCGACGGTGAAACCGAGCGATGCGAATCGTGCGATGAATCGTGCGACGCGCAGGATGCGAACGGGATCCTCCACGAAAGCGGGCGACACGTGGCGCAGTACGCGGTTCTTCAAGTCTTCGCGGCCGCCGAAGGGATCAATAATGGTTCCCGACGAATCTCGAGCCATCGCGTTGATGGTGAGATCGCGTCGCGCGAGATCTTGCTCAAGGGTCACCGACGGCGCGAACTCGGTGGTGAATCCACGGTAGCCCGGCGCAACTTTGCGCTCGAGCCTCGCCAGCGCATATTCCTCGCGCGTCTGTGGGTGGAGAAAGACCGGGAAGTCCTTACCCACAGGTTGATAGCCGAGCGTTTCGAGCTCAGCGGGTGTTGCGCCGACCACGACCCAGTCCCGCTCGCCCACGGCGCGACCGAGCAGATCGTCGCGGACGGCGCCGCCTACGAGGTAAATGTCCACGCGCAGATGTTAGCGCGACGGACCGATATAAGTGGGAGCGATGGCTCGAAGAGGGGTGGGCGTGATGCCAAGGCGAGCGAACCCGTTTTCTTGGCAAATGTTATCGACCGTCAACGACAAGAAGTTATCGGTCGAGAAAGGCTTACCGGGGACGAAGTCCATGACAAGCGCCTGAAGCCGTCCTACGGCATCGGGCAGGCTAACGATCCGTGCTCCGGTTCCCGCCAGCGAGCCGGTATAGCGCACGAGGTCTGCAAGAGTGATGACCTCAGGCCCGCAGAGATCGTAGGACTGTCGGCTCGTAGCGCCGCCGAGCAGGGCGGCTTCAAAGCTCGAAACTACGTCGTCGATCCAGACGGGAGAAAACTTAGCCCCGGCACGAGCAAGCGGCATGACGCCGCCACTTAAGCGTAAAAGTCCGGCGAAACGGTTGAGGAGAGAGTCACCGCGACCAAAGATTACCGAGGGGCGGAAGATGGTCCAGTCGAGTGAGGCAGGTGCCGCGCGAACATGTCGTTCAGCGACGCCTTTCGAGCGTAGGTAATGACTGGGTCCGCTCTCGCTCGCGCCGAGGGCGCTCATGTGCAGATAGCGCGAGACGCCCGTCTCGATACAGGCGACGATCGTTTTGCGAGTGAGTTCGGCATGGGCGAGTTCGAACCCGCGACCCGATCGACCTTTTTCGTTGAGGATGCCGACGAGATTGATGACAACGTCGCTGTCCGCAACGACTCTCCGAAGCGTTTCGGGGTCGTGAATGTCAGCGCGGATCCGCTCAACGTTCGGCAGCACGGCAAGATGCCGAGCGGCATAAGGATTACGCGAGGGTAAACGGAGTCGATGACCCGCCGCGGCAAGGCGCGCGACGAGCGCGCTGCCGACGAAACCGGTGCCGCCGAGCACCGTAATGTCGAGGGTGCGCATGATCAGCGCAGCAAAATGATGGCCGTTTCGCCACCACGTCTGATCTGCAGAACGATGGTCGAGCCACCGCGATTTGCAGAGTTACGCCACGCGGCGCTGAGATCTGCACTGCTCGAGACGCGAACTCCGTTTGCGGCGACGATGACGTCGTTTGAGCGGAGCCCCGTGTTGGCTGCCGGGCTACCCGGTGCGACGGCTCTCACGAGCACGCCGCCCGACGGGGCATCTTCGAGTTGAGCGCCCTCGAGTGCACGATGCTGACTGCCTTCCGGAACGTTACGCGAGTCACTCGTCTCGCCAGCGGTTTGCACAGCCGGATCGGCGACTTCGGCGGTGACTTTGCGCGGCTGTCCGTCGCGCAACAGTGAGATCTCCACTTTTTCGCCGACGCGCAGCAGTCCGATGGCATTACGAAATTCAGCTGCGGATTTAACGTTCCGTCCATTGAGAGCGGTGACGATGTCGCCAGCCTTTAGCCCTGCGCGCGCTGCAGCGGAATCTTTGGCGACCTGAGTGATCAGTGCCCCACCCGAGTTTTTGAGAGTCAAGGCTTCAGCGATGTCGGGGGTGACGGGCGCGATGGTGACACCGAGTTGACCTCGTTTCACCGATCCGAACTTGATTAGTTGGTCGGTGATACTCCGCGCCATGTTGACCGGGATCGCGAATCCGATGCCGATGTTGCCGCCGCTGCCCGAGAGAATCATATTGTTGATACCAACGAGTTCGCCGCGCAGATTGACGAGTGCGCCACCCGAGTTACCGGGATTGATCGAGGCGTCGGTTTGAATGAGGCTCTCGAAACCGTCCGGGTTCATGCCGGATCGACCGAGCGCGCTGACGATGCCGTAGGAGACCGATTGCTGTAGTCCGAAAGGGTTGCCGATCGCTGCGACATAGTCGCCGGGTTCGAGCTGATCAGAGTCACCGAGGACGATTTGCGCGAGATTGGGCGCTTTGATTTGGATCACTGCGATGTCGGTACGCGGATCACTCCCGATGACCTTCGCCGGGAACTGACGCTGATCGGATAACGTCACCGTGATTTCACGGGCATTCTCGACGACGTGGGCATTGGTGATGATATGACCCTGTTTGGCATCGACGATGACGCCCGAGCCCGCCGACTGGAAGTGACGCTCACGCGCGCCGGCATCGGGAGGTACGTTGAAAAAACGTCTGAAGAACGGATCGTCGAACAAGGGATTGCGCCCTTGTTCGCGCACGGAACCCTGGATGCCGATACTCACCACCGCTGGGGATACGCGCTTGATCATCGGCGCGAGCGAAGGCATCGGCGCTACGGTTCTAATATTTGAACCCTGCGCATCGGCCGCTTGCGCCAAGGCGTGAGAGGGCGCAGCCGCGGCGAGCGCGGCGGCAACCCATGTTCCGATGAGTGCGAGACGACGCATCAGGCAGCTTCGACGGCGATGCGGCGGGGCAGTGCCTTCGCGAGCTTGTTGATCGAAATCTCGAGTACGCCGTGTACGCTGCGAGCGGTCACTTGATCGGCGTCCGCGTCTTCAGGGAGCGCGAAACGTCGTTGGTAAGTCGCCGCAGATTCGGTGTTATCTGCATCGGTGCGGCGCAGAGCTTTGATCGAGAGCACGCCCTCTTCGGTGGTGACGTCAATGTCAGCGGGCGCAACGCCTGGCAGATCGGCGCGCAACAGGTAGCGGCCTGCTTCTTCGCGAACTTCCACTCTCGGGATCAAGGCAACCGGCCCGGAGTGGCTCAGGGCGCGCTCGAATTCGTGGTTTAAGCGGTTCATCAGGCTCCAGTCATAACGCAAAAGTGTCATGTCACGTCTCCGACTTGAATAAGGGGGCGATGACCTTCGATATGCGGATCCCCAGGGTTCTTTCAAGAGGATAACTTGTGGGTACTGTGTGAAAAGGCGCAAAAACACAAGATGTTGTAATCGAGGCTAAGGGGTCGTGTACTGATCGTCTCCCATTGCGCAACAAATTTTTCAGCCCGAAGTTCTATAACTGCATGATTATATTGATTTATTTTAGTCTATCCGGATGGGAATCTAAGTCTTGACGCTCCATGGGGGCATGCTTACTCTTCCGCCCTACGACACTACATCTTGTGCGTCCTCAGCGGCGCAAAGGGCTGGGTCGGGGGTGGGGAATCGGCCGTTTTTGCGCGGCTAGCCAATAAAGAAAACAAGGTCTGCGCAGGTCCCGTGGGCGGTCTTGTCGGCTTTCGTTGGTTTTTTCCCGTCGTTTCGTGGGCAATTTATCTGGAATTTGAGGGCCGGCTCAGGCATGAACAGCGTTGTGAAGCTCGTATCCAAGGACGTCGACAGCATTCCGTTTCAGGAGGCGTCGATCGATATCTGGGACAAAAAATATCGCCTCGTTTCGAAGAGCGGTGAGCCGGTCGATAGATCTATGGACGACACCTATCAGCGTGTCGCCAGAGCACTCGCCGATGTCGAGGCGCCTGCCGAGCGCGAGCATTGGTTCGAGCGTTTTCTTTGGGCGTTGCGTCGCGGTGCGATCCCGGCCGGACGCATTACCTCGAACGCAGGCGCGCTCGAGCATAAGCCGGCGACCTCCACGATCAACTGCACGGTGTCGGGAACCATTCGCGATTCGATGGACGACATCCTCAATAAGGTTCACGAGGCCGGCCTTACGTTGAAAGCGGGCTGCGGCATCGGTTACGAGTTCTCGACGCTCCGTCCTCGCGGTGCGTACGTGTCGGGTGCGGGTGCCTACACTTCGGGGCCGCTGTCCTTCATGGATATCTACGACAAGATGTGTTTCACCGTGTCGTCGGCCGGTGGTCGTCGCGGTGCGCAGATGGGAACGTTCGACGTCGGACACCCCGATGCCATGGAGTTCATTCGCGCCAAGCGCGAGAACGGTCGTTTGCGACAGTTCAATCTTTCGCTGCTCATCACCGACGAGTTCATGGCGGCGGTGCGTGAAGATCGCGAGTGGAAACTCGCATTTCCATTGCTGCGCAAGGAGTTCGAGGCTGAGAAGCCCGATCTTTCGGACGAGAGCAAGTACGTCTGGCGCGAGTGGCCTTACTCCGAAAACTTCGTCGTGGGCGAGAGCGGGCTCGTCGCCTGCAAGATTTACAAGACGGTGCCGGCACGCCGCATGTGGGACGTCATCATGTCGTCCACCTACGATTTCGCGGAGCCGGGGTTCATCCTCATCGATCGCGTCAACGAGATGAACAACAACTGGTGGTGCGAAAATATTCGCGCGACCAATCCCTGCGGCGAGCAGCCCCTGCCGCCATATGGCTCGTGCTTGCTCGGCTCGGTCAACCTCACCCGTTTCGTGCGCAACGCGTTCACCGAACAGGCCGAATTCGATTGGCAAGAGTATCGCGAGGTCGTCAAAGTATTCACTCGCATGCTCGACAACGTCGTCGAAGTGAACGGTCTGCCGCTCGAGGGGCAGCGTAACGAGATTCTTCGCAAGCGCCGTCATGGCATGGGCTTCTTGGGTCTTGGCAGTACGATGACGCTGCTGCGCATGAAGTACGGCTCGCCCGAATCAATTCAATTCACTGAAGATGTTTCGCGCGAAATGGCGATCGCTGGTTGGGAAGCAGCTCTCGATCTCTCCCGCGAGAAGGGTCCTGCGCCGATCATGAACGAGGAGTTCACGGTCACTGGCGAAATGCTGCGCAAGCGTCCCGAAATGGCGCGCGACGGCTGGAAAGTCGGCTCGAAGATTCCGGGTCGCGTCCTGCACGCACGCTATAGCCGGTATATGCAGCGGGTGGCTTCGGTTGCGCCGACACTCGTCGAGCAGCTCGCCCTGGTCGGCGCGCGCTTCACGCACCACACCTCGATTGCTCCGACGGGCACGATCTCGTTGTCACTCGCCAACAATGCAAGCAATGGCATTGAGCCTTCGTTTGCGCATCACTACTTCCGTAACGTGATTCGAGAAGGCAAGAAGTCTAAAGAGAAGGTCGACGTCTTCTCCTTCGAGTTGCTCGCCTATCGCGAGATCATCAACGCGAAGGCGATGCCGAACTCCACCAATCCGTCCGAGAAGTTGCCTGAATATTTCACGACGGCCGACGACATCACGCCGAACGAGCACGTCGATATTCAGGCTGCTGCTCAGAAGTGGGTGGACTCATCCATTTCGAAAACGGCCAACGTCCCGACCGACTTCAAGTACGAGTCGTTCAAGGACATCTACCTTTACGCGCACGAGAAAGGTCTCAAGGGCTGCACCACCTTCCGCTTCAATCCCGAAGCGTTCCAGGGCGTGCTCGTCAAGGAAGAAGACCTCAAGAACACGACCTACGTGTTCACGCTCGAGGACGGCTCCGAGATCTCCGTGAAGGGTGACGAAGAAATCGAATACGACGGCGAGAAGCACACCGCCGCCAATCTGTACGACGCCTTGAAAGAAGGCTACTACGGCAAGTTCTGAGGATTAGTTTGTTTATGGCTGCTATCAAGATCGATCGAAAGATCTCTAAATACCGCGTTCAAAAGCCGGGAGCGGAACCTGCGCCGGCACCTGCTGTCACCGAGCGGACTACGTCCCACGGCGGCAAAGTCATTCGCCTGACCGAAGAAGTTCAGCGTCCCGAGGTGCTGATCGGCTCTACGTACAAGATCAAGACGCCGGTGTCCGATCATGCGATGTACGTCACGATCAATGACATCATCCTCAACGAAGGCACTGAGCACGAGCAGCGACGACCCTTCGAAGTCTTCATCAACTCGAAGAACCTCGATCACTATCAATGGATCGTCGCCCTGACGCGCATTATTTCTGCAGTGTTTCGCAAGGGTGGTGACGTCACGTTCCTCGTCGAGGAGCTCAAGGCCGTGTTCGATCCTCGCGGTGGCTATTGGCAGCCGGGCGGAAAATTCATGCCGTCGATCATTGCCGAGCTGGGTCACGTCATCGAGAAACATCTGCAGACCATCGGTCTCTTGGGGCATGTAGAACTCGATGAGCACCAGAAAAAGCTCGTCGAAGAAAAGCGCGCAGAGTTCGAGGCTCGCGCGAAGCAGACCGATGCTTTCGCCAAGTCTCATTTCCCGGAAGGTGCGCAGCTTTGCTCGAAGTGCAGCACTGCGGCAGTGGTCATGATGGATGGCTGCATGACCTGCCTCAATTGCGGCGATTCGAAGTGCGGGTGACGCCTTGCGGCGCCTGGCACGTTCTCTAGCCACCTCTCTCGCTCTCACAGTCTTGGTGTCGCCCGCGCTCGGCGCGGGTCAGCCCTCTATCGTCCCGCCCGATCAATCGCCGTCGGTCGAGACGGTATCGCGAGAGATTCCGCGACCGGTCGAAATTCAGCGAGACGTCGAATTCTGGATTCGCGTCTACAGCGAAATCACCACGCTTCAGGGTTTCATGCATGACGAGCGTCATCTCGGCGTGGTCTATGAAACACTCGATCTTGCGCTCGCCGGACCTCCGGGCTCTTCGCAGCGTCGAGAATTGATCACTCGGTCGAGAGATCGTTGGATCGCTGGCCTCGATGCCGCCGTGCACGCACTCGAAGCCGGCACAGCGGAATCGGTCACCGGCGATGCGCGTCGGGTGTTGCAGCTGTGGGGTAAAGACGCAACTCCTGCTCGCCTGAGAGAGGCGAGGGCTGAGGTTCGATTCCAACTCGGACAGGCTGATCGATTCCGAGCCGGTATCGTGCGCTCCGGCACCTGGGAATCGCACATCGCACAAACCTTCAATTCTTTGGGGCTCCCTCCTGAGCTTGCGGCATTACCGCATGTCGAGTCGTCCTTTACGCCGAGCGCTTACTCGAAAGTGGGTGCTTCGGGCCTATGGCAGTTCATGCGCTCGACGGGCCGTCTCTACATGCGGGTCGACGACATCGTCGACGAACGTCTCGATCCCTTCCGCTCGACCGAAGCCGCTGCCCGGCTGTTGCTCAGTAATTATCGTTTGCTCGGCAGTTGGCCTTTGGCGATCACGGCCTACAACCATGGTCCTGGGGGTATGCGGCGAGCGCGACAAGTGATGGGCACCGACGACTTTGGCGTGATCGCTCGCAACTATCGCAGCCGAACCTTCGGTTTCGCCTCGCGCAATTTTTATCCCTCATTTTTGGCTGCGCTCACTATCGACCAAGACCCGCAGCGTTATTTTCCAGGGGTCACACGCGCGCCGGAGCTGCAGTTTCATGAGGTTCAGTTACCCGGCTACGCGGACATCAAGCATCTCGAGAAGGCGCTCGAGGTGCCAATGGGGACGTTGCGCGAGTTGAATCCGGCCTTGCGGCCCGCGGTCTGGTCGGGTGAGCGCCTCGTTCCCCGGGGATACCGTCTACGACTGCCATCCGATCGGGTACTCTCGCCAGAGGAGTTCGTCGCGCGAGTCGGCGCCCATCAAATTTACGTCGCGCAAATCGGTCCGCGGGCCCATAAGGTTGGGCGCGGCGAAACCCTGCATCAGATTGCGCGAAAGTATGGCCTCAATGTCCGTCGCATCGCAGAGCTCAACGGACTCGACCCTGCGGCCAAGCTCAAGCGAGGGCGAGTGCTGCAATTGCCCGGCGATCGCCCGTCGACGCTCGCTGAACTCGCTGTCCAGGCACCCACGCCCGCAGCGGATTCCAGCCTCTAGGGCCTAGTCGTTCAGGCCCTCTATAATGCGAGGCATGTGGCGTCTTGCCATCCTCCTCGTGATCGCCTGTGGCCTCATCGCTCCGACAGCGAGGAGCGGTACACAGCAGTTGCCCATGGCGACCGAAGTCGTCGTGCACAAGGCTGCGAGGCGTCTAGAGTTGTGGCGTGGACCGACCTTGCTGCGTACCTATCGCGTCTCATTGGGGTTGCGTCCAGACGGGCATAAACAGCGCGAGGGTGATTTTCGAACGCCGGAGGGGCGTTACCTGCTTGACTCGCGCAACCCGCGGAGCGATTTTTTCCTCTCGATTCGTGTGTCTTACCCCAACGAGCGCGATCGAGCTCGGGCCCGCCAGGCCGGCGTGCCGCCGGGTGGCCTGATCATGATTCATGGCCTACCTAACGAGCCGCGGTGGCCACTCGAGCACTACGCTCGCGAGGACTGGACGGACGGCTGCATCGCGCTCAACAACGCGGACATGATGGAAGTTTGGATGCTGGTCGCCGACGGCACGCCGATCGATATCCGTCCCTGATTCGGAGAACTCCTTGGAAACCAGTATTGTCATTCCCGAAGTCGTCGATGCGCGAGTCGCGCCTCGCGGCGCCCTCGAAAGCCTCTCGCAAGAAGAAATAGAGCAGCTGCTGTCGACGGGGCAGGGCGGGCTTTATCCCTTGTTCCGTCAGTGCGCATTGGCCGTGCTCAACGCGGGTAGCGACACCGACGATGCGCGTGAAATTTTTGAGCGTTATCGAGATTTTGATATTCAAATTTTGCGACACGCCTGGGGCGTGAAGCTCGAGATCAAAAACGCACCGGCCATGGCTTTCGTTGATGGTCAGATGATTCGGGGAACCAAAGAGCTGCTGTTCGCAGTGCTGCGCGATATTGTTTATACGGCCAACGAAATCGTAGATAGCGGTCGGTTTGACTTAAGTCGCCCGCAGTCGATTACGAACGCGGTGTTTCATATCCTGCGCAATGCGCGCCTGCTCGACCACAAGATCAGACCTAACCTAGTGGTGTGTTGGGGCGGTCACTCGATTAGCCGTGAAGAATATGAGTACACCAAGCGCGTGGGATACGAGCTCGGCTTGCGTGGTCTCGACGTCTGCACCGGCTGTGGTCCGGGTGCTATGAAAGGCCCGATGAAGGGCGCCACCATCGGACACTCAAAGCAACGAATTAGCTCGGGGCGATATGTGGGATTGACCGAGCCCGGCATCATCGCCGCCGAGCCACCAAACCCGATCGTCAATAACCTCGTGATCATGCCCGACATCGAAAAGCGACTCGAGGCATTCGTTCGGGTGGCGCACGGTCTCGTGGTGTTCCCGGGCGGCGCGGGCACGGCCGAGGAAATCTTTTACTTGATCGGGATACTGCTCGACCCTGCTAACGCTCATCAGCCGTTTCCAGTGGTGTTGACGGGGCCGCGAAGTAGCGCAGCCTACTTCGAGAGAATCCGCGATTTTCTGGCGGGCACCATCGGCGATGCTGCGCTTTCAAAACTCAAGATAGTCATCGACGATCAGGCCGAGGTCGCCAGAATCATGGATCGCGGTGCCGACGAGGTACGCGACTTTCGTAAAAAGAATGGCGATTCGTTCAACTTCAATTGGCTGCTACGTATCGATCCGGAGTTCCAGCGGCCGTTCGAGGTCACCCATGCCTCGATGCGCACGCTCCGGTTACACCGCGATCAACCGCCCCACGAGCTTGCCGCAAATCTGCGACGCGCGTTCTCGGGCATCGTGAGTGGCAACGTCAAGGAGCATGGAATTCGGGCGATCGAGCGCCATGGACCGTTCGAGCTGACCGGCGACCCCGAATTGATGGGAATGCTGGATGAGCTGCTGGCGAGCTTCGTGGCTCAGCAGAGAATGAAGCTGCCGGGGACGGCGTACGTGCCCTGCTACCGCATCGTTCGGCCTTGAAATCGGGCTGGGGCGCCCCAAATCCCCTTCCAACAAATTTTCGCTGAATTTCGGGAGAGGATCGATGTCCGAGAACACCGAGAAGCATGGCTTTCAGGCGGAGGTGAAGGAACTCCTTCGGCTGATGATTCATTCGCTCTACAGCCATCGTGAAATCTTTTTGCGAGAGCTGATCTCGAATGCCTCAGATGCCAATGACAAGCTGCGATTTTTGTCACTCGCCCAGCCGGACCTGATGGCGGGCGATGCAGAGCTGAAGATTTGGGTCGATTACGACGCGACAAAGCGAACATTGTCGATACGCGATAACGGTATCGGCATGAACCGGGAGGAGGCCATCGCCCACCTCGGAACCATCGCCAAGTCGGGCACTGCAGATTTCTTCAAGCGACTGACGGGCGATCAACAAAAAGATTCGCAGTTGATCGGTCAGTTCGGTGTCGGATTTTATTCTGCGTTCATCGTCGCCGACGAAGTCGAGGTCTTTTCACGCAAGGCGGGCGAGGTCGCCTCGGCGGCGATCCGCTGGGCGTCTAAGGCCGACGGTGAGTTCACCATCGAGACGACGACTCGAGAAGAGCGCGGTACGTTGGTGGTTTTGCACCTTAAAGAAGAAGCGAAAGAGTTCGCGGACGGCTGGCGGCTTCGCTCGTTGGTGCGGCGTTACTCTGACCACATCGCCTTCCCTGTGCTGATGCGAAAAGAGGGCGAGGCGAGTCTTGATTGGGAGGCAGCGAACCAGGCGCAGGCCTTGTGGACGCGACCGCGTAGCGACATCAAGGACGAGGAATATAAAGAGTTCTACCAGCATATTGCTCACGACTTCGCTGAGCCGCTCGCCTGGAGCCATAACAAAGTCGAAGGTAAGCGCGAATACACCTCGCTGCTCTACGTGCCGGGTCGAGCGCCCTTCGATCTCTATCAGCGAGATGCTTCACGAGGTTTGAAACTTTATGTCCGTCGCGTCTTCATCATGGATGACGCCGAGCAGTTCCTACCGATGTATCTACGGTTCTTCCGTGGCGTGCTCGACTCAAACGATCTTCCACTGAACGTATCGCGCGAGTTGCTTCAGCAAGACAGTGAAGTCGAGGCCATGCGCTCGGCGCTGACAAAGCGCGCCCTTGATTTGCTCGCACGTCTCGCCAAGGACGAGCCGGAAAAATACGCCACCTTCTGGAAGGAGTTCGGGCCTGTGCTCAAGGAGGGCGCTGGCGAAGATCCGACGAACCGCGAAAAAATCCTGCCGTTATTGCGGTTTGCGAGTACGCATGACGAGAGCGACGATCCCAAGACCACGCTCTCGGACTATATCGCTCGCATGAAGAGTGGGCAGGAGCGCATCTACTACCTCATCGCCGATTCAATTACGGCCGCGCGAGGTAGCCCATACCTCGAGCAACTGCGTGCCAAAGGTATCGAAGTGTTGTTGCTCGCCGATCGTGTCGACGAGTGGATGATGGGTTATCTCCGCGAATTCGAAGGCAAACGATTCAAGGATGTTTCGCGCGGCGATCTCGAGCTCGGCGGTCTCGAAGACGATGCCTCGAAGGCGGCGATTGACGAAGCCGTGAAGGAGAATAAGAAACTCTTAAAGCGCATCAAGGATGCCCTAGGTGATCGGGTATCTGAGGTGAAAGTCAGTTCGCGCCTCGCCGACACGCCTGCGTGTCTCGTCTTGTCGGAGGGCGATGTCGGATCGCAGATGCGCCGTATTCTGGCCGCATCGGGGCAGGCGGTGCCTGAGACGAAGCCGTCGATCGAAATCAACGTCGCGCATCCTCTCATTCGTCGTCTTGACGCCACACGCGCCGAGGACGAATTCGGAGAGCTCGCTCTGCTTGTGCATGATCAGGCCAAATTGGCGGAGTCCGGTTCTGTGGCTAACCCGGGCGAGTTTGTCCGTCGTCTCAACAAATTGCTCGGACAGTTGATGACCGCCAGTTAATCCCTCGCATCAGGGGAGGGGGCGGCATGTCATAATCGCGACATGAAAAAGCCCGTTCCGACGGATGGCGAGCTTCGCGAGCGATTATCGCCTCTCGCGTATGAGGTGACGCGTAACAAGGGTACCGAGCGTGCCTTCACGGGCGCGTACACCTACAACAAAGAGCGCGGCGTTTACGCCTGTGCTTGCTGTGGCTCGGAATTATTTCATTCCGACACCAAGTACGATTCTGGATCGGGTTGGCCGAGTTTCTGGACTCCGCTCGCGCAAGAGCGTGTCCGCGAACATCGCGACACGAGTCACGGAATGGTACGAATCGAGGTCGTTTGCGCCGACTGCGACGCGCATCTCGGACACGTGTTCCCCGATGGGCCGAAGCCCACCGGTCTGCGCTATTGCATCAACTCCGTATCGCTGGCCTTTGCGCCAGAAACCTCATCCGATGGTGGTTCCAAATGAGAGCGATGGTCTGGATCTTGATCGTGTCGGTCGCTGGTATCTTGATGGCGACGACGTTTTTCCCCACGTTGCTTGCGTCGAATCGCGGCGACACCCTGGCTCAGGAGGCCGCGATGTCAGAGCTCGTCAAAGAAGATCTTGAATTGGGTACCGGTGCCGAGGTCACTTCAGGGCAAACGGCCGTCGTGCACTATACGGGTTGGTTACATGACCCCTCGAAACCCGAGGGCAAGGGCAAGAAGTTCGATAGCTCGCGTGATCACGGCGATACGTTTGCTTTCACGGTCGGTGGCGGTCAGGTCATCCGAGGTTGGGACCTAGGTGTCGCCGGAATGAAAGTAGGCGGCAAGCGTCGTTTGATCATTCCCGCAGAATTGGGTTACGGAGCACGAGGCGCCGGTGGGGTCATCCCCGGTGGCGCGACGCTCGTGTTCGATGTGGAGCTCATGGCGATTCGCTGAAGATCCTGTAGAGGAGAATGTCCATGTCAAAGTTCAAGACCGTAACTCTAGCGGCACTGATGGCGGTATCGTGTTTTGCACCAGCGACTCATGCCGCGACAGTGATTCATGCAGGTCGTGTGATCGATGGAGTCAGTGGCGAGTCTCTGAAAGACCGTACCATCGTCGTCGACCAGGGCCGCATCACTGCAATCGAGGGCGGGTTTCGCAAGCCCGCTACGGGCGACACGCTCATCGACTTACGCAAATCGACGGTCATGCCTGGGCTCATGGACATGCATGTGCACCTCACCAGCGAGCACAGTCGAAACAGCGAACTCGAGCGCTTCAAGAAAGATGCGCCGGACGTCGCGATCGACAGCGTGATGTATGCCGAACGAACGCTGCTGGCGGGTTTTACGACGGTACGCGACCTTGGCGACAGTTTTCGCGCGAGCATCGCGCTTCGCAACGCCATCAATGCAGGTAAGGTGGCCGGCCCGAGAGTGTTTGCCGCAGGCAAGTCGATTGCCACAACGGGCGGTCATGCCGATCCGACCAACGGTTGGGCGGAATATCTGAACGGTAAGGACGTGGGCCCGCTCGAGGGTGTGGTCAACGGGCCGGAAGAAGCGGCTCAGGCGGTTCGTCAGCGATACAAAGAAGGCTCTGATCTCATCAAGATCACAGCGACAGGCGGCGTACTTTCGATCGCGAAGAACGGTCTCAACCCGCAGTTCACCGAAGAAGAAATCCGCGCGATCGTCATCACCGCCCGAGACTACGGATTCAAGGTCGCAGCCCATGCTCACGGAGCGGAGGGTATGAAGCGTGCGGTCCGTGCCGGTGTCGACACCATCGAACACGGTACGTTCATGGATGACGAAACGATGACGCTCATGAAAGAGCGAGGAACGTGGTATGTGCCCACTATCACGGCCGGGCGCTGGGTCTATGACCGATCGAAGGAAGACGGATATTTCCCGGCGGTCGTTCGCCCGAAGGCCGCGCTCGTCGGGCCGCAGATTCAGGGAACTTTTACCAAGGCCTATAAGGCTGGCGTCAAAATTCTCTTCGGCACCGATACCGGCGTTTCGGCTCACGGTGAGAACGCACGGGAATTCGTGCTCATGGTCGAAGCGGGGATGCCGGCGATGGCAGCCATTCAGTCGGCAACTTCTGTCACCGCCAAATTTCTCGAGATCGATGATCGGCTCGGTAGCGTGGCGGTGGGTAAGATCGCTGATCTTGTCGCAGTGCCGGGCGATCCGCTCGTCGATATCTCGGTGATGCAGCGTGTTCACTTCGTCATGAAGGACGGCGTTGTCTACCGTCAGCCCTGAGCGCCTGCTGCTGCCCGCGGCGGCAGGCCAGATCGAGACGCTCGTCGAGTCACCGCAGTCGGCGCCGCGCGCCGTAGCGCTGTGCTGTCATCCTCACCCGCTTTTCGGCGGGACGATGACCAACAAAGTCATTCATACCGTGGCACGCTCGTTTGTCGCCTCTGGCGCGATCGCCGTCCGATTCAATTTCAGGGGTGTTGGTCTCTCCGAAGGTGTCCACGACGGTGGTCGCGGCGAGACTGAGGATGTCGTTCGGCTGGCCAATTGGGCTCGCGAGAGATGGCCCGGCTTGCCACTGTGGCTCGCCGGATTTTCCTTTGGCGCGTGGGTCGCTCTCCGAGCGCAAGTGGCGCTGCAACCTTCGCTGCTCGTCACGGTCGCACCGCCCGTCGGCCGATGGGACTTTTCGGCGATTGATCCACCGAAGTGCCCGTGGCTCGTCATTCAGGGGTCAAAAGACGAGCTAGTCGATGCGACAGCCGTGGAGCAGTGGCTCGTTTCTTTGAGCGGACGCTCTGATGTTTCACCTCGGCTATGGGTCTTGCCCGAGGCGGACCATTTCTTCCATGCGCGACTACACGAAGTTCGGGATGCCGTATCCGGATTTGTGAACGATCAGGCCGTCGCTCTCAGCGAATAACCGACTCCACGAACGGTGTGGATGAGGGGCCGCTCTTCACTTCGATCGACTTCTTGGCGCAAACGACTCACGTGCACGTCGACCACATTCGTTTGCGGGTCATAGTGAATATCCCAAACGCCCTGTAACAGCATGGTGCGCGTGACGACCTGTCCGGCGTGTCGCGCCAAGAACTCTAGTAGACGAAACTCCCGACTCGTCAGATTGAGAGTTCGTTTTCCGCGTGAGGCTTTTTGTGTGAGCAGGTCGATCTGAAGGTCATCGACTTTTAGGGAGGTCAAGGCGGCCTGAGCCTTGCGTCTCGTCAGAGATTCCACTCGCGCTGCCAATTCTTCGACGGCAAAAGGTTTGCCCAGATAATCGTCACCCCCCGCCCGTAAGCCTGCGACCCGCTCGTCAACCGAGTCGAGAGCGGACAAGACGAGAACAGGTGTGGATCGACCCGCGTAACGCAGCGCCCGAACCAGGTTTAGACCGTCGATACCCGGCAGCATGCGGTCCGTGACGATGACATCGAAGTTCTCAGCGAGCGCAGTGTCGAGCCCCAGGCGACCGTCGGCACAGTGAGCCGTGTCATAGCCGCGAACTTGCATCTCCCCGACGATTTCCGAGGCCATTTCGGCGTCATCTTCGATGAGTAGCATCCGGGTCATGGGGGAGACACTCTATGGCCTCTTGTCATGGCATGCTAGACCCATGCGTATAACTGTCGTAGATCGACGTGGCGTGACGGCCACGCTTATTGCGCTCGGGGTGATGGTCCTGTCCTTCGTAGCGGCGTTTTCGTGGCTTCAGTTCCGGATGATGGATGTCCATAGTCGTCAAATCCTGCAATCGATGCGTCAGGAGCTTCTTTTACGTCAGCAGTATGAACGCTCGGTCGGTCGTGAAGCGCTCGTGGCCGGCATCGCCCTCCGAAATCGAGTCGTCGCCGACGGACGATACTTTGCGTTATTTACGGCGGACCGGAAGCCCATCGTGGGCAGTTTGTCGGATATCCCGGGGGGCGCGAGGGTGTTTGAGTCGCGCTTCGCGCCCTACACCCTAGATTCGGACGATGGCACCCGGTTCTATGTTGCGAGTTTGAGGAACGATGACGGTTCCATTTTTGTCATGTCTCAGATCGATCGAGACAAGAGGGAGATTGCACAATCTTTGGGGAGAGCTGCTGCGGTCACTACCTTCATGATCATTCTCATCGGTAGCGTGACGGGATATTTCCTCAATAAATATATGCTCGACCATGTACGCGGACTTGCGCGAACGGCACGCAAGATCATGAAAGGGCAAATGACGGCGCGCGCTCCAGAACGGCGACGCCTCGATGCGATGGGATCTCTCACCGTGACGTTCAACGAGATGCTAGAGCAAAACGAATCGTTGGTGACCGGCATGCGCACCGTCACCGAAAGCCTTGCTCACGATCTACGATCGCCTCTCATGCGAGTTAGTCGATCTATTGCAGCGGCTCGCGAGGCTCAAGGTGAGTCCGATCGACAGCAGCTGCTGAACGACGCCGAGAAAAATGTTACCCGGGCGCTCCAAACCTTCAATTCGCTCGTCGATCTGGCGCGAGCTGAGGCAGGACTTTCGCGCGACTCGATGGAGGAGATCAATCTCGAATCGCTTGCCACCGACGTGTCGGAGTTGTTTGAGCCCTTAGCAGACGAGCGAGATCAGCATTTGGAACTTTCGATGTCGCCCGTCAAGGTTTTCGGTCATCCCCAAATACTCAAGCAGGCGCTCGGAAACCTTCTGGAGAACGCCATTAAATATTCCCCTGTCGGGTCGACGTTAAGGTTGGCAGTGAAGTCGGCACCCGAGGGCGGTGCGGCCGAAATCGTCGTTGAGGATAGTGGGCCGGGTATTCCCGAAAATGCACGCGAACAGGCGTTACGGCCCTTCGTGCGACTTGAGAGCCCCGCCTTTCAGCCCGGAACCGGGTTAGGACTTGCGATTGCGGCAGCGGTCGCTCGTTTGCACCGTGGCAAACTCATCCTCGAAAATGCGGATCCGGGCTTGCGTGTGCGTTTGCAGCTTGGTCATTCGTAAGCGACGTCTTCGCCAGCGGCCACTGCAGATCAATCTCGAAACCGATCGATTGACCCGAGTTGTTACGAAGATTCCGGGCTTCAATCCGTCCGTGGTGTCCGCGCACCACTCTGGCAGTGATCGCAAGTCCGAGGCCTGCGCTCGCCGAAGATCGTTCTGCCGACGCGACGCCGCTTCGAAAAAAGGGCTCGAATATTTTGGTGAGCTCGTCGGTCGGTAGTCCGGCCCCGGAGTCGCGAACTCGGAGTCTCGCAAAACCCTCGACCTGGTCGAGCAGCACCTCCGCCGACGCGCCTACTGGGGAGTGTTTCAGGGCATTACGGATCACGTTCTCTATGGACGATTGGATCCAGTAGCGATCCCCGATGATCTCGAGAGGCATGGCACCTAGCTGTGATGACAAAGACTTTCCAAGTTGCGCCGCCTCGAATGAAGCATCGACCAGTATCCGCTCGACGATAGAACGTAACGCCAGGTGCTCAAGGGTCCAGGTGATCGCGCCCGATTCGACGCGAGAGACATCGAGAATTTTTTCGATGAGTTCGTCGAGCCGAGCCACCTCCTCATCGATGCGGCCGGTCGTCGCCGCCGTCGAGGCGTCGCGTTGTGCGAGGAGTCCGGATGCCAGACGTATCCGAGCGAGCGGCGATCGAAGTTCATGCGAGACGTCGCGGAGCAGTTGTTGCTGTCCTGTGATCAGCGACGCGAGCTGATTGGTCATCATGTCGAGAGATCGTGCCAGGCGCCCAATTTCATCTCTGCGTGATGTCGTTTGTCGGGGCACTCTGGAGTTCAGATTCCCCGCGGCCAAACTCTCGGTGGTCTGCTGTAGTTCGATGATCGGGCGAGTGATCGACCTCGCCAGCCAGAGGCTTACGAGGGCGGTGACGATCAAAGAGAGTAGTAACACAGACAGTGGGATATCGCGCAGCGCCGCGAAGCCTGTTCGCTTGCTCAGGGCGACGAGTCGAAATGACTCGCCTTCATCGCTGATCAACTCCGGGGCCTTCGTTGGAAGGTTCAGAAGCACGGCAGGTAAGTCATAGCCGAAAAAGTCGTCTCCTTCCGGCGGGAGCGGTGTCGTGATGCTCGGTGCGGTACGTCCGAGCAGATCGTGACCGGTCTCGTCGATCACTAGAATATCGAGCGTCATGCTCGAGTCGAGAGCTCGACTTTTCGCCCACTTTGTCAGCGAAGGGACTCCGCCATCGGCCAATGCGGCTGCGGCAGCCTGTGCTGCCACGAGCAGCTCGGTGTCTGTCGATTCCTTTCGTTCTGAGATCATCCATGAAGTGACGGCGATTGCGCCAAGCACGGTGATGATCAGTGCGGAAAAAAAAGAAACGAAGATTCGAAGGGCAAGTTTACTCATGGGTATCGAGATCGATGAGTTCGTACCCTGTGCCGCGTACGGACCGAATCTCGATCCGACAATCGCCTGATCGCCCGAGTTTTCGACGAAGATTGCTGACGTGTGTATCGATGCTTCGGTCGTAGAGCGTGAGCTTTCGCCCCAGTGCTCGCTCCGTCAGCACTTTTCGCTCAACGGGCTGACCCAGCTCTTCGACCAGTAGCTGGAGAATACGAAACTCGGCACCGGTCAGTTCGAGTAGATCGTTGTCGATTGAAACCCGTCGTCGCTTCAAGTCGAGCGTGAGTCGACCCGCTATCAGGGACGTGTCGGAGGCAGGGGAGTCCGAAGCGGAAGACATCCGTCGCAAGATCGCTCGGACGCGGGCCGTTAGTTCGCGCGGATCGAAAGGTTTGGCCAAGTAGTCGTCTGCGCCAAGTTCTAGCCCGAGTATTCGATCTATCGCTTCGCCACGGGCCGTGAGCATCATGACCGGAAGACGAGGCTTGATTTGGCGAATTTCCTTGAGAATTTCGAAGCCGCTTCGGCCGGGGAGCATGACATCGAGAACCACAACATCGACCGTCTTCTGAGACAACATGGCCAAGGCGGACGAGTCATCGTGGGCCGCGGTAACCACAAATCCCTCGTGAGCCATAAATTCCTCGAGCATCGAGGAAAGATCACGGTCATCGTCGACGAGAAGGATGCGGGGAGCCATTTAAGAGGTAATGCTGCGACGATCGCGGTCATTTGTCAGCCTGTGCGCAATCGCTTCACAGAACTTTGCAGACCGTTTTCGCATCTTTTTGTTCCGCTGAGGTCGAATTAAGTGAAAATGCGTCCATTGCGGGCGAGTTATCGGAGATCACATCATGAAAATGGCTTTATCCATCGCCGCCTTAGGCGTCCTTCTGACCTCAGTCAGTGTTCAGGCTCAAATGCCGCCGCCACCGCCCGATGCACCGGGCGCCCGAGCAGAGGGCCCCGGCGTCGAGGGTCGTGAGATCCGACGAATCATCATTCGAGGAGATCATGTTCCCGGTCAGCAAGGCGGTCCACGTCCGATGCTTCGCATGCAGCGGGGCGGCGGAGATCTCATGGGTGCCTACGGCCTCGATCCGCGGATGCTCATGCGGATGGCTGACGCACTTGAGCTCACCCCACAGCAGCGCGGCAAAGTGACCGAACTCGTTGAGACCGCGCGACCCGTGATGGCCAAGACGAGTCGAGACATCAGAGCCGAATCGCAGCGTCTCAGAAATCTCGATGCGGGTGATGCGAAGTACGCGAGTGAGAGCGCGTCGATCGCGCGCAAGATGGGCGAGCTGACAACGAGTCTCGTTCAGCAAGGCGCCGAACTTCGCGGCAAGGTATGGCAGGTCTTGACGCCTGATCAGCGCAAGCGAGCTGAAAACATGCGCGACCGCATGCGCGAACGCGTGAAGGATCGCATCGAAATGCATCGCGGCAAGCCGCGAGCACTCCTGATGGAAGAAGCCGACGAGATCGGCTGATCGTCCGAAAAGCAAAAGGCCCGGAACGCATGACGTTCCGGGCCTTTTTTTATGCTCTTTTACGAGAGGCTGATCAGTTGACCATCGCCTTCAGGTTCTTGAGCGGCATCGCACGAACCTTCTTCGAGGCCGGCTTCGCCTTGAACATCATCTTCTCGCCCGTGAAGGGGTTGATGCCCTCACGCGCCTTGGTGGCGGGCTTCTTGACGACCTTGAGCTTGGCAAGGCCCGGCAGCGTGAAGAGACCGTGCGCGCGCAGGCTCTTCTTGATCTGACCGTTCAGAGAATCGAACACCGCCGCCACATTCTTGCGGGACAGCGAGGTTTCTTTTGCGATCTGGTTGAGGATTTCCGACTTGGTCGGAGGACCACCCTTTTTCGCCATCTTGGAATACTCCTGGTTTTTTAGGTTTGCGCGTTATTTTGCGCGTTGCGAACGGGGCGAAAAATAGCATAGAGCCACGTACTAGCAAACACTTTTTGCGATATTTCGCCTGAAAAAATGGCCTTTTCGTCGTGCGTCTACCGACGTCAAGCGAGGTATCGCGCGCTCAGCGAATCAGAATGAGCAACACTTGGATGATGATTCCGGCCCACATTGGAGACAGATCGAGCCCGCCGATCGCCGGAACGGCGTTGCGAATTCGCTCCAGCACCGGCTCGCAGAGTGATTCGAGCACATCCTGAAGGGGCGATCGAACGCCCGGAGCGATCATCGAGGCGAGCGCATAGATGAAAATCGCCCAGAAATAGAGCCATAAAGCCGATCTCAGTAGTTCGATGGCAGCGACCCAGAGCCAAGGCAAGGCATCGGGTAGGGCGCCAGCCAGAATGACGCTGAGCGCGGCCGTTTGCACCAGGGCGACGGCGTAAGCCGCGACTACCGAAGCGGTATCGATCCGTCCGATGGGAGGCAGCGCTCGGCGCAAGGGCATGATGAGCCAGTTGGTCATGCGCAAAATGGCTTCCGCGAGGGGGTTACGGAAATTCGCCCGCGCCCATTGCAGCATCAGTCGCAACAAGAATGCGTAGAGCAGCAACGAGAAGAAGGTTTCTGCGAGAAAGAGAACGACTTGATGCACGTTTAACCCCCTTTTTCGGCGTCAGCAGATAGCTCTCGACCCCGCCGGACGGCCGCCGAGACGGCGGCCTCCACCACGGCATCGAGCCCCTGGCTTTCGAATGAGTCCAAAGCCGCCGCAGTTGTTCCACCTTTTGAGGTGACCGAGGCCCGAAGCGCTGATAGGTCGGCATCCGATGTCGCCATCATCCCGGCGCCCTGCAGCGTTGCACGGGCTAGCTGTAATGCTGTGGTTTCAGGTAGGCCATGTTGACGGCCCGCGGCAGCCAAGGCCTCTGCCATTCGAAAGAAGTAGGCCGGACCGCTGCCCGAGACTGCGGTGACCACGTCCATCAGCGACTCATCATCCACCCAGACCACGAGACCCGCTGCGCTAAGGATGGCCGAGGCACGATCTCTAAACGATCGAGAGACATCTTGTGAAGCGTAGAGACCTGTTGCTCCGGCGCCCACGAGGGCGGGACGGTTAGGCATGGCGCGAACGATCGGAACTCCCGCTCCGCACCACTGTTGCAGTTGAGCGACAGATAGCCCCGCCGCGATCGAGATCACGAGCGGCCGGTGGAGTTCGAGTTGTGGGCGCAACACTTGTAGTGCGCGCGCCATATCTTGGGGTTTGACGGCGAGGATGAGGGTGTCAACGCCCGGGAACAGCGAGCGACCGTCTGTTACGACGGTGATGCGGAGTTCGTCAGTCAGAGACTTTGCCGTCGACGCGACGGTTTCGGCCATCTTGACCCGCGATGGATGTACGCCTCGATTGAGCAGCGCCTCAACTAGAGCGCGGCCCATATGCCCACCGCCCAGCACGCCGAGCCCATGACCTACATCAGGTGCCGTCATGCCGACGATTGTAGACGCTGACCGAAGAGTGCGGTGCCGATCCTGATGTGGGTGGCGCCCTCGGCGATCGCGGCCTCAAGGTCAGCGCTCATACCCATCGAGAGCGTATCGAGGGTGGGGTGATGATCCTGAGCCTTCAAGAATAGTTGATGGAGCGCGTCGAACCAGTGTCGTTGCCGGGAGAGTTCTGCCTCGGCGGGCGGTATCGCCATGAGGCCGCGCAGTCGAAGGCGAGGAAGGGACGCGATGGCTTCAAGCAAGTCGGGCAGGTCCGCGGGTAGCGCGCCGCCCTTGGTGTCTTCGTGGCCGAGTTTGACCTGCACGCAGATCGAGAGCGGCGGGGCATGAAACGGTCGCTGCTCGGAGAGTCTCGTGGCGATTTTGAGTCGGTCGACCGTATGAACCCAGTCGAAATATTCGGCGACGGGACGCGTCTTATTCGATTGCAGTTGACCGATGAAGTGCCAGGTCAAGCCGCGGTCGCGAAGGGCGTCGATTTTGGCTAAGCCCTCCTGCAAATAATTTTCGCCGAAGTCACGCTGACCGAGGTCGGCGAGCGCGGACACGGACTCTATGGATTGCTGCTTGCTGACGGCGATGAGAGTGATCTCACGGACTGACCGTCCGGCCTCTCGCGCTGCAGCCTCGATGCGGTGTTGTACCGCAGCGAGTCGTTCAGAAGGAGAAGAGCGGCTCTCAGTCACCGAAGGCTCAAACGTCGAAGACGGTGTAGCCGTCGAACACGGGTCCGTCGACACACACACGCTTCATGGCAGGTCCGCTCGGTGTCTTCACGCGTACGGTACATCCTGCGCAGCCACCCACGGCACAGGCCATGAATTCTTCGAGCGATACTTGGCAGGGTAGGCCAAATCGGGCGGCAAGTTTGGCGGTGGCCTCGAGCATGGGCGTGGGCCCGCAAGAAAAAATTTCGACTTCACTCAGCGCTCGTTCGTCGAGCGTGGATAGCCAAGCTGAAGCCAGTTCGGTGACGAAGCCGTCGAAGCACCCCGGGAAACCGCTGCGGCTCGCCAGACGGGACGGCACACCCCAGCCGTCGAGCAGCGGCATCGAGGCGATGACACCCTCGGGGATGCCGGGTACCAGGATGGTCGACGGACGACTTTGAAAAGGAAACGGAATCTCCGAACCCATTAACACGAGAGGTTTCCACTCTGCTCTTCGATCAGAAGTGAGCGCCTCGGCGAGAAAGACCATGGGGGGTATTCCGACACCGCCGCCGATCAGCAGCGGTCTCGGGCGTGTGGGGTTCAAGTCGAAGCCCCGACCGATGGGACCCAGCACGGAGAGCGAGTCACCGACGCGACGACGCGCGAGCGCAGAGAGGCCGGGGCCGACGATTTTATAGAGGATGTCGATCCATCCCTCGCGTGGATCAGCGCGCATGATCGAGAGCGGTCTGCGCATCGGGATGTCGTCGTCGACGGTCAGGTGGGCAAAACTGCCCGGCAGCGCGCGAGCCGCACACTTCGGTGCCTCGATACGAATTACGAACTGATCGCCGGGGAAGGCGTGCTGCGCCAGTACCTTGCCGTCTTCGAGACAGATGCTGCCGCGATGTGCGGGATGTTGAACGCTCATCGGCGTCCTCCGGTTAGCGTGGCTTCGAGTACCGCCATGCGAACAGCGACCCCGTTACGAACTTGATCGCGAATGACCGACTGCGGACCATCGGCCACTTCGGAAGCGATTTCGACACCGCGATTCATGGGCTGCGGGTGCATGACGATGGCGTCGGCCTTGGCGGCACGCAGGCGTTCGGTCGTGAGACCCCACTCTGCGAAATAGCTCGCCTCGTCAGGTATCGACAGGGCTGCCATGCGCTCCTTCTGGATACGAAGCATCATCACGACATCGCAGTTTGCGATGCCGTCTTCGAGCGATGTGAGCCGCGCGCAGCCTTTGAATTCGTCCTCTGCGGGCATCAGCCCATTTGGCGCGACGATCCGAATCTCTTCTGCACCGAGCGCCGCGAAGGCATGCCACGATGAGCGCGCAACGCGCGAATGACGAATATCTCCGACGATAGCGATACGCAGACCTTCGATACGACCCTTATGCTGGCGTACCGTGAGCGCATCGAGCAGTCCCTGAGTCGGGTGCGCATGACTTCCTGCACCACCTGACAAGACACTCACGTGTTCAGCGACATGCGAGGCGACGAGCTCGGGCACCGTAGAATCTGCATCGCGTAATACGAAGGCATCGACATGCATCGCTTCGAGCGTAGCGACGGTGTCGAGCACGCTCTCGCCCTTGAGGCGCGAGGACAGTTGAACTTCGATATTGACGACGTCGGCGCCGAGCCTACGAGCGGCAAGCTCGAAAGAGACTCTCGTGCGCGTCGAAGGCTCTGCGAACATGACGGCGACCGTACGGCCTGTAAGCACGTCGCTGCGTGCCGCAGGTTTTGAAAGAGGGCTGGCGTAATGCTCTGAGCGCGCGAGAAGCTGGCGAACGACTTGTGGAGGAAGACCCTCGAGCGTGAGCAGATGTCTTAATGAACCATCGGCTCGCAACTGAGTGGTAGGCGGCTTACGTTTCGATTCGGGCATCCGTTGTCGTCCTTCAGCGTTCGCCGGCGAGCCAGCGCTCTAAAACCACTGTTGCGGCAGCGCTATCGATCGCACCCCGGTCATATCGTTTGCGATCGCGCGTGCTGCGTCGGTCGCGCAAGGCCGCCTCGGCTTCGAGCGATGAGTAGCGTTCGTCGACGAGGTGGACCGGTAATTTGAGCCGATCGCCGAGCGCCTTGGCGAAGGCTTTGGCCCGTCCGGTCATCGGACCCGACGAACCATCGACATTATAAGGGCAGCCGACCACGAGCTGCCGGGCTCCCGCTTTGACGACCTCGATTTCGACGGCTCGCCATTCGACTTCGCTGAGCTCAGGATTCTTTCGCTCGAGGGCCGGCAGCGGCCGGGCTGTGCGAGTCAAGGTATCGCCCACGGCGAGTCCGATACGACGCATACCGAAATCGAAGCCGATTACGACTTCGGGGAGGCGAAAGTTTCCTTCAGGCGTGCCCGGCGACATGACTCATGCGGCCGATGTCGATGCCGAGCTGCCGCCATACGGCATGCCAGCGGTCTTCGAAAGGCATCTCGAAAACGATCCGTTCATCGACGGGGAGCGAGATCCAGGCGTTGTCGTGCATTTCGCGCTCGAGCTGACCGACCTCCCACCCTGCATAGCCGAGAGCGATGAACGCGTCAGCAGGGCCCTCTCCGCGTGCCATCGCAGCAAGAATATCTTTGGAGGTCGTCACTTGAATCTGCTCGGAGACGACATGAGAGGAATCCCATCGTCCAGAGGGTCGATGCACCACGAACCCCCGATCTCGATGAACGGGCCCGCCCCGCAGCACCGAGCGGCCCGCGAGCTCTGCACTGGCCGGCTCAAGACTCATTTGTTCGAACACTTCTCCTAGCGTCATCGGTAAGGGTTTATTGATGACGATACCGAGTGCGCCTTTTTCCAAGCTGTGTTCGCAGACGAGTGTCACGGTTTGCGAGAACTCAGGGTCTGCCAGAGAGGGCATGGCGACCAGAAGATGATTGGTCAGACTATTTTCGCCGCTCATGTACGACGCGCCTCGAGACGACGGCGAATAGCGGCAATGAGCGCGGCGGCGATGTCGATGCCAAATTGCTTGTCGAGTTCGCGGATACCCGTCGGACTCGTCACGTTGATCTCGGTGACGAAATCACCGATGACATCGAGACCGACGAAGAGCATTCCTTGCTCGGCGAGGCGCGGACCGATTTGTGCCGCGAGGAAGCGGTCGCGCTCGTTGAGCGGTCGGCCGACACCCGTTGCCCCGGCTGCAAGATTTCCGCGGTTATCGCTGCCACTCGGAATGCGTGCGAGCGCGAACGGCATAGGCTCGCCGTCGACCAGCAGAACGCGTGAGTCACCAGTGGTGACGATTTCGAGCAGGTAGCGCTGAGTGATCGCGAATTGGTTGCCGTAGTTCGTCAAGGTTTCGAATACGACGTTGGCGTTTTTGTCGCCTTTCTCGATGACGAAAATCGAACGACCGCCCATGCCGTGCAAGGGCTTGCAAACAATCTTTGAGTGCTCCGTCAAGAAGGCATGCATATCACCCATATCGCGAGTGATGAGCGTGGGCGCGCAGCACTGCGGGAACCAGGCCGTATAGACCTTCTCATTCATGTCGCGAAGGCCGCGCGGTCGGTTGACGACTAGTGCGCCTTGGTCTTCTGCGCGCTCGAGTATGTAGGTGCTATAAATATATTCTGTGTCGAAGGGCGGATCTTTCCGCATCAAGATGACATCGACATCACCCAGACGCACCGTTGAGGGCTCGCCAAGCTCGAACCAGCGTTTTTCGTCTTTGAATACTTTGAGCGGGCGGGCACGGCCGCAGGCGACACCATCGCGCAGCCAGAGATCGCCGAGCTCGAGGTAAAGCAGATCGAAGCCATCGGCCGCTGCAGCCCAGAGCATCGCGAGCGTTGAGTCCTTCGCGTATTTGATATCGGCGATGGGGTCCATCACCACGGCGAGGGTGGGTCGGGTCATGCAAAGTCTCCTGCGAGACATTGTAGTGCGGAGAGCGCGGCAAGCCCCGCGGTTTCTGTGCGCAACACCCTGGGGCCGAGT
Source organism: Steroidobacteraceae bacterium (assembly GCA_017853175.1). Taxonomy (GTDB): domain Bacteria; phylum Pseudomonadota; class Gammaproteobacteria; order Steroidobacterales; family Steroidobacteraceae; genus UBA964. Next base: position 5,752 of record JAFMKA010000001.1, on the reverse strand, counting down.
CGAACTGCCCGGAATCCGACCTCCAGAGCCCGTTCGACCTCCGTTTCCTCGAGGCCGCCCTCCGGTCCGACGAGGAGGGCGATCTCTTGCGTCGGTGCCGTGGACGTCAGACTCCCCGCAAGGGAGGCGGTGGCCTCCGGAAGAAGCAGCAGACGGCACTCAACTTTGATGACGGCAGTGAGCGCGGCTTCGAAGAACAGCGGAGAGTCGATGATAGGCAGCGTGTTACGACCGCTTTGCTCGCAGGCAGCGGCGGCGACGGCTTGCCAGTGATGCGTACGTTTATCACCGCGATCGGCATCGAGCTGGACCACGCTACGAGCCGCGGCGACCGGAATGATGCGGTGGACGCCGAGTTCCGTCGCCTTCTGGATGACGAAGTCCATGCGTTCGCCGCGAGCAAGGGCCTGCAACAAGACGACGCGTATGGGCGATTCCCGATCGACGGCTCGATGGTCTCCGAGCTCGACGCTTACTTCGCGTCCCGCGATACGAAGCGTGGCGGGGTATTCGCCGCCGCGTCCGTTGAAAACGCGGAGTGTGGCGCCGTCGCGCAAGCGAAGTACCTTGGTGACATGTTGCGCGGCTTGCGCGTTCAGAGCGACCCGACGGCCGGACTCCAGCAGAGAGTCGACATACACTCGTATTTCTCTCATGCAGCGGCCCCTTCGCGAACGGCTAGATCGAGGCCCTCTCGCGCGACGTCGACCATTAGGTCGATTTCGTCATACGAGATGACATAGGGCGGCATGAAGTAGATAACGTTGCCGAGAGGCCTCAGGAGCACGCCTCGACTGAGAGCATGCCGATAGATATGCAGATGACGGCGCTCGCGCCAATCGAAGGTACGACGCGTTTTACGATCACTCACGAACTCGACGGCGACGATGAGCCCGCGCTGACGTATCTCGGCGACATTCGGATGCCCATCAAAGGACCGTCGTGTCGCAGTGCCGAGGTGATCGGCCAAGACACGATTGGCCTTGAGCGCATCGCGCTCACGAAAAAGTCGTAACGAGGCCAGCGCGGCAGCGCATGCGAGAGGATTTCCCGAATAACTATGCGAATGTAAGAACGCATTGAGCTTCACGTATTCGTCGTAGAACGCCTCGTAGATCGACTCGCGAGTCAGAACGACCGACATCGGTAAATAGCCCGCCGTAAGGCCTTTCGAAAGACAAAGAAAATCTGGGGTCACATCCGCCTGCTCGCAGGCGAACAAGGTTCCGGTTCGCCCGAAGCCGACGGCAATCTCGTCGGCGATCAAGTGAACACCGTATCGGGTGCAGGCGTCGCGCACGAGTTTGAGATAAATCGGATCATGCATGCGCATGTTGCCGGCGCACTGAACCAGTGGCTCGAGGATCACTGCGGCAATGTCATCTGCCTGCGTAGCGAGCACACGCTCGAGCTCTGCTGCGCGACGGCGCGCGACGTCCGACGGGCTCTCGCCAGGTTCGGCCAAAAACGCATCGGGTGACGGCACGGTGATCACGTCCATCAGCAGCGGACGGTAAATCGCCTTGTAGAGCTCGACGCTGCCGACCGCGAGCGCGCCCAAGGTTTCGCCGTGATAGCTATTAGACAGGGTGACGAATCGGGTTTTTCCGGGGCGCCCGGTGTTTTGCCAGAAGTGAAAACTCATCTTGACGGCAACCTCGATCGAGGCTGAGCCGCTATCTGCGAAAAAACATCGGTTGAGACCGGGAGGAGCGAGAGTCGTGAGCTCTGCTGCGAGCTGCGCGGCCGGTTCGTGTGTGAATCCTGCGAACATCGCGTGTGGCAGACGTTCAAGCTGTTGACTCACCGCAGCATTGATTTGCGGATTCGCGTGACCCCAAAGATTGACCCACCATGAACTGATCGCATCGAGATAACGGCGACCGTCATAGTCCTCGAGCCAGACCCCGTGACCACGGCGTAGGGGCACGAGCGGCATGGTGGCCTCGTGATCCTTCATCTGCGTGCAGGGATGCCAGACGTGCGCGAGGTCGAGGGCGCGCAACTCGGCGTTCGAGGGGTGGATCATGCGGTGATTTTGGCACGTTCCGGTGCGTGTATGATCTGGCGAAGGGGGTACTCGTCCATGAACAACGTAGCCGGCGGGCGCGAAGCGCCTCGTTACTATCCTTGGGTCGTCGCCGTAATGGGGATGCTTGCGCTCTTCCTCTCAAACGGCATGACCGCCACCGGCATCACCATTTTCGATCCGTCGCTGCTCGACGAATTCGCTTGGGCGCGTGGTGACTTCAAGTTCCGCGACTTCCTGAACTTTGCCGTGACGGCGACCATCGCGCCCTTCATCGGCATCCTGATCGATCGGGTCAACCCGCGGTACCTCTTGATGACAGGCTGCGGGCTTTTGACGCTCGGGTACGTGGGCTACAGCCTCATCGCGAATGGCGGTCCGGTGCCACTGATCGAGGCGATTGCCGTGATCACCGCACTCGGGCTCGGGGGTGTCGTGGTGGTGGCGCTCGGTTCGCTCGCCCCCGGCCTCAATCGACGTGTGGCCATTGCCATCGCCGTAGCACTGGCGGCTTTCGGTCTTTGGCTCTATGTGCAGAACTGGATGGGTATCGCTCTCAAGCAGGTCTATCTCATCCACTTGATGTTCTCGCTCGCGCTGTCGACAGCGGGTTCGATGACCGTGATTTATTTGGTATCGAGCTGGTTCGTCAAACATCGTGGTCTTGCGATCGGCATCGCTCTGATGGGTACGAGTTTGGGCAGTGCCGTATTGCCTTTCGTCAATCCGTATCTCATCGAAGCGTTCGGCTGGCGACAGGCGTATCTCTATAACTCGCTCATGCCGATCGTGTTGTTCGTGTTGGTCTTTCTCGTGATTCGCGGAACGCCTGCGCAGGCCGGTTACAAGGCGGTGGGGCAAAACGAAGCACTCGGAGATCTCAAGCAGCACGGCTTGACTTTTCGGCAGGCTATTCGAACCCGCACGTTCTGGGCCATCGGCCTGTCGGGGTTTTTATCCTACTTTGCGATCTTCTCTTTCGTGCAGCACTACGTGCTGCACCTCAATAAGGGGTTCGGTTTCACGCTCAAAGAAGCGGGGCTTCAGCTCTTCTTGTTCAGCTTAGTGGCGATGTTTGCGAAGCTTGTGAACGGCGCTATCGCAGATCGAATCGATCGGCACAAAGTATTCATGGCTTGCCTCGTAATCATGTTCGTCGGATTGGTGGGGCTTGCGAGCATGAAACGCGAATGGGTGACGATCTCGGCGGTGGTCATCGGTCTCGGTTGGGGCGGCCTGTTCACGCTCTACAACATGCTCGCAGTCAATAATTTCGGATTACGCGAGATCGGGCGTATCAACGGTTCCATCAGTTTCATGGAATCGATTGGTGTCGGACTCGGCAGCTGGATCACCGGCAAGCTCTTCGATGTGTTCGGCAGCTACCAGGTGCCGTTTCTGGGACTCGCCTGTGCGTTGGCACTATCGATCGTGATCGGCACGCAGATTCGCAGCGAGGTCGATGAGCGCGCGCTCGCGAGTCGCGACTGACGCGCCGAGCGAGGGGTATTGTCAGGGCGTTTTTTTTCTGGCGCGGTTCCAGAGCACTTCGCTGCCGTTTTCGTGACGGGCGAGTACTCGAGCGAGCACGAAGAGCAGATCGGACAAACGATTGAGGTAACGAGCGGGCTCGGGGCTGATCGGGCTTTGCGCGGCGAGCGTCCAAACTCGACGCTCGGCGCGGCGGACCGTGGTGCGCGCCAAGTGGCAGGCCGCTGAGGCCGGGCCTCCCCCGGGAAGGATGAAATCTTTAAGGGGCGGAAGGTGTTCGTTGAAGGCGTCGAGAGCGGTTTCGAGGCGATCGACGTGGGCCGACTGAATGAGCGTCATGCCCGGAATGCAGAGTTCGCCCCCAAGATCGAACAGGTCGTGCTGCACCTCGACGAGGCAATCGACGACCGCCTGAGGTAGAGCCGGAACGGCGAGAATCATGCCGATGGTGCAGTTCGCCTCGTCGACCGTGCCATAGGCCTCAACACGTGGGTCGTCCTTAGCGACTCGGCTGCCATCGCCGAGGCCTGTGGTGCCGTCGTCCCCTGTGCGGGTGTAGATCTTGCTCAAGCGGTTTCCCATGGCGTTTAAGATACCACTCCAGACTCATCGACCCGGGACCAAATCGTGCCATCCGCAGAATTGAAGGCTGCCATCGAGGCCGCCGAGGCCGCTGCCAAGGTCATTCGCGATCTGTACCAGCGCAACTTGCAGGTCGTGACCAAGGCCGATAAGTCGCCGGTGACCGAGGCCGACATTCGCTCGGAAGAAGCCATCCACCACGTGCTATCGAAACATTTTCCAACCTACGGCTTCTTTGGTGAGGAGACCGGTCAGCATGACATGGGCGCGGAGAGTATCTGGCTTGTCGATCCCATCGATGGCACCAAGTCGTTCGTGCGCGAATGCCCGTTCTTCTCGACGCAGATTGCTCTGATGCGCGCAGGGCGTATGGTGCTCGGCGTATCGTCGGCACCCGCATACGGCGAGTTCGCTTGGGCCGAGCGAGGCGAGGGGGCGTGGCTAGGTCAGCAGCGCATTCGCGTGAGTGGCGTCGATGCGATCGACGCTGCGATCGTCTCGAGCGGTAATCTCAAAACTTTGGCCAAGAGTCCGCGCTGGGCTCGTTACGGCGAGCTCGTCGCCCGCGTCAATCGCATTCGCGGATACGGTGACTTCGTGCACTACCACTTGCTCGCGCGTGGCGCGCTCGATGCCGTGATCGAGTCGGATGTGAACATTCTCGACATCGCGGCGTTGACGGTGCTCGTCGAGGAAGCGGGCGGCACTTTCACCGATCTTGATGGGATGCCCGTGGGCCTGTCGACAACCTCAGTGCTTGCGACCAACGGTGCGCTGCATGCGCCGCTGCTCGCGGCGCTTCGTTAAGCGCCTTTCGTCAGGGCTGCAGGCGCGTCACGCTCCATCCGCTACCGCTTGTCGGCGGCTGATAGGGATCGGCACCACTCAATAATTTTCGCGTCCATCGTGCGCGATCGTGAATCCGCGATTCGCCCTCGACCCAAAGTTCTACGGCCTCGGCGTAGACGTGGTACCCACCCCAATGAGGAGGGCGGGGAATGTGATCGCCGAGCCCTGCGGGAGCGGGCGCGTCTTCTGGGCCCGGCACCGGCACGTTGAAGCGCTGTGCCGTCGCGACGACGGCCGCCTCAAGATCGGCTCGAGAGCCGACGGGTTTACTTTGCTCGCTGGCCCAAGCGCCCACGCGGCGTTGCCACGGACGTGTTTTGAAGTAGGCGTCGCTCTCGGCAACGGGCGCACGCACGACGCGACCCTCTATGCGAACCTGACGATAGAGATGGTCCCAATGCATGACGAGGGCAACGCGCGGATGAGCGTCGATCTCATGCCCCTTACGGGAGTCGTAGTTGGTGAAGAAGCAGATGTACCCAGGGTCGACCACGATCTCTTTGCACAGCACCACGCGCGCAGACGGCTGGCCGTCGGCGCCGACGCTCGCCACGACCATGGCATTAGGGTTCGGCTGATCGCGTCTCGATCGCGCTGTTTCGAGCCACGAGGCGGCGATCGAGAGCGGTTCGGTCGGGAGGGGGTCGGGCAAGAATTGGACGGGTACGGGCATGACCCGAATGTTACCGTCTTGCGGAGCTTGCGTACGAGCCATGGGCACGGGGCAGTTATAGTAGTGATCGTCCGGGCCACCTATCGGCCCCTTGTTCTTTCACTACGGGCCCGAGTTCATGGCTACCC